>NZ_AP023396.1:7516214-7832428 GCF_014466955.1 Nocardia wallacei | reverse complement strand
AATATGCCACTCCAGGGGTATTTCCACACAATTATCCACAGATGTGGAGAACCACAGGGATGTGAGCTGCGCTGCCGTGTCCCCCCGGTCAGCGCTTGGACCAGCGCTTCTATAGCTACCTTCTGGCTACGTATCGTAGTGGGTGTGTCGCGACGGCGACAAGGCCCGTTCGCGGCCGTGTCCTTCGTCACCGCCAGGGCGTTGCCGCACCGGTCGGCGGCCGGGTGCGGCGACCTATCGGCCGAGGTCAGTAGCCCGGCCGCGGTGACGGACCCCGGTTTGACCCGGCCGGAGCCGGTCAGTACTCTCGTACAGTCACCCATTGACGCGGTGGCAGCTGCGTGCTGCCCGGGCCGCGATGGGTATTGCGCCGATGAGGACCTGGTCACTCATCGCGACAAGAGTTTCACCGACAAGCTTCGGGCGCCGAGGGGCGCCCACCAACTCGAGGAGTGTTGACCGTGGCCAAGGGCAAGCGGACGTTCCAGCCGAACAACCGTCGTCGTGCGCGGGTCCACGGCTTCCGCCTCCGGATGCGGACCCGTGCGGGCCGCGCGATCGTGACGGCGCGTCGTCGCAAGGGCCGCGCCCAGCTCACGGCCTGATTCATCGGCACCGGCCTCGGCGTCATGTCCCGTTCGCCGTTCGGTTCGCCGTACCACCTCATCCGATACACGCTCGGACACTCGGGTGTTGCCTGAGCCGTATCGGCTGCATCATCGTGCCGATTTCTCCCGGACGGTGCGGCGTGGCCGACGAATCGGGAGACGTGATCTGGTCGTGCACGCTGTGGTATCGACCACGGATTGGACTGCTGCGGAGGGTGATCCACCCGGCCCGGCGGTTCGCCGTGGCGGTCCGCGCTTCGGATTGATCGTCAGTAAGGCGGTGGGCACCGCGGTGGTACGTCACCGCGTGGCCCGCCGCCTGCGTCATATCTGCGCCCCGCTGATCGCCGAGCTGCCCGCGGACACGGACATCGTGATCCGCGCCCTGCCCGGCGCCGCGGCGGCCTCCTCGGCCGAACTCGATCAGCAGCTGCGAGCGGCACTGCGCAAGCTCTCGGGCGGGCCGTCATGAGGCGCCTCGCCCGGCTGCCGTCCGATGCGCTGATCTTCGTCATCGAGCTGTACCGGACCTACGTCTCCCCCACCCGCATGCCGGTGTGCCGATTCACTCCCACCTGCAGCGAGTACGCGGTGACGGCGTTGCGCACCCGGGGCCTGTTCGTCGGCCTCGGATTGACGGCCGTGCGATTGGTCAAATGTGCGCCCTGGCACCCTGGTGGGTGGGACCCCGTTCCGGAGCGGAAACGGAACGGGGCAGCCGCCGATGAGCCGGCCGCACAGGAGACTTGTAAGGGGTCGCCGCCCTCGGTGACCGGCGACACGACCGACGGGAGTGCATAGAGCCGTGCTCGATTTCATCTACTATCCGGTGTCCTGGATCTTGTGGTTCTGGCACCGCATCTTCGGGTTCGCCCTAGGCAAGGACAATGGCCTCGCCTGGGCGCTGGCGGTGGTGTTCCTGGTGTTCACCCTGCGTCTGGTGCTCTACAAGCCGTTCGTCAAGCAGGTCCGCACCACCAAGCAGATGCAGGAGCTGCAGCCCCAGATCAAGGAGCTGCAGAAGAAGTACAAGAACGACCGCCAGAAGATGGCGCTCGAGATGCAGAAGCTCCAGAAGGAGCACGGCTTCAATCCCTTGATGGGCTGCTTGCCGGTGCTGGCGCAGGTGCCGGTCTTCATCGGTCTGTACCACGTGTTGCGGTCGTTCAACCGGACCGGCGGCAGTATCGGTGGCTTCGGCGGCGGCGGGAACATGTCCGCCTACGACAACGCGCACACGGCGAACTACGTCTTCAACGCCGACGATGTGCAGTCGTTCCTGCGGGCCCGCATCTTCGGTGCACCCATCTCCGCGGCGATCACCTCGCCCAAGGCGCAGTTGGAGGCGTTCGCCGACTACGGCGGTATCCCGCACGTCGCGAACATGGTGTATGTCGCGGTGCCGCTGATGATCATCGCGGGCCTGGCGACCCATTTCAACGCGCGGGCGTCCGTCGCGCGGCAGAGCGCGGAGGCCGCGGCCAACCCCCAGGCCGCGATCATGAACAAGCTGGCGCTGTGGGTGTTCCCGCTCGGTGTGATCGTCGGTGGCCCGTTCCTGCCCATCGCCATCCTGCTCTACTGGGTCGCCAACAACATCTGGACCTACGGACAGCAGCACCTCGTCTTCGGCCGGATGGAGAAGGAAGAGGAGCAGAAGAAGCAGGAGGCCAAGGAGCGCCAGACCGCCAACGCACCGAAGCCGGGCGCCAAGCCGAAGAAGAGGCAGCCCACCGCCGCGGCGGACGCGGCGACCGACGTGCCCGCGGCCGAGGGCGAATCCGCGACGCCGCCCGCGACGCGCAACGGTTCCGGCGCGACCAAGCCGGGGAAGGCCACAGCTTCGTCCAAGCAAGGCGGACAAGGCAATCGGAAGCGATCCGGAAACCGCGGCCGCCCGAATCAGAAGCGACGTCGTTAGCGCGTCGCCTGCCACAGCTTCCCGGCGGGTGACCGCCGGACACGACGGATGACGCAGATTGAAGGAAACGACACACATGACTGTTGAAACCGACGGAGGGGACGCCACCGTGGCCCTCAGTGCACACAGCACGATCGCGGACGAGCCGGCAACCGACGAGTCGGAGCCCGTCGCGGACGAGGCGGCGGAGGGCGTGAGCGACGCCGAGGAAGCGCTCATCGAGGAGGGCGAGATCGCCGGCGACTACCTCGAGCAACTGCTGGACGTCCTCGACTTCGACGGCGATATCGACCTGGACGTCGAGGGCGACCGTGCGGTGGTGAGCATCGACGGGGGCCGCGATCTGTCCAAGTTGGTGGGGCGCCGCGGTGAGGTGCTGGACGCGCTGCAGGAGCTGACTCGCCTGGCGGTGCAGCAGGCGACCGGTGTGCGCAGCCGGCTCATGCTGGACGTCGCCGGTTGGCGGGCGCAGCGCCGGGAGGAGCTGAGTTCGCTCGGCACCGCCGCGGCGCAGCGGGTGCTGGAGTCGGGCAAGCCCGAGTCACTGGCGGCCATGACGCCGTTCGAGCGCAAGATCGTGCACGACGCGGTGGCGGAGATCGACGGCGTCGCCAGCGAGAGTGAGGGCGTCGAGCCGAACCGGCACGTGGTCGTGCTGCCGTCCTAGTGTGGCAATGGGAATGTGGAGGGCCCCCGGTTCGCGGAACCGGGGGCCCTACCCTTGTGCGGGGTCGGATTCTCCGTCCGGCGCCGGATCCGGAAGGATGTTTCACGTGGAACGAGGAAACGGTGTGACCGACCCGGAGTACTCCCCTCCCCCGGGCGCGGTCGCGGAGCCGGAACCGCCCGCCGCGGCGGAGCGGGTCTTCGGGGATCGACTGCCGCTGGCTCGGCGCTACTGTGCCGCGTTGGCGACCGCCGGTGTGGAGCGCGGGCTGATCGGCCCCCGCGAGGTGCCGCGGCTATGGGATCGACACATTCTCAACTGTGCCGTGCTCGGTGAGCTCATCCCCGCCTCCGCGGCGGTCGTCGACATCGGCAGTGGCGCGGGCCTGCCCGGAATCCCGCTCGCGATCGCGCGGCCCGATCTCCGGATCACCTTGGTCGAGCCGCTGCTGCGCCGGACCATCTTTCTTGCCGAGTTCATCGAGTCGGCGGGACTGGAGGTGACGGTCGTGCGCGGCCGGGCCGAACAGCCCGATGTGCGGAAGGTGGCCGGCGGGGCGGATGTCGTCACCTCGCGTGCGGTCGCTCCGCTCGCCAAGCTCGCCAAGTGGTCGCTGCCGCTGGTGCACGACCGCGGTCGCATGCTCGCGCTCAAGGGGTCGAGTGCCGCGGAGGAACTCGACCGCGATCGCGACGATCTGGCTCGCGCGGGTGGCGGCCATGCTCAGGTGCTCGAGTGTGGGGTGGGGATCGTCGATCCGCCGACGGTCGTGCTGAGCGTCGAGCGCCTCCCCCGAGCCGAGCGCAGGGCCGAACGTAATCAGGCGAAGCGTCGTCGGTGAAGGTTGGCCCTTCGGGTCTTGTTTCACGTGAATCATCGCGCAGCGGTTGCGTGCAGGGGTCTCTGCGCCGACTCGTCCCGAGCCTCTTCTGCCGTTGTTTCACATGAAACTTGCGGATGTCAGGCCCGGTGGAACGAGCCGCGAAATTTCGCTCCGCCCCGTGCCTATGTTTCACATGAAACATAGGCGGGCGAACTCATCGTCATCGGCCGGGGCTGGAAGACGGCTCGGCGCTTCCTGTTTCGCCCCGGCCGCCTTGTTTCATGTGAAGTATGCGAGCCGCCGCTCCCGCGCTGGTTCGTGTTTCATGTGAAACAAGGATCCCCTCCCCTGCCGCAGGACCGTCATCGACACCTCGAATGCGCCACCGTCCTCCGATGTGTACGGACTTGGGGAGCAACCCTTTCGATCTCCAGGCCCCTCCCGGGCGGGGTGTGGGTGCGCGAAACGCCTTCCGGGGAAGAAACTTCGCGTGTCGTGGTGTGATCGCAGCGGTTCAACTTCCGTATTGGGTCCGGTGCTGGCAAGCTAGGTGTCATCGAGCGCGAGTGCAGATTCGCGATGCCCGACAGGCTCGCCGGGATGGGCATCGGTCTCGATTCCGCTGTGCCGCGCTTCGTTTGCTCGAGCCGACGCGGCATCGACGCTGCTTGGGCACGTGTCTGAAGTTCTCGGGGTTAGGAGCCTGTATGTCGAACGGTCCAGCGAATGTTTCACGGGAAACAACGTCGCGGGTGCCCGGAATGCTGGACGGAACTGGCTTCGATCTGGACCAGGCTCCGTTCGGAAGCATTTCCGCCGACACGCCCATAGCCGCTGAGGCGCAGCGTGCCAGCCAAGTACTGCATCCTGGTTCGATGACCATCCCCAAGCCGCGCGAACAACGCATCATCACCATCGCGAACCAGAAAGGTGGTGTCGGCAAGACCACGACCGCCGTGAATCTTGCTGCCGCGCTTGCGCTACAGGGGATGACCGTTCTGGTCATCGATCTCGACCCGCAGGGCAATGCCAGCACCGCGATGGGCGTCGAACATCACTCCGGTGTCCCGTCCAGCTACGAGTTGCTGATCGGCGAGGCGACTGTGCAGCAGGCGATTCAGCGCAGCCCGCACAACGAACGACTGCTGTGCATTCCGGCCACCATCGATCTGGCCGGCGCCGAAATCGAGCTGGTGTCCATGGTGGCCCGCGAGGGTCGGCTGAAGGCCGCGATCCAGGAGGCGAACCTGGCCGGCTACGACATCGACTACGTGATGATCGACTGCCCGCCGTCGCTCGGCCTGCTGACCGTGAACGCGCTCGTGGCCGCCAAAGAGGTGCTGATCCCTATCCAATGCGAGTACTACGCCCTGGAGGGCGTGGGTCAGCTGATTCGCAATATCAGTCTGGTGCAGGCGCATCTGAATCCGGAACTGCATGTGTCGACCGTCGTCCTCACGATGTACGACGGGCGGACCAAGCTGGCCGATCAGGTCGCCGAGGAGGTGCGGGGGCACTTCGGCGATGTGGTGCTGCGGTCGGTGATTCCGCGCAGCGTCAAGGTTTCCGAGGCGCCCGGCTACGGCATGACGGTGCTGGATTACGATCCGGGTTCCCGTGGTGCGATGAGCTATCTGGATGCCGGGCGGGAGATGGCCGCCCGGAGCGCTGTGGTGGGCACAGCTGGTGGAGTGAACGAGGAAAGGGGTCGGTAAGCCGATGAGTCAGGCGAAGAAGGGTGGACTGGGGCGCGGGCTGGCCGCGCTCATCCCGACCGGGCCGACCGACGTCCAGGGGCTCGGAAGTGCCGCCGCGAATGCCGTCATCGGCCTGGATCCGATCGGTCCGCATCCGGCCTCGGCGTATCTGCACCGGGTTCCCGACCCGGCCGGCGGATCCGATGCCGGAGCGGTCTACCGGGAGATCCCGCCGGACCAGATCGAGCCCAACCCCAAGCAGCCGCGCCAGGTCTTCGAGGAAGACGCGCTGGACGAATTGATCCATTCGGTGCGCGAATTCGGCCTCATGCAGCCGATCGTGGTGCGCCAGCTGGAGTCCTCCCCTACCCCGCGCTATCAGATCGTCATGGGCGAGCGCCGCTGGCGCGCGTGCCAGGAGGCGAAGCTGGAGACCATTCCGGCCATCGTCCGCGAGACCACCGACGACGCCATGCTGCGCGACGCCCTGCTGGAGAACATCCATCGGGTGCAGCTGAATCCGCTCGAGGAGGCGGCCGCGTATCAGCAGCTGCTGGAAGAGTTCGGCGTCACCCACGAGGAACTGGCGAACCGGATCGGCCGATCCCGGCCGGTCGTCACGAATATGATCCGCCTGCTGAAGCTACCGATCCCGGTGCAGCGGCGGGTCGCGGCGGGCGTGCTGTCCGCCGGGCATGCCCGCGCCTTACTCGGGCTGGAGTCCGGCGCGGAGGCGCAGGAGAAACTGGCGGAACGGATTGTCGCCGAAGGGCTCTCGGTCCGGGCCACCGAGGAGGCGGTCACCCTCGCCAACCGGTATCCCGATGAGGAGAAGGAGCGGCGCCCCGCCGACCGCAAACCCGTGCAGATGCCGGGTCTGGAGCGGCTGGCCGAGCGGCTCGCCGACTCCTTCGACACCCGTGTCACGGTGAGCATGGGCAAGAAGAAGGGCAAGATCGTCGTCGAGTTCGGCGATCTCGCCGATCTGGAACGCATCGTGAAGATGATGGAGCAGCAGGGCTAGGACGACCGGCGTCACGGCCGAAAACCGCGAAATCAGCGGAGATACCTGGCCCTGACGGCAAAACGTCACTGTGACGGCGCCCTCGGGGGCGCCGCGCTGCGATCCTGATGACAGCACAGCTATCGGAAATGAGGCGGTTCGCTTTGATCGCTTATTCTTGCTGGCGAGTAGATATTGATGCGGCGTGAATGTGGATGAATCGGAAAGCTGGAGGCTGAGTAGAGCGGTGTCGACCAGCGTTACCGCACTTACCCTCGGCGGACTCGACAAGCTGCCCGCACACGCCCGGCGGTGCGTGTTCTGGGAGATCGATCCCGCCGTGGCGGCGGACTCTCGCGAATTCAGCGACCCGGTCTTCGAGAAGGAGGCCTGGCTGTCGACCGTGCTGCTCGAATGGGGCTCGTGTGGTCAGATCGCGCTGGTCGACGACCAGCCCGCCGGTTGCGCGCTGTACTCGCCGCCGAGCGCGGTACCTCGGGCGACATTGTTCCCGACATCGCCGGTCAGCCCGGACGCCGTGCTGCTGACCACGCTGCGGTCCGAACCGCCCTACCAGCACAACGACATTGCCACCCGGTTGATCCAGGCGGTGGTCGACGATCTGGTGCGGCGCGGCGTACGGGCCATCGAGGCGTTCGGTATCCGCCAGGACCCTTCGGCTACCGCGATGTCCACGCGGTCGGTCCGGTCGATGTTCCTGCTGGAACGGATCGACAATCCGGCACAGGGCGTGCCGACCTCGCCGCGGCAGCGATCGAATTCGGGCTGCTCCCCCGAGAGTTGCATGATCGACGCCGACTTCCTGGAGGATGTCGGATTCACCGTGGTGGCGCCGCATCATCGTTTCCCGCGGCTGCGCCTGGAACTCGACAGCGACCACTTCTGGAAGGAAGACGTGGAGCGAGCGCTGGATCAACTGCTGGCGGCCGCGTCGGTGGAGTCGAAGTCGCGGGTGGGCTGCCCCTGAGACGAGCCGCGTTCGGCGCTACATCCGGTCGGCCGCGGCCAGCTCCTCGGCCAGCAGCTCGGCGAAAGTGTATGTGCCGGTGGGCTGATCGTCCTGCCCCAGCAGGTACAGCCGCTTGACCGAGATCAGGATGGCTTCGGCGATCACGTCGCGCATGCGCGGATTGGTCAGCACCGAGGCGTCGTACTCGTTGGTGAGGTAGCCGATGTCGACCTGGACGGTCGGCATTTTGGTCAGCCGCAGCAGGTCCCAGGTGCGCGGGTGTGTCCGGCAGTCCTGCAGCGAGGTTCGGGCCACGATCTCGCGCTGGATGAATCCGGCCAGCACCTGCCCGATCATCGACACCGAGCCGTGCGAATTGCCGAAGTGAAAGCTGGCGATGCCGTTGGCGAGCGGGCTGGGATTGTGCGCGCAGCGCAACGAGATCATCAGATCGGCGTCGAAAGTGTTGGAGGTTTCGGCACGTTCGGCGTCGGAGGGGTTGGCGCCCCACGGCCGGGACAGGAAGGTCTCCATGCCGGTGGCCGCCATCCGGCCCTCCAGGCGGCTGGCCAGATCCCACAGGATCTCCGACTCGTAGACGTCGCCGAATTCGGTGGGGACGGCGAAACCCTTGTCGGGGCCGCCCATTCCGGGGTCGATGACGATCCGTTTGCCGGTCAGCTGCGGGCCCGCCCGGTGCACGACCTCCTCCTCCGCGATGCGGTGCGGATTGCCGCCGGTGACGCGGGCGCCGAGCAGATCCAGCGAGCGCAGCGTATCCGGACCACAGATGCCGTCGGCGGACAGGCCGATCTCGCGCTGGAAGGCGGTGAGACCGTCGTGGGTGTGCGGGCCGAAATAGCCGTCCACCCGGTGCACATAGAAGCCGAGATCCTGCAGGCGACGCTGCAGGGTGGCCACGTCGTCGCCGTACAGCGGCGCCGACAGCTGGTAGATCAGCGTGCGGGCGCCGAGACGGTAGGAGGCTTCCTTCAGCGCCCGGTAGGTGGCCGGGCCGACGACGCCGTCCACCAAGAGTCCGCGGTGCTGCTGGAAGGCACGCACCGCGGAATCGAGATCGTGATCGAAGGTGGCGTCGGAATCCTTCCAGTACGCGCCGTTTCCGTCGGACCGGTCGGTCCCGTGGGGGCGGATGTGCAGGAATCCGAGACTTGCCAGAGTGCTCCGAACCTCAGCGACGGCTGGTCCACTATCGCCGTGACGAAGTCGGTGCATGCGTGAGAGCCCTTTCCTTCCGCCAATCCGGGTACCCACTCATGCGACGGCTCACACCCTCGCACGACCGGAGCGTCGCTCGATTGTCTCAGACCCGGACCGAATTTCAGCAATCCTCCGAGTGCAGAGATCCTAACCCCCGACATCGCGTCCGGGCCCGGAGACGGTAGCCCTGTGCAACTACCGAAAGCTGTTGTCAGCGCCGAAATACTACAGCGCCGACGCCGAGTCCCGAAGGGGGGTCGTCAGATGACGCCCTCGAGTTCGCGCAGCAGCGCGGCCTTGCCCTTGGCGCCGACGATCCGCTTGGTCTCCTGTCCGCCGGAGAACAGGACCAGCGTGGGCAGCGACAGGATGCCGTAGTCCTTCGCGGTCTGCGGGTTGGCGTCGGCGTCCACCTTGGCGATGGTGAGCTTGTCGCCGTGGGAGGCGGCGATCTCCTCCAGCACGGGAGCGACCATCTTGCAGGGACCGCACCAGGCCGCCCAGAAATCGACGAGAACCGGCTTGTCGCTGCCCAGCACGTCCTGCTGGAACGTGGCGTCGGTGACGGTCTTGGTGGCGGTGTCGGACATGGTGAAACTCCTCGAACTCTACGACGAGATTGATCAGTTGGCGGCGACCTCGACCGGCTGACCGGCGTGGTCCAGGGTGTTGGAGGTGATGTCGCCCTTCTCGGCGAGCCAGCGCTCGGCGTCGATGGCCGCCCGGCAGCCGGTACCGGCGGCGGTGATGGCCTGGCGGTAGGTGTGGTCGACCAGGTCGCCCGCGGCGAATACGCCGTCGACGGAGGTGGCCGTGGTGGGGTCCTGCACCAGCACGTAGCCCTCGCCGTCCAGGTCGACCTGACCGCGCACCAGTTCGCTGCGCGGGTCGTGGCCGATGGCGACGAACAGACCGGTCGCGGCCAGCTCGGAGGTCTCGCCGGTCCTGGTGTCGCGCAGGGTGAGGCCGGTCACGCTGTTCTCGCCGTGCACCCGGGTGACCTCGGCATTGGTGACGAAGCGGATCTTCTCGTTCGACTTGGCGCGATCGAGCATGATGCGCGAGGCGCGGAACTCCTCGCGGCGGTGCACGATGGTGACGCTGGCGGCGAACTTGGTGAGGAACGTCGCCTCCTCCATGGCCGAATCGCCGCCACCGACGACGACGATGTCCTGGCCCTTGAAGAAGAAGCCGTCGCAGGTGGCGCAGGCGCTCACGCCGCGGCCGAGCAGCTCCTGCTCCCCCGGCACGTTCAGGTAGCGGGCGGCCGAACCCATGGCGAGGATGATCGCGTAGCCCTGGTAGGTCTCGCCGCCGACGGTGACGGACTTGATCGGGCCGGACAGGTCGATCGCGTCGACGTCCTCGGTGCGGATGTCGGCGCCGAAGCGCTTGGCCTGTTCGCGCATCTCCTCCATCAGGTCGGGGCCCATGATGCCGGCGCGGAAGCCGGGGAAGTTCTCCACCTCGGTGGTCGTCATCAGGGCGCCGCCGAACTGGGTGCCCTCGAACAGCAGCGGTTCGAGTTCGGCCCGGGCCGCGTAGACCGCGGCGGTGTAGCCGGCGGGGCCGGAGCCGACGATGATCAGATCGCGAACAGGGGTGTTCATGGGGCCCTTCCGAGGAGTATGTCAGCAGGCTTGTGGGTCAACAACAGCCTAAACGCTGTTGTTCCCCGGCCCGGCTCAGCCGATGTCGCGCTGGTCGAGCAGCTGCGCATCACCTGGGCCGCAACCCGTTCCGACGACCAGCGCGGTGATCTCGGGCGGCTGCGGGCCGGTGAGGATGATCACTACCGCCGGAGCGCCGCGGAAGGTGACATTCATCGAGCCCAGCACCGGCCGTTCGTATCCGGCGGCGGCGATGCAGCCCGCCATCGCGCCCGGGGCGGCCAGCGGGCCCGTGACATCGTTGCGGCCGATGGCGCTCACCAGTGTGGCGGTGGGCAGGTCGTCGTCGAGCGGGACCGCGGTCTGTTCGGTGGGCAACGCCTTCGGCGCCTGGCCGGGGCCGCGGACGGCATCGATCGCGATCAGGGTGCCGGCCAGGACAGCCACGGCGGCGGCCACCGCGGTGAGCCACTGCCAGCGCCGGGAACGGGGCGTGTCGAGCCGGATCGGCTCCGCGGCGGGCTCGTCCTGGGCTGCGGCCGCTTCGGCGGACAGCGCCGGCATGGGGCGCGTGGACGGCGGGTCGGTGGACTCGGCCGATATTCGGCGCGGGGGCAGCGGATGCACGGTGGCCAGTTGCTCCGCGGGTGCGGACTCGCCGGGGTGCTCGCCGCGGGAGAGATCGTCCAGCAATCGGTCCAGGCGGGCGGTGACCTCGGGTGGCATCTCGTGCAGGATGCGCGAATCCTGGCCCAGCGCTTGTAATTCCGCGGTGACGTCGTCGAGGGAGCGCAGGAAGCGCAGCGACTCCGGATCCTCGCGGACCTGCGGCCACAATTGCTCGGACAGCTCCGGGGAGACATTGTCGGCATGGAGGTCGGCCAGCAGGTCGGTCGAGAAAGGGGGCTGCGGCGCCGGGCGGGCTGCCATCGTGCCTCCTGTCTCGTCCTCACCGACTCGCGACCCGGGCCGGCGTCGCCGGTCGGCTTCGCCCTTGTCGTCCATCGCCTCTCCGGGTCGGGCCTGCTGCGGCCGGGTAAAGGGTTTTCGTTCGTCTCTAGTAATGACGCATCTCGACTACGTCCGGTTCCCCGGATCCTGCAGGAATTCCAACTCTTGCTGCAGCCGCTTGCGACCACGGGAACACCGGCTCTTGATGGTGCCCTCGGCGACGCCCAGCAACTGCGCGGCTTCCGCCACGGTATACCCTTCCATGTCTATCGCGACAAGTGCGGCGCGCTGGTCGTCGGGCAATCGGAACAGTGCGGCGTCGACCACCATGGAGATCTCGCGGTGCGCCATGTCGTCGCGCTCGACCGCGGGCTCGGGCATCCCCTCCTCCGACAGCGACACGCTGTAGCGAGCCTTGTTGCGGCGCATGCGATCCAGGCAGGCGTTGACGACGATGCGGTGCAGCCAGCTGCGGACCTCCGCGTCACCGCGGAAGCGGGCGGCGTTGCGGTGGGCCGACAGCAGGGCGTCCTGCAGGCAGTCGGCCGCGTCCTCGGAGGTGCGGCAGGTGCGCAGGGCGAGCTGCCAGAGGTGGTTGTAATGACGGCGGAACAGCACCCGGAAGGCATCGCGGTCGCCGTCGACGTGCGCGGCGAGCAACTCGCGATCGGTGGCCTCGTCGAGATCGAACGACCGGCGCCGGACGGCAGATGACTCGGACATCCCCCCGCTGGAGCGCTCGACCGCTTCAAACGACAACACAAACCCCTCGGATCGGCGCTCACGATGCCCTTGCCGACTCACTGCGGCACCGCGCCAGAGGGCGAGGCATCACCACAAATTCCGCGTCGTCCAGGACCGAGGAACCAGATCCCGGGAAGCTCCCTGCTGAGAGCGCGGTGTGAATCATATCGGCTGTCTCAGATGAGCAGCAAGCAGAGCGGGAAACGCGACGACGGCGGTCGTCAGGGGGCCGCCTCGAACCGGATGTCGGCGATCGAGGTCTGGAACTGGCCGCCGGAGTTGGCCAGGGAGGTGATCCAGACCAGCACGTACCGGGCGGACTGGTCGGCGCGCAGCGGGATCTCGGTGGCGCCGTCGGCCAGGGTGGCCTGGCCGATCAGCTGCGTCTGGTCGAGCGTGGGGGTGGCGGTCGGCGAGGTGCGGACCTCCACCACCGTGCCCGGGCTGGGCGAATCGATGATCACCCGGTTCAGCTTGCTGGGGCTGCCGAGGGTGGTCATGACCCCGATGCCCTTCTTCAGGGCGGGGAACTGCTGGAAGTACTGGTCGGTGTGCCAGACAGTGGTCGGGTTACCGTCCAGCACCGACCCGGCGGTCGCCGGGCTGTCCGGCGTGCCCTCGGGGGAGAACACCGTCGCCGCGGTGGGCCGCACCGTGACGGCGCCGCCGGGCGCCGCCGGTGTCTCCGACGCGCCCGCACTCGGATTCACCGGCGCCACACTGGCTGTGGTGAGCCCGAGTTTGCGCTGCTCGTTGAGCGGCGCCTCGGCGTCGCCGGGCGCGAAGATGCTCAGCAGCCACCAGATGATGACGCCGACCACCAGCGCCGCGAGGACGCCGAGGCCGACCAGGATCCACATCATCCGCTGCGACCGTTCCTTCTCCGCGGCGAGCAGTTCCGGATCGGCCAGCGACTCGTCCGGCGCGCTCGTGGCCCGCTGACCCAGCCGCAGCACCGGGATGAAATCGGTCTTCTGGTCCACCACCGAGGCCTGCTCCAGCACGTGCTGGACGGTGGCCGCCGTGCGCACGCCCTTGTTCGACTCCAGCGAGCGCACCGCGACCGCAGAGATCTCGAACGGGGTCTCGGGGCGGATCTGCCGCGGCTCCACGGGGGTGCCGTCGGCCCCGAAATCGGCCAGCCGCAAACCGCCGACCGAGGCCGCCGCGCCACTGACGCCGCCGGAGCGGATCGGCCAGCGCGCCGTGATCAGCGCGTACAGCATCGCGCCGAGTCCACGCACGTCGGACTGGGCGTCGGCATCGGACAGCGTGCCCGGGAAGGCGAGCACGGCGTCGCCCGAGGCGCTGATCCGGACCCGGTCGGGATGATCGATGGACAGCGAACCGCCGCCGCGGTGGGCGAGTTCGGCCGCGGCGGCCAGGGCGCGGATAGAGCGCGCGGCGCCGATCGGCGACGGCCGCGTCTCGGCCATCTCGCGCAGCGACCGGCCGGGCGTCCACTCGGCCACGACGATGCCGCCGGAACTGCCGCGGACCACGTCGAGCACGCGCGCCAGACCCGGCGAGTTGATCCGTCCCAGACGCAGCGTGCGGGACAGGATCGCCTGGGGGCCGTCGTGACCGGAGTTGTCCGACGCCTTCTGATCGGCGTCGACGAAGGTCAGGGCGACCTCGCGGTCCAGCTTCACATCCAGCGCCTGCCAGAACCGCAGTCCGCGGGCCCCGCCGTGGTCGGCGAGCAGGCGGTAGCGGCCACCGGCCACCGAGGCGCCCGGCATCAGTTTCGGACCGCGCTGCGCACGCCGCGACGGCGGCTCGACCCGCATCGGCGGCATCTCGGGAGAACCGACCGGGGCCATCATGCCGGTGTCGTAGGCCGGGTCGCGCGGCGGCGGCTGCTCGCCGCCGACCTCCGACTCGGCATCGGCCGACTGGGCCGCGGCTCGTTCGGCGTCGCCGGGGTCCGCAGCGCGACCGGCCGGGGCCTGCCCGGGCGGGACATCGTCGGTGCGCACTGCGCCTGCCGGGTCGGCAGGGTCGGCGGCCGGGACGCCGCCCGCCGCGTCGTCGCTCACCCTCGTGCCTCCTTCGCCCTGGTGTGTCGAAGTTCGATAAGCCGGCGTCGCACCGGGGACGTCGCCGACTCGACCGGCATCCGGCTCCGCACGGGTACCGGCATCGCCGGCCCCGCGGGTGCCGGTACCGGCGTTTGCGTTTCTCTGCGGAACAGGGTACGGGAACTCACTCCCGCCGGTGCGGTCAACGGCCCCCGGTCGGATAACAGGGAGAACCATGGTCTGCTGGCTGTCCATGTAGGGGTCGTACCGGTAGTAGTAGGGCGCGTCGAAGTCGGGCCGCGGCAGCACCGTGGTGTCGTGCATATCCGCATCGCCCTCGTCCAGACCGAGGTCCGGAGCGGGCGGCGTGAGACCCAGGCGCCGCGAGATCGCCACGGTGATGGCCACGATCTCGGGGATGCCCGCCAGGCGCATCAGCCCGAAGGCGATGCCGAACATGACGATGGCGTCCACGACCACGCGGAACAGCGCGCCGATGCCGTGATGCAGGTTCGACAGGCCGATCACCTGGTCGATGATCAGCGCCACCGCGGCGCCGGCCACCGAGGCCAGCACCACGCGGGTCACGGTGCGGCCGACATTGGCCATGCGCAGATCGCCCAGGCTCTGATGCAGCAGGTACCCGCCGATCACGGCGCCGACGGCGTACCCGAGACCGGTGGCGACGCCCAGCACGATCACGACCTGCTCGGCCGAACTCGCGATCATCGGAGCCAGCGCCGAGAACAGCACCTTGACCGTGGTGATGCCGAGGACGATCCAGGTCGGCGTCCACACCTGCTCGCGGGCGTAGAACACCCGCAGATGAATGAGCACCAGCGCGTACGGGATGAGCGTGAACGCCGACCAGCTGACCGCCTGGCCGAGCCGTTCGGCGTCCTCGGCGAAACGCGCGTAACCGAACAGCGCCTCGCCGACCTGCGGACCGGCCATGGTCAGGAAGGTGACGACCGGGATCAGGGCGATCATGGTCAGGCGGGTCGCCACGGACAGGTCGTCCACCACGGCCGGAGTGTCGTCGGCGGCGGCATTGCGGCTCAGCCGCGGCATGATCGCGGTGAGCAGGGTGACGCCGAGGACGCCGTAGGGCAACTGCAGCAGCAGCCAGGCGTTCTGGTAGATCGTCGGGCCGGCGGCGTCGGCGTGTGAGGAGATGTTGTTGGCGATGATCATGCCGATCTGGCTGATCAGCACGTAGAGGATGATCGCCGTGGCCATCGCGCCGAACTGCTTGAGCCGGTCGTCGAGGCCCCACAGCGGGCGCAGGTCGATGTTGTTGCGGCGGATGGCGGGCAGCAGGCTCGCCGCCTGCGTGATGACGCCGAGCGTCACGCCGACGCCCAGCAGCAGCAGCTTCGGATCGCTCATCCGGACCGGGTCGAGGGTGATCTCGCCCGGGGACAGCGCGTAGAGCGCCAGCACCACCAGCACGACGACGTTGTTCATGACCGGCGCCCAAGCGCCCGGCTTGAACGCCCCGCGAGTGTTGAGCACGGCCGTCAGCAGGGCCGACAGCCCGTAGAACAGGATCGCGGGCAGCAGTAGATAGGTCAGCGCCGTGGTGAGCGTGGTGTTCACCTTGCCGTCCGACGAGACGAATACGTGCGTGGCCAGAATCGGCGCGGCCGCCACCGCGAGCACCGTCGCGAACAGCAGGATCGTGGCCGCGGCGGTGACCAGGCGGCGGACGAAGGCCGCGCCGCCGTCTGCGTCCTCCTGTTCCGCGCGCACCAGGGTCGGCACCACGATCGCGGTGAGCACGGCGCCGAGGACCAGTTCGGCGATCATGTTCGGCATCAGGCTCGCCGAGGCGAAGGCACTGGCGATCGCCGGGCCGAGCACGGTCACCAGCAGCAATTGCTTGCCGAAACCGGTGATCCGGCTGATCAACGTGGCGATCGCGATGGAACCGGAGTCGCGGACCAGCCGGCTGTTGGAACTCTCCCGCGTTGCGACCGGCTGCGGCGCGGTGCGCGGTGGGGCCGAGCGGGCGGCCCGGGCGTCGTGGTCGGGCACGGACGAGCGCCGGACCGGCCGCGCGTCAGGATGCCGCGGGTCCGGGCGCCGGGCGTCCGCAGGCCGAGTGTCGCGGCGTCGCGGATCGGCAGCGCGGTGCTGGACGTCGGCCTGCTCGCCGCCGGGGTATCGGGTGTCCGGACGCCGGGCCTCGCGTTGCCGCGGATCCGCCTCGGGGTATCGGTCGTCGGCGTGCCCGGCGTCGGCCGGTAGGTCCCGCCGCGGGATCTTGCGGGTGGGCCCGTCGATCGGGTCGTCCGGTTGCGGCCGCCGACCGGACGACGGCGCGGGTCGCCCCGAGCCCGGCGGCACAGTGCGCCCCGACGGCTGCCCCGGCCGCGGCGCGGTGGCCCGCCCGTCGGATGCCGGTTGTTGCGAGCCCGGCCAGCTGTCGGGTGTGGGTGGTTGCGTGGCTGCCCAGCTGTCAGGTGTCGGTCGCTGTGTGGCCGACAAGCTGTCGGGTGTCGGTTGTTGCGAGGCTGCCCAGCTGTCAGGTGTCGGCTGTTGCGTGGCCGACCAGCTGTCAGGTGTCGGTTGTCGTGTGGTCGACCAGCCGTCGGGTGTGGGTTGTTGCGTGGCTACCCAGCCGTCGGGCGGTGGTTGTTGCGTGGCCGACCAGCCGTCGGGTGTGGGTTGTTGCGAGGCTGCCCAGCCGTCGGGCGGTGGTTGCTGTGCGGCTGGCCACCCCTCGGGTGTCGGTTGTTGCGGGGCCGACCTGTTGTCGGGAGTTGGTCGTTGGGTGGCCGGGCGGCTGTCGAGTGGTGGTTGTTGCGGCGCGGGGCGGGCGTCGGGGGGTGGTGTTCGGCGTGCGGGACCGGCTGGTGGCGTGCGGCTGTTGGGTGGTGCCGGGCGTGCGGGGGTGCCCGGGGGGATTCGGCGGGCCGGGTCGCTGGGCGGGACTCGGTGTAGGGGTCCGCTGGGCGGCGGAAGCTGTGGGTTCTGGCCCGGCGGTACGGGGGGGACGGGGCCGCTCAGCGGGCCTGGGCGGCGCGGGACCGGGCGCGAGCCCGAACGCCGCGGATCGGCCGGTGGGCCGTCGGCCGGTGGCGCGGGGCGCGGGCGGCCGCGCTCCCACGGGGCCGCTGGTGTGCGCCGGGGCGGCGGGTCGTCGTCGGCGGAACCGGTTGCGCGAGGGCGGTTGTCGTACTCACTCACCGCGCCCCCAGGGTCGACGGGACCCGCGCGGGTAGCGGCCGGACGGGTGCGGCGGTGCTCGGGTAGTCCGAGCCGGCGTCGCTCATGGTCCCTCCTGTCGCTGCAGCACCCGCTTCCGCGCGCGCAGGTATCGGTTGAGTCTGCGCCGCTTCCCCGGGTCCAACCCCTCGTCGGCCGGATCGGGCTGTCCCCGGAACCGCCGCCACAGTCGGCGACCGGCCAGCAGGAACAGCAGCGCACCGGCACATGCGGTAATTATCGCCAACGCCTGACCGTATGCGTTGGACCGCACCGAGACCGACGTGGCGTTGCCGAGCGGGATGCCGTCCGGTGTGCTGATGGAGATCGGGATCACCAGGTTACGGCTGTCGCTCACCTGCGTGGGGATCTGGAACGACCGCGTCCCCTCCGCCGGCAATTGCTGCTCGCCGATGTCGGTGATGTTCGTCTCCGCCGGCGCGCCGATCCGGAATCGGATCCGGATCGCCACCGGAAGTTCGTTGCGCGCCACCAGCAACAGCGGACTCTGCTCGGAGGCCAGCGTGTACACGCCGCCCGGCGGCAGCACCGTGACCGACCGATAGAGATTGTCCATCGTGCGGGTGACCTGGTCGACGCGGCGCTGCGCGGCGGTGTCGGCCTGGGTGCCGGTGGCCGTCCGGTCCGACACGGTCAGCGCCCGCACCAGGTCGTTGCGTAGCGGCGTGACGAATGTGCGCGGCGTCGGCTCCTGCTGCGGCACCTCGACCAGCGCGCCCATCAGATCGGTGATGCGCCGCGCCTGCTCCTGGATCGGCGCGACGAACTGGTCGGGCACCGCGGCCTCGGCGACCCCGGATCGGTAGTCCACCTCGTACGGCTGCGGATCCGGCGGCAGCGCCAGCATTTCCTGGAACGGGCGCGACGTCGCGAGCCCGCTGCGGAACAGCAGATCGAGCTGTCCGAGCAGGGCGGTCGCCTCGTCGCGGCCCGCACCCCACTGCTGCGGCGGCATGAACAGCACCGACCGCGGCCGCTCGGCCTGCGGGTTCAGGGCCGCCCACGACACCGCGCCGAGCGCGTCCTGCAGCCGGGCCGCCCGCGAATCGTTGGTCACCTCATAGCGCACCCCGTCGGGGGTGAACGGCTGCGTCGGCGGGTTGGAGCCGACCGCGGCCAGCGCCGTGGCCGACCAGGTGTCGAATGTGGCTGCCCGCAAACCGCCTTCGGCCTGCGGCGCGGCCGGGCCGTTCGCGGGTGCGGTAATGCCCGGCAGGCGAACGACTTCCGGGCTGGGCACATCGGTCTCGGCGGTCACCGACGCGGTGCTGCGAACCCGGATGCTGTCCGAGCGCGACAGCCCGGAGCCGGTCGCGGTGTCGAGGGATCCGGCCGGTGCCACGGCATTGTCCGCGAGTACGGCGGTGTGATAACCGTGCCCGGCGAGCAGGGTCGCGCCGTCGGCGTCGAGACTGCCCGAGGCCGGCAGGCTCACCCCGCGCACCGATTTCACCGACAGCAGCGAATCCACGATGTCGGCGGGCGCGTCGATCGCGCGGGCGGTCAGCTCGGGATCGTGCACCGCGGCCAGCGCATCGATATCGACCTGCGCGAACGGCAGCGCGACCGTGCACATCGACGGCGCCAGCGTGCGCAGCCGATCCAACCAGGACTGGGCGGCGCCGGAACCCGCGCCGTCGCGCGTCGGGCCGTCCGGGTCCGACGGGCTCGCCAGCACCCGGTAGCCGTCGATCATGTCCGACACCGTCAGCAGCAGATCGGGATCGATGGCCAGACAGATCGCGCCGGTCAGGCTCGGGCCCGACCGCGCCGGGTCGCGCGCCGAATCGGGGCGCAGGGTCGACTCCAGCGCGGACAGCAACTGATCCAGCCGCCCGCCGGGCGCCAGCTCACCGGCCAGTTCGTCGTCGGTCAGCAGATCCTTGCCGTCGACCGAGCCGGGGATGCCGCCGACCCGCCGCGGCCGATCGGCCAGCGGCCACACCATGGTGGTCGCCACCGGCGCGTCGGTCGTCGCTGGAACCGCCTGTGCCCCATCCTCTTTCGAATCCGCCGAGGTCGGCGGCAGTCCCACCACCGGCAGCAGGAAGCGGGCGTCGTCGAGCCGGGCCTGATTGCCGTAGGCGGGTTCGCCGTTGACGTTCAACAACAGTGGATACACCCCGGGATCGGTGATATCCAGCGAGGAGGTGATGGGCGCGCCGCTGCTGCCGTGCGTGCCCTCGCGCACCCCGACCCGCAGGGTGAACTGTTTGCGCTGGCCCGGACTCAGCCGCTCGGTGACATCCTGGAACGGGCCCACGAGGTCGTAGTTGACCTGATCCAGCCGCAACGTCGAACGCAGGCCGCTGGGCGCGGTGATGGCGCCCGCGCGCTGGATGCGCACACTCACGTCGTCGACGACGCGGTCGCCGATATTGGTGACCGTACCGGTCACCGTCAACACCGAATCACTGCTCGTGGTCACGGTATTCGGCGCCACCGAATCGAGGGTCAGCTTGACGAACTTCGGCGTCGCGGTCGCCGAACCGCCGCTGTCCGACGGCTGCGCCCCCGCCGGGCCGGTCGACGGTGCGGCGAGCACCCCCAGCGCCAGCGCGATGAGCATCGGCACCCAGCGGCGTCGATGGTTGCCCGCACGCGTCATTGTCTGCCGTTCTCCATCCGGTCGATCAGGCGGTTCGCGACCTCCGCCAGCCGGCGCTCGTCGGCGTAGGCGAGCCGGGTGTCGAGCTCGCTCAACGGCACCCACGCCACCTTGGTGACCTCGACGTCGGCATCGGACAGCTCGCCGCCCACCGACCTCATCAGATAGTGATGCACGGTCTTGTGTACCCGGCGGCCGTCGGTGACGAACCAGTAGTCGATACTGCCCAGCTCGGCGACGACCACTCCGTTGATGCCGGTCTCCTCCTGGACCTCGCGCACGGCCGTCTGCTCGGCGGTCTCCCCCTCCTCGATATGTCCCTTCGGCAGCGACCACAGTAACCGACCCCGGCGGTCGGTGCGCCCGATCAGGGCCGCGCAGCGCTGCTCGCCCGGCCCGTCCAGGCCGTCGACGACCAACCCGCCCGCGGAGGTTTCCCGGACCGTGCGCAGGCGTGGTTTGCCCCTGCGGGGGTCCGCCGCATTACCGGCCGAACCACGGCGCCGGGGCTGGCGACGTCGACTGTTCGCGCGATCGGCCGGAGACACTGCGTCAGTCTAGCTGTGTCTAATTGGGCCGCCTTCGGCGTCGCGGGGTTTGCGGCGCCCTGTGGCGCCGCAAACCTTGCGGGTCGGCGTGCGGGAAGTCGGGTTTCGGGGAGGTCGTGCGGTGCCGATCGTTTCGGGTGCCTGTCGGGCCGCGAAGCCGTTATATGTGGGGCACGGGCGCAGTTCAGGTGTCTCGGGTGGGACCAACTAAGCTGCGTTTTCGTGGTTTCGCCGACATCCGAGGATGCAACAGTGTCTGATCCGAAAGTGGATCGTCGTACTCGTTTGCTGGCGGCGGCGGCGATCACGGTGGGGCGGCTGTCGGATGTGCTTACTCCGCTGGGCGAGATGTTCGGGGCGCGGGGGCATCAGTTGTACCTTGTGGGGGGCAGTGTTCGGGATGCGGTGCTGGGACGGCTGGGGACCGATCTGGACTTCACCACCGATGCTCGGCCGGAGACCGTGCAGGAGATCGTGCGGGGGTGGGCCGACAATCTCTGGGACACGGGCGGTTTGGCGTTCGGGACCGTCAGTGCGTCGAAAGCGGGGTGGCAGCTGGAGATCACCACGTTTCGCAGTGACAGCTACGACCGGGTCTCGCGCAATCCGGAGGTGACCTTCGGGGACACGCTCGCGGGTGATCTGGTTCGGCGCGACTTCACCGTGAACGCGATGGCCGTGCGCATCGGCGCGGCGGGCGAGCTGGAATTCGTCGACCCGCTCGACGGTATGGACGCGCTGCTGGCGGGGGTGCTGGATACGCCTGCGGCGCCGGAGGATTCGTTCAACGACGATCCGCTGCGGATGCTGCGCGCCGCGCGTTTCGTGGCGCAGCTCGGCTTCGAACTCGCGCCCCGGGTGCGGGAGGCGATCGCCGTGATGGCCGACGAGATCGATCGCATCACCGCCGAGCGGGTGCGCACCGAGCTGGACAAGCTGATCGGCGCCGAACACCCGCTCGAGGGAATCGACGTGATGTGCGAGACGGGGCTGGCCGAGCGCGTGCTGCCGGAGGTGCCGGCCATGCGGCTCGAGATCGACGAGCATCACCAGCACAAGGACGTCTACCAGCACTCGCTGACCGTGCTGCGGCAGGCCATCGATCAGGAGGAGGGCGACCCGGACCTGGTGCTGCGCTGGGCGGCACTACTGCACGACATCGGCAAGCCGCCGACCAAACGCAACGAGCCCGGCGGCGGCGTGAGCTTCCACCACCACGAGGTGGTGGGCGCCAAGATGGTGCGTAAGCGGATGCGGGCGCTGAAGTATCCGAAGCAGTTCACCGAGGACGTGGCGCGGCTGGTCTACCTGCATCTGCGCTTCCACGGCTACGGCAAGGGCCAGTGGACCGATTCGGCGGTGCGGCGCTACGTCACCGACGCCGGTGAACTGCTGCCGCGGCTGCACAAGCTGGTCCGCGCCGACTGCACCACCCGCAACAAGCGACGCGCCGCGCAACTCCAGTCCACCTACGACGACCTGGAGAAACGCATCGAGCACCTGCAGCAGCAGGAGAACCTGAACCGCGTCCGCCCCGATCTGGACGGCAACGCGATCATGGAACTGCTCGGTCTGGAACCGGGTCCGCAGGTGGGCCGGGCCTGGCGGTATCTGAAGGAGCTGCGGCTGGACCGCGGGCCGCTGTCGCGCGACGAGGCCGAGGCGGCGCTGCTGGAATGGTGGAACGCGGGCGCGCCCTAGAAGACGATCAGCGTGGTGCCCGCCACGATGGCCGAACGGATCTGCGCGAGATCGAACGAGCCGGTGATCTCGGGGATATCGATGCGGAAACGCACACGGTCGCCGTCTCGGTCGGCGCGCACGACGGTGATGTGTTTCGGCAGGTCGGTCAGCGGCACCGGCGCGATGCTGATCCATCGCCGGGGCACGGGGATGCCGAACCAGCTCGCCCGGTGCACCGCGATGGTGACCAGGTTCTCCCCGATCGACGCGTCGACCAGGGCCCGGATGCGCCGCTCCCGATGGTGGGCCGTGAACAGGCCGGTCCGCGCGTCGACCCCGAGCCGCCAGTCCAGCCGCCCGTCGTTGAGCCAGCCGACCAGCGCCGCGGTGGTCACGGTGCCGGTGACGTCGAGATTGGTGGTGCGCACCTTGGTCGGGATGCCCGGAATCAGCCGGACGCCGTGCGCGATCACGGTCATCTCCTCGATCGGGTGACCGTTCCAGCGCAGGTCGGTCAGCACCGTCTTGGTCTGGAAGTGGGCGCCGCGGCGACGGGCCTTCAGCGTGCCCAGCGTGGCCGTCATCTCGTGGCCGAGCAGGGTGGCGTTGACCTCCCGGCCGCCGAACTGGCTCAGGATGCCCTCGCTGAGCAGCGTCATCAGCACGTCCGGCAGCAGCGCGGTGACGGTGCCGGCGCCCAGATCGGCGACCTGATCCAGCAGACCCGGGTCGAGCAGGCGCCTGCCGACATCCACGGCACGCAGCGGCGACCAGGTCTTGGGATCGAAATAGGTGGCCATGATTGCTTCGACAGTACTGGGCGTGGGTGACAACACGATCCCGTCGTCGGTGACGTCTCCGAAAACAACCGCTCTCAGATCCGCATACTCGGAGGTTCTGCCGTTGTTTGCCCGATTGTTCGGACCTATGCTGCTGAGGTGCCCAGCCTGCGTATCCGTGATGCCGCCGAACTGCTCGGCGTCAGCGACGACACCGTCCGCCGGTGGATCGACACCGGCGCGCTCACCGCGCGCAAGGACGAGTCGGGTCGGCTGACCATCGACGGCGCCGAGCTGGCGGCGTTGGCGGTCGAACACGCGCGGACGCCGCGGGCGCGGGTGGGCAGTGCCAGTTCGGCACGCAATCGGTTTCCCGGCTTGGTCACCCGTGTGGTGGCCGACGGGGTGATGGCACAGGTGGAGATGCAATGCGGGCCGTTCACGGTGGTGTCGCTGATGAGCAGCGAGTCGGTACGGGCGCTCGGGCTGGAGCCGGGCAGTGTGGCGGTGGCGAGCGTGAAGGCGACCACGGTCGTCGTCGAGACACCCGCCGAGCGCGCGTGACGCGACGGGGATGGCGCGACGGGGTCGGCGTGCTGGGCGCGGCGGCGCTGACGGTCGCACTGGCCGGGTGCGGTTCGTCCGATTCCGGCGCCACCACCGTGACGGTGTTCGCCGCGGCCTCGCTGAACAAGGTCTTCACCGAGCTGGGCACCGAGTTCGAGGCCACCCACCCGGACGCGAAGGTGACCTTCTCCTTCGCCGGTTCGTCGGATCTGGCGGCGCAGCTGGACCAGGGCGCGCCCGCCGACGTGTTCGCCTCCGCCGATACCGCCAATATGGACAAGGCCGTGCGGAGCGGGCGGATCACCGAGCAGCCCCAGGTGTTCGCCACCAACGTGCTCACCATCGTCACGCCGCCGGGCAACCCGGAACATGTTGCGTCCCTCGCGGATCTGGCCCGGCCGGGACTTCGCCTGGTGGTGTGCGCGCCGCAGGTGCCGTGCGGTGCGGCGACGAAGAAGGTGACCACCGCGGCGCAGGTGTCGATCGCACCGGTGAGTGAGGAATCGGCGGTGACCGACGTGCTCGCGAAGGTCACCTCCGGCGAGGCGGACGCCGGTCTGGTCTACGTCACCGACGCCGCCGGTGCGGGCGCGAAGGTGGCGCGGATCCCCTTCCCCGAATCCGCGGGCGCGGTGAACTCGTATCCCATTGCCGCGGTCGCCGATTCGAAGCACGCCGAACTCGCCCACCGATTCGAGGAACTCGTCACCGGTCCGCAGGGCCGCGCGGCCCTCTCGAAGGCAGGTTTCGGAGCACCGTGACCCGGCAAGTCCACGAGCCCTCACCCATGACCCGGGACCGGATGGCCCGGCCGCAACACGTGCTTGCGCCACAGGACGTCACACGGCACGGTGCAACTCCGCACGGCGGCCGCCTGCGCGCTGTTCCCTCGGGCGTTGTTGCCCTGCGTGGCGGCCGTGTGCGTGCTGTTCCTTCGGGCGGTGTAGCCCTGCATGGTGGCCGTATGCATGCTGTTCCCTTGGGTGGTGTTGCCCTGTGTGGCGGCCGTGTGCGTGCTGTTCCTTCGGGTGGTGTAGTCCCGCGCGGTGGCTGTGTGCGTGCTGTTCCCTTGGGCGGTGTTGCTCCGCGTGGTGAGCGTGTGTGTGCTGTTCCTTCGGGCGGTGTTGCCCTGAGTGGTGGCCGTGTGTGCCGTTCTTTTCGGCGGTGCAGCCCCGCTGGCCGATCGTCTGCGTGGGATCCCGTTGGGTGGGGTGGCCCGGTGCGACGGTGGGTGGTCGAGTGGGGCGGAGGATTTCCGTCGGGTGTCGGCGGTGTGTGGTGACTGATCGGCCCGTTGCCGGGAATACGGTGGGCACGGAGCCGGTGCGAGGGCGTGCCGTTCGGAGCCTGCGCGCGATGGTGCGTGGTCCCGGGCCCGCGGTGCCGCGCTGGCTGCTGCTGCCCGCGCTGCTCGGGTTCGCTTTCGTGGCAACGCCTTTGGTGGCTCTGGCGGGGGCGGTCGACTGGTCGGGGTTCTTCGGGCTGGTGTCCTCGCCCGCCTCGCGGGACGCGTTGTGGCTGAGTGTGCGGACGGCGCTGGCCAGTACGGCGCTGTGTGTGGTGGCCGGGGTGCCGATGGCGGTCTTGCTGGCCCGGGTGCGGTGGCGGGTACTGCCGGTGTTGCGGGCGATGGTGTTGCTGCCCTTGGTATTACCACCGGTGGTCGGTGGTCTGGCGCTGCTGTATCTGTTCGGGCGATACGGGATGCTGGGCAGGCAGCTGGAGGCGGCCGGTGCCCGGATCGCCTTCAGCACCACCGCGGTTGTGCTGGCGCAGGCCTTCGTGGCGCTGCCGTTCCTGGTGATCACGCTCGAGGGAGCGATGCGCACGGCCGGTGACCGCTACGAACGGATCGCGGCGACGCTCGGCGCGGCGCCCACGACGGTGTGGTGGCGGATCACGCTGCCGCTGCTGCGTCCCGCGCTGATCTCCGGCGCGGTGCTCGCCTTCGCCCGCGCCCTGGGCGAATTCGGTGCCACGCTCACCTTCGCGGGCAGCCTGCAGGGCCGCACCCGCACCCTGCCCCTGGAGATCTACCTGCGACGCGAGGCCGATCCCGATGCGGCCGTGGCACTTTCCCTGCTCCTGGTCCTGATCGCCGTGCTGATCGTGCTGGTGGCGTATCGCCGCGTCGGCGTGCCCGAAGGTCGCGAGTGGGCGGGCGGGCTGTGGCGCTGGGGCGGCTCCGGACGGGGTCGGCGACAGTGAGCCGCGCGGAAGGGATCCGGGTACCGCAAACCGCCGAGATCCACGACCGGACCGGGGCTACGCGCTCGTCCGTTGCCTCGGCACGGCGATCGATCGCGGGCCGATGAGCACGGGCGACGGTGCGGGACTGGAGGTTTCGTTCCGAGTCGTCGAGCGCGACGTGGAGGTGGAGCTGTCGGTGGCGCCCGGGGAGGTGCTCGCGGTACTGGGACCCAACGGCGCGGGCAAATCGACCGTGCTCGAGGTCGTGGCGGGCCTCGTGGCGCCGGACGGCGGGTGGGTCCGCCTGGCCGGGCGGACGTTGACCGATGTCGCGTCCGGTGTGGCGGTGCCGCCGCATCGGCGCGAGATCTCGCTGCTGGCACAGGATCCCCTGCTGTTCCCGCATCTGACGGCGGCGGCGAATGTGGCGTTCGGTCCGCGCAGCCGCGATGGTCGCGCGCGGGCCGCGGCCGTGGCACGCCGGTGGCTCGACGCGGTCGATGCCGCCGCGCTCGCCGCGCGGCGACCCGGGGAACTCTCCGGCGGACAGGCGCAACGAGTGGCGCTGGCGCGGGCGCTGGCCGTCGAACCGCGTGTGCTGCTGCTCGACGAACCGATGGCCGCACTCGATGTGACCGCCGCCCCGGCCGTGCGCACCCTGTTGCGGCGCGTGCTGCGGGAGACCCCGGACACCCACGCCCCCAGCACGATTCTGGTCACCCACGACATCGTCGACGCGCTGACACTGGCCGACCGGGTCGCCGTGCTGGAGGCGGGCCGGATCGTGGAACAGGGCCCGGTCGCGGCGGTGCTGTCCCGCCCGCGCAGCGCCTTCGCCGCCCGCATCGCCGGTGTGAACCTGATGATCGGTACCGCGATCGACACCGACCGCGGTGCCGAGGAACCACACCCGATGCGGGCGGTGCGATGCGGCGCGGATGTCGTGCACGGCCGGTGCGCCGACACGTGGCCCCCCGGCGTCGCGGCCGCCGCCGTGTTCTCCCCGTCCGCTGTCGCCGTCCATCGGGAACCGCCGACGGGCAGCCCCCGCAACGTTTTTCGGGTGCGCATCGCCGAACTCGCCGACCGCGGCGGCATCGTTCGAGTGCAGGCGGCGGAGCGCGCGGACGGCAACCCCGGCCCGGCGGCCGACCTGACGCCCGCCGCCGCCGCGGAACTACGCCTCGCGCCGGACCTCGAGGTGTACTTCGCCGTGAAGGCCACCGAGGTCGAGGTCTATCCGCGCTGACTCGGCCGAGCCCGAAAGCCCGGACGGCTCAGCGCGGTTCGTCCAGCGTCGTGTGCATGAGATACACGTTGTAGCTGTCCCACGCCGAGATCGTGTAGTACAGATCCCGGCCCGACGACCAGGGGTGAATGAAGCCGCCGTACGCCTTCGGATAGTCGGCGGTGCTCACCAGCGGCACGCCGTCCGTCCATGCCCCCTGCGGTTCGGCCGCCGTGCGCAGCACGATCGAGCCCCGGGCCGGGTCCAGGTACACCATCTGCCACTGGCGGCTGGACTCGTCGTAGCGCACCGAGATCTCCCCGGCGATACCCGGCAGCAGCGGGGTGGCGGAGTTCTCGGCCGCCGGCGCCCAGGTGCCGTCCACCCAGTACTGGTAGGCCGACTTGTTGAGCACCTCGTCCCGGCGCACCCGCGCCAGGCCGATCACGCCGATGCGGCCGTTGGGAGTGCCGAACATGTACACGTAGTCGCCGTGCGGGACCATGGTGGTGACCTGGAATCGATTCAGGCCGAACATGTTGTCCCACTTGGCGAACTGGTCCTTGACCCAGGTGCGGCCGTTGTCGTCGGAGTAGGCCAGCCCGCCGTTGTTGGTCCACCACATGCCGGGGATCCGGTCCCAGTGGTTGACCGACATGTAGCTCATGTACTGGCGGTTGCCCAGCGCGAAGCCGGAGGTGGGGATGACCGTGGTCTCGTAGTTCTTGATCTTGCGACTGTCCAGCAGTTCGGCGGCGTGACAGCGGCTGTCCTGCACCATGGTGTCGATGACCAGCCCCTTGGACAGATCCCGCTCGGTGCTGTAGCCCATCACGTTGCTGCGCCAGTCGGCGTCCGCGCCACCGGCCCCGCCCGGCGCCCAGCCTTTGCCGAAGGTGTCGCCGAACAGCACCGCCACCTCACCCGGCTTGGTCTCCCACATGATGCCCAGATCGGTGCCGTCGACCTGCCAGCGCATATCGGTGCGGTTGTCCGAGCCGTGCCCGGTCACCTGGTTCACCAGCTTCGTCGACTCCACCTGCCGCGGCGCCACCGGCGGCGCGACCGGACCGGGCTCGGCCGGATGCACGACCGGCGGCGGCGGGGTCTGCGGCGCGGGCGGCTCGCCGCCGGGCACGGGGATCGGAATCGGTTCCGGTTCCGGCTTGATCTGGATGCGCGGCAGATTGAACGGCGCCGAGGGCGATCCGGACCCCGACGACCCGGACCCCGACGACCCGGACCCTGACGACCCGGCCCCCGAATCCGACGATCCCGAACCGGTCGGCGGCACGGGCGTCGGCGCGGGTTCGGGTTCCGGCTCCAGCTCCGGCGCGGTCTGCGGCTTGGAACCGTTGGGCTCCTTGGGCTTTTCGGGTTCGGGCTTGGGACTGTCGCGAATGTCGGGGCACGGGTTGCCGCACGGGTCCGGCGGCAGCGGTGCCGGATCGATCCGGGTGTTGTCCGGCTGCGGTCCGGGTACGGGTACGGGCACGATCTCCGGGACCGGCACCGGGATGTCGATGGTCGGCGGTAGCGGCGGCAGCAGGGGCGGTGGCGGTGCGTTGGGGTCCGGTTCGCGCGCCAGCGGGTCGAAACCCGTTTCACCGCAGGCGTTCACCGGCGGTGGCGCCCAGGGCGCCGGTGCCGCCGCGGCCGGGGCGGACAGCCCGGCAGCGGTCAGCAGGACACCGAAAAGCGCAGGCGCAGTGCCTTTTCCCATGCGGTATCAATTCTCCTCGGTGCCGGCTGCGCTGCGGTGACATCGCACAATCGGCCGCCGTCGTCGCTGGGGCCGAACACAGCCCGTCCAATTTAACCGACCGATTTGCCCGTACGCAGTACGGCACGGCGGGGAACCCGTATCGATTCGAATGCGTCGGAATTGTCATGACCGACATCGCGTATGTGTTCGGCACCGGCGACGGCGTTCGCCACCCCTGGTCGTCCCCGGCGGATCTGGACCTGTCGGGCACCGGCGTGTTCGACGGCGTCGCCCTCGATTTCGACGGCGACGGCGCGATCGACGACGCGCTGTGGGATCACGACGGTGACGGTCTCGCCGACATCGCCGCGCTGGACCTCGACGACGACGGCGTACTCGACGCCTACTTCACCGATCCCGCCGGTCTCGGCGTCTGGGACGAGCAGATCCGCCCGGTCAGCGAATGAGCGTATGCCGCCTGGTGTTGATCGCTACGGCGGCGATGCCCAGCGCGTAGATCGCCGCTCCGGCCAGCACCACCCCCAGCGACCGCCCGTCGTCGGGGATCAGCACCGCGGTCACCGCGATGGCCAGCACGAAGGTGATGTTGAAGACCGTGTCCTGCAAGGCGAATACCTGCCCGCGCCGGGCGTCGTCGATATCGATCTGCAGCGTGGCGTCGCCGGTGAGCTTGATGGTCTGCCCGGCCATGCCCAGCAGGAAGGCTCCGGCCAGCAGCAGCTGATGGGCGTGCCGCTCGGCAGCGCCGGTGGCGACGGTGATCGGCGTGACCAGGAGCAATTGCACCAGCACGGCCGCGGCCAGGCCCGCCGCGACCGTGCGCGGCCGACCCAGGCGCGGGATCAGCAGCGGCGCGATCACCGCGGCGACGAGCATCCCGGAGGCCGCGGCGGCGATGGCCACCCCGAATCCGACCAGTCCGCTGCTGAGCGAGACGCCCTCGGCGGGTGTACGGCGCAGGACCAGCACCATCAGCAGGGTGTTGGCGCCGAACACGATTCGATGCGTCCCGATGCCGATCATCGCGGTCGTGCATTCGCGCGACTCCCATACCGCTCGCGCGCCGGTGCGCAACCCGGTCGCCACGGCGCGCAGCGAACTACGCGATGTGGACTCCTCCTGTTCCGGACCCAGCGCCCGGCGGCCGAATCCGTAGGCGGCTCCCGCGCCGAGCACCGATCCGGCGGCGGCCGCGGCCACCGCCGCCGCGGAACCGACATCGCCCGCGCCGATGCCGCCGATGATCGCGACGGCCGCCGCGGCGCCCGCGCCCGCACAGCCCGACGCCGCCGTCGCCAGCACCGAGTTCATCGGCACCAGCCACTGCTGCGCCAGCACGCGCGGCAGCGCGGCGCTCACACCGGCCAGCACGAATCGGCTGATCCCGATCACGGCCAGCGCCAGCAGCAGCAAGGGGGTGTCGGTGATCCCGCCGAGCAGACCGGCGGCCGTCACCAGGATCAGTACGCCGCGCAGCAGGTTCGCCACCAGCAGCACCAGCCGTCGGTCCCAGCGATCCAGCAGTGCCCCGGCATAGGGTCCGATCACCGAATACGGCAGCAGTAGCACCGTGAACCCGGCCGCGATGGCCAGCGGATCGGTGGCGCGTTCCGGATTGAACAGAATCGCGCCCGACAGCGCCGCCTGGAACATCCCGTCACCGAACTGCCCGGCGAAACGGACCAGTGCCAGCCGGAGCATGCCGGGGCTGTGGGCGACGGCGGTCAGCGCCGTGCGAACCGCGGCGAACCGGTGCGGCGGATTCGGCGCGGGCGGTCCGTCCGGGCTGGAGGTGACGTGGTCGGTCATCCGCGATCACCGGCGACACGCCGTACCACCAGCGGTTTCGGAGTGCGGCAGACCGTCATGACGGCGGCGGAGTGATCGACGACCGCCGCGCGGGACCCCTGCCGGAGTACGCGCTCGACGCCCGCGAACACCTCGCGTCGCATTCGCGAATCACCTCCGGTTCCGGTTGCGGCACATCATGATACGGTCGGCCGCGCACGACCGGCGCGCCGCGGTGCGTATCCGGCGGCGATACCGAGCGCCCCGTATTTGCCATCGGAGGACGCGTCGCCGGGGAGCTTATCGTGGTGGGCCGTGACGTCGCCGGGCTCGCGGCCCGGGGCCCGCACGGTAGAATTTACTGGGAATTCAGGGACTGGTTCGTAATGTGCTCCTACCCTGAAAGGTGATCGGCCGGAGAGGAGGACCACGATGTCCACACTCACGACACCGCACATCGACGTCCACCGCGGCGGCGACCGAATGAAAACCCGTGTGGCGTGGCTGGATTCGAAACACTCTTTCTCCTTCGGCGAGCATTACGACCCGGAAAACACCCACCACGGCCTGTTGCTGGTGAATAACGAAGACATTGTTTCACCGGGCAGCGGATTCGATACCCACCCTCATCGGGATATGGAGATCGTCACCTGGGTATTGAGCGGAAATCTGGTGCACCAGGATTCGCTGGGGCACAGCGGCATCATCTATCCGGGGTTGGCGCAGCGCATGAGCGCGGGCACCGGAATTCTGCATTCGGAGAAGAACGATTCATGGCGGCTGGCGCCGGCCGCGGGCGGCACCGCCGAGCATGCCGAGCCGGTCCATTTCGTGCAGATGTGGGTGGTGCCCGACGAGCCCGGCCTGAACCCCGGCTATCAGCAGTTGGAGATCGACGCCGAACTGGCCGGCGGCGGGCTGGTCACGGTGGCCTCGGGGCTGCCGCGCTACCGCGACCGCACCGCCATCGCGATCAACAGCAGCCATGCCGCGCTGCATGTCGCGCGCATGCCGGGTGCCGAGGGCGCACCGGTGCTCGTCCCGGAGGCCCCCTACCTGCACCTGTTCGTGGCTCGCGGTGAGATCGAGCTGGAGGGCGTCGGAACTCTCTACGAGGGCGACGCGGTGCGGATGACCCGCAGTGGCGGGCAGCGTGTCGTGGCTAATTCGCCGTCGGAAGTCCTGGTGTGGGAGATGCACGCGCGGCTCGGCGCCCAATAACATTTCACAGCGCCCGAACCCGGCACAGCGCCTGGGCGAACGAGAGGACAGCCATGTCGGAGCACCCGCCGTCCGGTGAGCAGTACCCGCCTCCCGGCCAGTACCCACCGCCCGGCCAGTATCCCCCGCCGCCATCCGGCGACTATCCCCCGCCGCCGGGCAATTATCCGGGGCAGCAGCAGTATTGGCAGGAATCGCCGCAGCGCAAGGGCCTGGCGATCACGGCCCTCGTGCTCGGCATTCTGGCGGTGCTCGGGTTGCTCATCTTCTTCGGCGCGGTGATCCTCGGGCCGTTCGCCCTGCTGTTCGGCATCATCGCGGCGGTCAAGGCGCGGCGCGGCACGGCGGGCGGATTCGGCATGGCCGTCGCGGGCATCGTGCTGGGTGTGCTGGCCCTGGCCGGTGCGGTCGCCGAAGCGATCGTCGGCTACAGCTTCTTCGTCGACAACGGCGGTCGCGATTACATGGACTGCATCCGCGACGCCGGTGGCGACCAGTCCAAGGTGCAGCAATGCGAGGACGATTTCCGGGACAACCTGGAGAACAAGCTGAGCGTCACGCCCGCGCCGACCCGTTGACCGGCGGGACCTCCACGCAATTAAAATGACAATAGTCACATATTGTCGGTCGCCGCGGCGTAGCATCACCTGCCATGGCTCCGCTGTCGCCTACGGTCGCCCGCTGGGAATTGGTGCTGCGCCTGCGTGAGCTGCGCGAGCGACGGGGCTTCGATTCGGCCACCTTCGCCAAACGGGTCGGCTTCACCCCGGCCAACTGGTCACATGTGGAGAAGGGCCGCCGCGTCCTGACCCTGACCACCATCGGCCCGGTGCTGGACCTGCTGGAAGTGGGCGACGGCGACCGCGACGAACTGCTGTCGCTGCTGACGGCGAGCAAGGATCGCGGCTGGTGGGCCAAGGCGTCGGCTGTGCTCGGCCCGGAGTTGCAGCGCTACTACGGCATGGAGTACGGCGCGGACAGCATCCGCAGCTACGACAGCCTCGTGGTGCCGGGCCTGTTGCAGACCGAGGCCTACGCGCGGGCGCTGATCAGCGCGGACGTGATGATCCGGCCGGTGCTGGTGGAACAGTTGGTGGCGGTCCGGATGCGCAGGCAGCAACGGCTGCGCGGTCCGGATCGGGCACGGCTGACCGCGGTGGTGAGCGAGGCGACGCTGCTGCAGCAGATCGGCGGGGCCGAGGTGCTGCGCGGCCAGCTGGAATATCTGCTGGAGCTGCTGGAGGATCTCGACACCGTGGAGGTGCGGGTGATCCCGTTCAGCGCTCCGGCGGGTGCGATGCTGGGCGGCTCCAGCTTCCACCTGCTCGACTTCGCCGGTGCGACGCTGCCGACGTTCGCGTGGGCGGAGAGCGCGGTGTTCGGCGGCGCGGTCGAGAATCCGGACCAGGTGCGTGACCTGGCGTTCGCCTATGCCCGGGCGCTCGACCAATCCCTCAGTCGCACTGAGTCGTTGGCGCTGATCAGAAAGCATGCGCGAGGGTAAGATCCTGCCCATGCCAACCACCGCCAGGTATCGGCCCGAGGCCACCGGCTGGTTCACCTCGAGCCGTACCAACAATGGCAACCAGTGCGTGGAGGTCCGGTTCGACGGCGACGCGGTGCTGATCCGGGACAGCAAGTTCCGGCGCGATCCGGCGCATCGCCCCGCGGACGAGCCCGTCATCACCGTCACCGCGGGCGAATGGATGGCCTTCCTCGACGCCGTGATCGGCGGGACCGCGCGGACCGCGGGGCTGATCGCGCGCACGGCCGCCGACGGTTCCACCACAGTGAGTCACGCGGACCTGGCGCTGACTTACACGCCGGGCGAGTGGGACGCGTTCGTCGCCGGGGCCCGCGCGGGCGAGTTCGACCGGGTGCCGGTGTGACCGTCGCCGGCAGGGGCGTCCGGTCGCGCGGATCGGCATACTGGAGATCGTGACTGCCGACGTGACGACCCCCTCCGGAATCGATCTGTCCTATCGCGACGACGCTGTGCGGGTGCAGGACGACCTGTTCGCACACGTCAACGGCAAGTGGCTGCAGACCCACGAGATCCCGGCCGATCGCGCGGTCGACGGCGCCTTCCGCACGCTGTACGACCAGGCGGAACTCGACGTGCAGACGATCATCCAGGATGCCGCCGCCTCCGACGCCGCGCCGGGCAGCGTCGAGCGCAAGATCGGCGACCTCTACAACAGCTTCATGGACGAGGCGGCCGTGGAATCCGCCGGTCTCGCCCCGATCGCCGACGAGCTGGCCGAGATCCGCGACGTCACCGACCGTAGCGCGTTCGCGGCGCTGCTGGGCCGGTTGCAGCGCACCGGCGTCGGCGGCGCGCTGGCGTTCTACGTCGACACCGACGACAAGAACTCGCAGCGCTACCTCGTCCATGCCACCCAGTCCGGCATCGGCCTGCCCGACGAGTCGTACTACCGCGGTGACGACTACGCCGAGATCCGCACGCGCTACGTCGAGCACATCGGCCGCATGTTCGCCCTCGCCGGGATCGACCACGATCCGCAGCGGGTCTTCGAACTGGAGCGCAAGCTCGCGGCCGGGCACTGGGACGTGGTGCGCCGCCGCGACGCCGAATTGAGTTACAACCTCACCACTTTCGACGCGCTCACCGCGGAGAACCCCGAATTCGACTGGGCCGCATGGGCCACCGCGACGGCCGCGGGCGTGGACCGTCCCGGTCCGGAGCTGTTCGCCGAACTCGTGGTGCGCCAACCGGATTACGCGCGCACCTTCGCCCGGTTGTGGGCCGCGGAGTCGCTCGCGGATTGGCAGGCGTGGGCCACCTGGCGGGTGCTGCGCGCGCGGGCTCCGTATCTGACCGCGGAGCTGGTCGCGGAGAACTTCGACTTCTACGGCCGCACCCTCACCGGCGCGCAGGAGAACCGCGAGCGCTGGAAGCGGGGCGTGTCGCTGGTGCAGGACCTGCTCGGCGAGGCGGTCGGCAAGCTGTACGTGGCGAAGCACTTTCCGCCGGAGGCCAAGCAGCGCATGCGGGAGCTGGTGGCCAATCTGATCGAGGCCTACCGCCGCAATATCTCCCAGCTGGAGTGGATGGGCCCCGACACCCGCAAGGCCGCGCTGGCGAAGCTGGAGAAGTTCACCCCCAAGATCGGCTACCCGGACCGCTGGCGCGACTACTCGGCCGTGCGGATCGACCCGGCCGATCTGGTCGGCAACTACCGCCGCGGCTACGCCGCCGAGCACGACCGCGACCTGAACAAGCTCGGCGGCCCGGTCGATCGCGACGAGTGGTTCATGACGCCGCAGACGGTCAACGCCTACTACAACCCGGGGATGAACGAGATCGTCTTTCCCGCCGCGATCCTGCAACCGCCGTTCTTCGACATGAACGCCGACGACGCCGCCAACTACGGCGGGATCGGCGCGGTGATCGGTCACGAGATCGGGCACGGCTTCGACGATCAGGGCAGCAAGTACGACGGCGACGGCAACATGGTCGACTGGTGGACCGACGCCGATCGCGCCGAATTCGGCAAGCGCACCAAGGCGCTGATCGACCAGTACAGCCGGTTCTCCCCCGCCGACCTGCCCGACAATCACACGGTCAACGGCGAATTCACCATCGGCGAGAACATCGGGGACCTGGGCGGTCTGTCGATCGCGTTGCAGGCCTACAAGATCGCGCTGGACGGCGCCGAGCCGCCGATCGTCGACGGTCTCACCGGGCTGCAGCGGGTGTTCTTCGGCTGGGCGCAGGTGTGGCGCACCAAGGCTCGCAAGGAGGAGGCGATCCGCCGCCTCGCCGTCGACCCGCATTCGCCGCCGGAGTTCCGCTGCAACGGCGTGGTCCGCAATCTGGACGGCTTCCACGAGGCCTTCGAGGTCACCGAGGGCGACGCCCTGTATCTGGATCCGGCGCAGCGGGTACGCATCTGGTGAGACCCCGGATCAGGTGACGCTGCCCGAGCAGGAAGACCAGCAGCATCGGCAGCATCGTGAGCAGTGTCCCGGCCGTCACCGGCCCCCAGTCGGTGACGGACGGGTTCTCGGTCTCCTGCAACATGGTCAGTCCCACCGGCAGCGTGGCGGCGCGGGCGTCGTCGGCCATCAGCAGCGGCCAGAGGTACTCGTTCCACTCGGTGACGAACGTGACCACGGCGAACGCCACCATGGTCGGCCCGGACATCGGCAGCACCACCCGGGTGAGCAACTGCCACCGGCCGGCGCCGTCCATGCGGGCGGCCTCGATCACCTCGGCGGGCAGCGACCGGAAGTGATTGCGCAGCAGGAAGATACCGAACGCGCCGCCGCACAGCGGAACGATGACGCCCGGCAAGGTGTTTCGCCAGCCCCACTGGTCGACCAGGGTGTAGTTGGAGATGACCGTGACCTCGTCGGGTACCAGCAACGCGGCGACGACCAGCGCGAAGATCGCGGTCTTGCCCGGAAAGCGCAGGAACACCAGGCCGTAGGCGCCGCCGACACCGAGCACGAACTTCACCGCAACGACGATCGCGGTGACGAGCAGCGAATTGCGCAGGAACGACCGGAACGGCTGCGCGGTCGTGGCCTCGGTGTAGTTGCCGGGGTGCCAGGTGCGCGGCCACCACACCGCCGGTTGGGTGTAGATGTCCGGCCGGGCCTCGAACGAGGTGATCAGTACCCGCGACAGCGGCACGCCCACGATGATCAGCACGCACACCATCGCGGCGTAGCCGAGCAGCGTGGCCGCGCGCTGTGTGCGGCGGTGTGCGGCGGTCGTGCTCATCGCTCACCTCGGTCCATGGCCCAAATCTGAACCAGCGCCACGACCAGCAGCGCCACGAACAGCACGGTCGCCACCACGGCGCCGTACCCCGCGCGGGAATTGCGGAACGATTCCAGGTACACCTGATAGGTGAGGGTGGTCGTGCCGGTGCCCAGCGGGCCGCCGCGGGTCAGCACGTGGATGAGATCGAAGACCTGTAACGAGTTGAGCAGCACGGTGATCGACAGGAACAACGTGGTCGGCCGCAACTGCGGCAGCAGCACCCGGGTGAGCGTCGCCCACCGGCCCGCGCCGTCGATCGCGGCCGCTTCCAGCAACTCTCGCCGTATACCGCGCAGCGCCGCCAGGTAGATGACGAAGGTGTAGCCGAGGTTTTTCCAGACGTGGGTGGCCGTCACCATGCCCAGCGCCCAATGCGAATTCTGGTAGAAATCCGGCACATTCGAAACTCCGAGGCGGTGCAGCACGTCCTGGATCAGGCCGAAGGTCGGATCGAACAGGAACTGGAAGGCCACGCCGACGGCGGCGCCGGAGATCACCACCGGCGCGACGGCCACCGAGCGAACGACACTGCGCCCGAACAGCTTCCGATTCAGCAGCAGCGCCAGGCCGAGTCCCAGCAGCAGACTGCCGCCGACCGCCGCCAGCGCGAAAACAACGGTGTTGGTGAGGATCTGCCAGGAATCGCCTCGCCCCCACCACTCCCGATAGTTCTCGACGCCGATGTAGTGCGCCACCGGCTCGGCGAGGTTCCGGTCGGTGAACGAGAGGCGGATGGTGTCCAGTAGCGGCCGGAACCCGAACAGGCCGAACAAGATCAGGCTCGGCCCCACGAGCACCACGAACAGCGCGTAGTCGGTCCAGGGACGCACTCGTTCGGGCCGGGACCGCACTGCGGCAGTGTGACGTTCGCGGGCGACCGCCCGGTTAATTACCGATGCCCGGCCAGGGAACTGTCGGTGCGCGAAATGACCACGGCCCCGGACGGAATCCGTCCGGGGCCGGGTGAGGCTGCGTCAGCGGCGCGCGTTCAGTTCCAGTCGCCCATGCCGTCGCCGGCGCTGAAGGTGCCGGTGGAGTTCTGCACGATCACCGGGTCGCCCTTCTGCGCGTTCTCGAAGAACCACTGGGCGTCGGCCGGGCTGACGTTGAGGCAGCCGTGGCTGGTGTCCGACACACCCTGCTGCGGGACCGACCACGGGGCCGAGTGCACGAAGATGCCGCTGTTGGACAGGCGGGTGGCGTACTCGACCTCGAGCTTGTAGCCCTCCGGATCGGTGGTCGGGACCCCGTAGGTGGAGGAGTCCATGATCATCTTCCGGTTCTTCTCGCCCACGTAGTAGGTGCCGTTGGGCGTTTCGTGTTGAGCTCGATCCTGAGGGGTGGAACCTTGCAAGTCACCGAAAGCGGTGCAGCCCGATGAGCATTCGCAAACCGCTGATCGGCTTCGGGATCTTCGCGATCGTGTCGGTCCTGGTGACGGTCCTGGTCTGGAACACGTTGGCGCGCAACGTCTCCGGCTCCACCAAGACCTACTCCGCGACCTTCAGCGACGTGCTCGGACTGCGGGTCAACGACGATGTCCGGATGGCCGGGGTGCGGGTCGGCAAGGTCGAGAAGATCGAGCTCGACGGTCAGCACCGGGCCAAGGTCACCTTCGTGGTGCAGGACGACCAGACGCTGTTCGGCAACACCAAGGCCCTGGTGCGGTACCAGAACCTGATCGGGCAGCGCTACGTGGCGCTCGCCCCCGGTACCAAGGGCGACGCCGCGCCGCTGCGGGACAAGGGCTCGATCCCGCTGGACCAGACCGAGCCGTCCTTCGACATCTCCGGGCTGCTCAACGGTTTCCAGCCGCTGTTCCAGGTATTGCAGCCGGAGCAGGTCAACAACCTGTCCACCACGTTCATCCAGGCCCTGCAGGGTGACGGGGTGTCGCTGAGCACCTTCCTCACCCAGGCGGCCGCGCTGGCGGGCGACTTCCAGCGGCGCGACGCCATCCTCGCCGACGTCATCACGAACCTGTCGGCGACCATGCAGGGCCTGGCCAAGCGGGGCGACGAATTGGAGACATTGGTGACCCAGACCCGCGCGCTCATCGGCGGGCTGTACGACCAGGGGCAGTCCCTGCAGCAGTCGACGGTGCAGATCGCCGACGCCACAACGGGATTGGTGAACATGGTCGGACAGATCCAGCCGAAGCTGGCGCAGGCGCAGCGCTCCACCACCGACGCGCTGACCCTGTTGATCGACAACGGCGCCAAGCTCGACCAGGCCGCCGTGGACATGCCGAACATCCTCGCCGATCTCGGTAAGTTCACGCAGAACGGCGCCTACGCGTCGGCCTACATCTGCAGCCTGGACGTCTCGCTCTACAACATCCTGCTGCCCCGCGGTCTGCTCACCCAGATCGGCGGCCACTCGCACTCGGCGGTGTGCCGGCCATGATGACCAAGCTCAAGAACCGATTCAACAGCAATCGCTACTTCTGGCTGGGCGTGCTCGGCGCGGTACTCATCGTGGTGCTGCTGATCGCCTCCAGCGGTTACCGCAAGCTCGGCGTCGGCACCCAGGACATCAAGGCGGAGTTCGCCCAGACCGCCGGTGTGCGGGTCGGCGACAAGGTCAACGTGTCCGGCGTGCCGGTGGGCACTGTGTCCGGCGCCGAACTCGAGGGCGATCACGTGCTGCTCACCCTGCAGGTGAACAACGACGTGAAGCTGGGCCCCGACGCCAAGGCCTCGATCAAGATGGCCACGCTGCTCGGCGCGCGCTACATCAACCTGGATCCGGGCGACGGTTCCGGGCTGAAGGGCAAGCGAATCCCAAAGAACAACACCCAGGTTCCCTACGACCTGGCCGACGTGGTGCAGATCGGCACGCCGAAGTTCGAGGCGCTCGACACCAAGAAACTGGCCGAGTCGTTCCAGGTGATCGGCGACCAGATCAACGGGCAGCCGCACCTGACCGCGCAGGCGCTCGACAGCGTCGGCGCGCTGGCCAAGACCATCAACGATCGCCGCGACCAGGTCGACCAGCTGCTGAAGGACCTCGACCGGGTCACCAAGATCCTCGGCGACAACCGCAACAGCGTGCTGCTGGTGATCACCCAGGGCCAGGCGATCGCGAGCCGGGTGATGGAACGGCAGACCCTGCTGCGCCAGCTGCTCGACAACATCGCGTCGCTGACCAAGCAGCTGCAGGAGATCGGCGCCGAGAACGACAATCAGCTCGGCCCGACCATCGAACAGCTGAACACCATGGCCGAGGGCCTGCAGAAGAACAAGGACAACCTGGACCGCTTGCTGCAGATCATGCCGGTGGGCATCCGCGGGCTGAACAACGCGCTCGGTAACGGCCCCTACGGCGAGGTCGGCCTGCCGTGGCTGTTCCCGGACAACTGGTTGTGCTTCGCGCGAATTCACGAGGGGTGCCAGGGATGACAGTGATGCGGGCCGCGAAGGTGGCGGTGCTCGGTGTGGCGGCGCTGGCGCTCGGCAGTTGTTCGGTCGTGCCGACCGACGTCCAGGACGCGGTCGGCACGACACAGCACATCACCGCGGACTTCCGCAATATCGCGGGCATGTTCGAGGGCAACCCGATCACGGTGCTCGGCCTCGAGGTCGGCAAGGTGGACAAGATCGTGCCCAAGGGGCAGTTCGTCGAGGTCCACATGGTCGTCAACAGCGATGTGAAACTGCCGAAAGACGTGACGGCCGCGCTGATTTCGCCGTCCATCGTCACCGACCGCCACATCGAGCTCACTCCGCGCTACACCGGCGGGCCGACCCTGCCCGACAAGTCGCACCTGACCGTCGAGCAGACCCGCACGCCGGTCGAGCTGGACACGATGATCAAAACCATCGACCAGTTCGCCGACGCGCTCAAGCCCGCGCCGGGCGCGGCGGAGGGCCCGCTGTCGGGCACCCTGCTCTACGACATGGTCAACGGCCAGGGCTCGAAGATCCGCGACACCCTCAACGCCCTGTCCGGCGCGTTGAAGGTCGGCGTCGACAACAAGGACGCGGTCGCGAGCATCATCGTCAAGCTCAACGAGCTGACGACCATGCTGGCGGAGAACGATCAGTCGGTGCGCGACTTCAGCAACCAGGTCACCCAGATGACCTCGCTGCTCGCCGAGCAGTCCCCCGGCCTGCAGGCCACGCTCACCCAGATGAACGACTTCCTCAACAACACCAGCGGCGCGTTCACCCAGTACCAGGACCAGCTGGCCTCCAGCCTGTCCGGGCTGACCGCGGTCACCGATCAGCTGCGCGCCAACGCCGCCGGTGTCACCGAGGTCGTCGACGTCGCGCCGCTGCTGCTGCAGAACATCGACCGGACGATGGACCGCCAGCGCGGTTTCATCCGGCTGCGCGGCGTGCTCGGCACCGCCCTCTCCGGCGAGATCATCAGCGTGTTCTGCGAGCGCATCCAGATGCGCGCGGACGGCTGCCGGACCGGGAAGGTCGAAGATCTCGGTCCCGACCTCGGATTGACCGCGGCACTGATGGGAATGACGAAATGATTCCTCACCTGTCCCGACGGGCGCGACACGCGGTGGTGGCGCTGGCCGCCTCGGTCGGTGTGCTGGCCACGGCGGGCTGCGGCCTGACGGTGGAGAAGGTGCCGCTGCCCAAGCCGGGCCTGCAGGGCGACACCTACACCCTGCACGCGGTGTTCACCAACGCGCTGAACCTGCCCGACCAGGCCAAGGTCAAGATCGGCGGTTCGGACGTCGGGGTGGTCACCCGCATCGAGACCAAGAACTTCCAGGCCGTCGTCGACCTGACGCTGCGCAAGGATATCGAGCTCCCCAAGGGGTCGACCGCCGAGCTGCGCCAGGCCACCCCGCTCGGTGACGTCTTCGTCGCGGTGTCCAAGCCCAAGGCCGAACCCGGCACGGCGATGCTGCGCGACGGTGACACGTTCACCCTGGAGCAGACCTCGGCCGGGGCCACCGTGGAGGAGCTGCTGCTGTCGGTCTCGATGCTGTTCAACGGCGGCGGGATCGCGGCGCTGACCAAGCTCACCTCGGAACTGGACTCGGTGGTCGGCGGACGTTCCGATCAGCTGGCCAACCTGCTGCGCCAGATGACCAGCGTGACAACGACCTTGCACAGCAACAGCGAGCGCATCGACTCCACCCTCAACGGATTCGGCGCGCTGGCCGACACCATCGAGGCGCGGCACAACGAGCTGGGCCAGGTCGCCGACACGCTGCCGTCGATGATCGGCACCATCGCCGAGAACAACAAGCAGATCGGTGACCTGCTGACCAAGGTCTCGACCACCAGCGCGGCGCTGGGCGACTACGCGAACACCTCCACCGAGCAGCTGTCGAGCCTGCTCGACAACGTGCACAACCTGATGAGCGCGCTGGCGCAGACCCGCACCGACTTCGGTCCGCTGCTGGACGCCATGCACGACATCCGCCCGGCGGTGGACGCGTCGTTCAAGGGCAACGTCCTCGCCGTCGCCGCGACCCTCACCCAGCTCGACATCGGCCTGATCACCGACCCGGCGCACAGCAAGTTCTACGACCTGCGCGACGCACAGGACATGGTGGGCAGCCTCATTCAGGTATTGCAGATCGTCCAGGGACGAGTGGGAGGCCACCGGTGAGCTGGCTGAAGCGGCACAAACTGCTGCTGTCGAGCGTGGGCCTGGTCCTCGTATTCCTGGTGGGGGCGACGTACCTGCTGATCAGCGTGATGCGGGTGAATCCGGTGCGGCAGACCTACGTGGTCACCGTGGCGCTGGATCGCTCGGGTGGACTGCAGCCGGGCAACGACGTGACCCTGCGCGGCTACCGCGTCGGCAAGGTGAACGACATCAAGCTGGCCGACCACGGCGGATCGATCTCCGCCGAGGCCGAGATCGACAGCCGCTACCGCATCCCGGTCGACACCCGCGTGGCGGTGCAGGCCCTGTCCGGCGCCGGTGAGCAGTACATCGACTTCCGCCCGGAGACCGACCAGGGTCCGTTCCTGGCCGACGGCGCGAGGATCAAGTACGACCCGGAGAAGGTCACCACCCCGACCCCGGTGTGGTCGGTGCTCGACAACGCCAGCGCGTTCTTCGACCAGATCGACCCGGATCGTTTCACCGCGATCCTGAACGAACTGGACGTCGCCCTGTCCGGCGGGCCCGACCAGATGCGCAGCATGATCGACGCGCTCAGCCTGGTCACCGCCGGTCTGGACAATCTGCTGCCGCAGACCACGAACCTGCTGGCGAACCTGCGCACGATCGCGTCCACCACGTCCAACGCGCAGCCGGACCTGAGCACCCTGACCGCCAATTCGCAGACGTTGTTCAACCAGTTCAACGGCGCCAACGACGAATTGCGCAAGGTGCTCGACACCGCGCCCGAGCAGATGCAGCAGCTGGGGGCGGTGCTGGACAAGACCGCGGACCCGATCACCAGCCTGGCGACCAACTTCGCCGCCATCACCAAGGCGGCACAGCTGCGGGTCCCGGCGCTGCGGGCGCTGTTCCCCTCGCTGGTCACCGGTGCGTCGGCGATCGGCGTCCCGGCGCACGACAACGAGTTCTACACCATTCTGGATATCTGGCCGCGCCCGTTCTGCGAGTACAACAACAAGCCGACCGCTCCCTACGTGATTCAGGACGGCTCGTTGCCGAAGTACAACTACTGCACCAACCCGCCGCCGGACCAGCAGATCCGCGGTTCGGCGAACGCGCCGCGGCCCGATGTGCCCAACAACGGCGCCCAGATGCCGGCGGGTGCCGATCCGAACGAGAGGACCCTGCCCCCGGTGCGGTGAGTGCACCCGGCCCGGCGGCGACACCGCCGGTGCGGGCATACTCGCTGACAGAATCCGTCGGCCCGGACGTGTTCGGGCCGATCCGGCTACGCGGTGTGCCCAGCACGCCGGGAAAGTGACGCATCAGTTCATGTCCGATGAAGACGCTGCCAAGGACGACACGAATACCGACGCCGAGGCGACGGCCGACGCTGCTCGGCCGCAAGACAGCACCGACGCGGACGTGACGGCCGAGTTCGATTCCGACGCCGGTGCGAAGACCGAGGGCACGGCTGGAGCGAGCGAGTCCACCGAGGGCACGGCTGGAGCGAGCGAGTCCACCGAGGGCACGGCTGGAACGAGCGCGTCCGCCGCGGACAAGGCTGGAACGAGCGCGTCCGCCGCGGACAAGGCTGGAACGAGCGCGTCCGCCGCGGACAAGGCGGCGAGCAAACCCGCCGAGGACAAGGCTGCGGCGAGCAAGTCAGCCGCCGCGGACGAGCCGACGGTCAAGTTGAGCCAGCCGAGGGCCGCGGGTGCCACCGCGGCCGCGCCGTCCGGTGGCGGTGGCCGACCCAGCTGGCTGCCGATCGTCGCGGCCTTCGCCGCGGGCGTACTGCTGGTGGCCGCGATCACCGCGGTGGTGGTGTTCGCGTTGCAGGCGAGCGATCGGGGCGCACAGCTGGACGCGCGGGACGAATCGACCGCGGCCGCCTGCGATTTCGGCCGCCAGGTCGGCACCTACGACGCGAAGAACTTCGACGACTACGTCAAGCGGGTCAAGGACCGGTCCACCGGCGACTGGGCGACCCAGTTCGAGGCCGCCTCCTCCGCCCTGAAGGACATCACCACCCAGGCGCAGGCGCGCTCGGGGATCGACGAGATCCACTGCGCGTGGGAGAGCGGCGACGAGGACAAGGCCACCGTGATCATGCTGATCACGCAGAACCAGTCCAAGGCGGCCTCCCCGCAGCCGCAGCACATCACCATCGGTGTGGTGGCGACGATGGAGAAGAAGGGCGACAAGTGGCTGGCCTCCAGCTTCCAGTCGCCGATGATGAACGACATGGGCCCGGTCCCTACGCCGGGCGGTGACCAGCCGGCGCCGGGCACCGGCGGGCAGCCCGCGCCCGCCCCGCAGCCGGGCGGCTAGACCGGTCATCGCAAGGGCCCCACCGGGAGTTTCGGTGGGGCCCTTCGCTATTCGCCGACGCGAATCGTGGCGACAGCCGTGGCCGAGCCGCCGCTCCCGCGACCGGATCAGAACAGCGTGAGCGACTCCGCCGGGACCGACGGCTTCGGCTCGGCTACCGGTTCCGGAGCGGGTGGCGCCGCGACCGCCCCGGCAGGCACCAGCGGGGGCAGGTCGGAGATGCCGGACTCGGCCGCGTCCGGCGTCGCCGCGGCCGCTCGCGCCGCCTCGCCCGCGAGCTTGTCGGCCTGCTCGTTGAAGTAGTTGCCGACGTGCCCGCGGACCCAGCGAAACCGCACCGGGCCCGGCCGGGAAGCGATGTGGTGGTCGATGTGCCGCACCAGCTCGACATTCTTGACCGCGCCACCGGTGGAGGTGCGCCAGCCGTTGAGCCGCCAGCCCGAGATCCATTCGGACGCGCATTTGATCGCGTACAGCGAATCGCTCTCGATGAGCAGCGGCTCGGGGCCGGGGTGCGCGACTATCGCCTCCAGTACCGCACGTAGCTCGGCCACCTGGTTGGTACCACTGGCCGCGCCGCCGCTGGCCGTGGTGCCCTGATGATCGACCCAGGCCCAGCCGATGGCGCCGCCCGGATTGCGCAGGCAGGATCCGTCCGTGCTCACGATGATCATGACCGGTACCCTACGCAATCCGACCGACAAGATCGGTATCGTGGAATTGCTCTATCTCCCTGCGTAATTGCGATTCGCTGCGCCGCACCGCCGTACGGACCGTGGCATCGATCAGCCGCGCGCCCAGGCGGCCGGGCACGCCGCGGGCCGGACGGTAGTCGGCCTCCGAGGTCAGTACGGAGCGTCCGTAGCCGAGCGGATCGAAACGCAGCGTCAGGGTGCCCAGCGCAGGCGCCACCTTCCCCGGCCGGCGCCTGCGCAGCGTGTATCCGATGACCGCGTTGTGGCGATACTCGGTGATCACACACTCGACCGCGGAACGCCACACACCCAGGCGGACGGTGGCGGTGAACAGCGCCCCGGGCCCGTGGCCGGTCTCGCCGACCGGCTCGAAGGCCGCGACACCGAACATCCAGTCCGGCACGCACACATGGTTGTCCGTGTACGTGAACGCGACCTCCACCGGCGCACCGACATCGCTCGCGTACCTGATGTGGCCCATAGGCTGCTCCCTGTTCCACGGCTGCGACAAAAGTACTACAGAACTCCTCTTTATTGAGCGTTATCGGCAAACGGGGCGGAATCAGTCCAATCGGTCGGCGATGTGATCGGCGATGGGCAGCGCCGACGTGGCCGCCGGCGACGGCGCGTTGAGCACGTGTACCGAGCGCGGGGTGCGCTCGATCAGGAAGTCGTGTGCCAGTGTGCCGTCCGGCAGCACCGCCTGGGCGCGAATGCCCGCTTCGCGCGGCAGCAGATCGGCGATCGTCAGTTCCGGGCAGTACTTGCGGCACTGGGCCAGATAGCCGCGCCGGAACAGCGAATTGCGCAGTTCTCGCAGCCCGGTGCGCACATTGGCGGCCGCGACGCGATGAAAACCGCGGTAGCCCAGCACTTCTCGGACATCCCGCAGATCGACGCTGCCCTTGCGATAGCCCTCGCGGGCCAGCCCCAGCACCGCGTTCGGGCCCACGGTCAGCGCGCCGTCGACGGTCGGGCTCAGGTGCACCCCGAGGAACGGCAGCTCCGGGTCCGGAATCGGATAGACGAGCGTGCGTACCAGGTCCGAGCGTTCCGGCGGCAGCTGGTAGTACTCGCCGCGGAACGGCACGATCCGCAGGCCGATCCGCAGTCCGGCCAGTCGCGCCATGCGGTCGGCCTGTAGCCCCGCGCACACCACCAGCCGCCGGGCCCGCCAGGTGCCGGACGGGCCGGAAACCGTTACCGCGTCGGTGTTCTCATCGATCGCGGTGATCTCGGCGCCGAGCACGATCTCGCCGCCCGCGGCGCGCACCTGCTCGGCCAGCACCTCGGTCACGCGGGTGAAATCGACGATGCCGGTGCCGGGTACGAACAGCGCGCCGACCCCGGTGACGTGCGGCTCCCGCCGGACCAGTTCGGCCGCGTCGATCCGTTCCACTTCGACGCCGTTGGCGACCGACCGCTCGTACAGCGCCAGCATGCGCTCGTGTTCGGCGGCGTCGGTGGCCACCAGCAACTTTCCACACACCCGGTGCGAAATGCCGTGCGCCGCGGCGAATTCCTTGGTCCATCGGGCGCCCCGGCGGCAGTAGCGCGCCTTGAGACTGTCCGGCTGGTAATAGATCCCGGAATGGATCACCCCGCTGTTGTGCCCGGTCTGGTGCGCGGCGAGCGCCGCGGCCTTCTCCACCAGCAGCAGGCTCGCGCCCGGCCGCCGCTCGAGAATCCGGTGCGCGGTCGCCACCCCGACGATGCCGCCGCCGATCACGCAGTAGTCGTACACGCCAGCAGTCTCACACAGGACCGGGCCGGGGCGGCGGCGCGTGCGTCAGGCGGTCTCCGCGGGACTCTCCGGCACGGTGGCCGGACGGGCGTGCCGCTGCCACCGCAGGTCGTGCTGGCCCAGCCGCGGATCCGACACGGCGAACGTCACTTCACCGCTCTTGGTGTCGAGATCGGTACGCAGCCGGGTGATTTCGTTCGTGGCACCCTCCGGGCGTTTGCCGAGGCGGTCGGCGAAGACCGTGAATACATTCGTGTCCACTGTCATCGAGACCGAATCCGGTTGGCCGGTGGCGACATTCGCGCCGACGTAGGTGTCGCCGGGCAGCGGCAACTGCCCGCCCATCCCGGGCCGTCGCGCCGGCGCCTGCGCGGGCACGGCGGGCGCCACGGTACGCGCGAGCACCCGATCCGCCTCCGGCGCGGGCGCCTGGGCGATCGGCGGCGCCGGGAGCGGTCGGCTCTCGGCCACCAGTCCGACGAGGCCGGAAACGGCTGTGCCACGCGGGAATTCGCGGGCCGGAGCGGATTCCGGTGTTGCGGCGGGCGGCGTGGCCGCGGGCTCCGGGCGGGCACGGCGGGCGGCCGGGTGGACTCGGCGATCTGGTTGACGATGTAGGTTCCGGCGGCCACGGTCAATCCGATGGAGGCCATGCCGGCGAAGACGATGGCGGTGTGCTGGAAGATCTGGGCCGGTTGCCTGCGACGTTGCGTCGCTGGGTGTTGCGACATCACGGTGCGTCCTTTCCGTTCCCCTGGTTCCCCACTACGGGCGTCGACCCACACCGTTGAAAGTCGTACGCGTGTCCAGGCTACTGCGCCGCGCGCTACCTCATCGGGCGGGTGCGGTCAAGATCACAACGCGATCGCCGCACCTGCGTCCGCCGAGACGGCATTCCCGCCGGTCGACTCGGCAATCTCCGCCAAGGAAGGGCAAAAACCCGATATCGGCAGAAATCCGACTACTTTGTGTGGCAAGTGTTTCCGGTCGAGAACGCCTGGGTAAACAGTCATCTAGCTGGCGGAGCGCCTGCTTCGACTGCCAACTCTTTACCTCCGGCCAATGGCGTCCGGTCGGCACAGGCACGGCGCACCCAAAGCCGGCGCCCGTCAGCTCCCAGCGTGCCGCAACCGCTCCGCGACCGTCTTACGCGAATTGCCCTGCGGCACGGCCGGTTCCGGCGGGCCCCGCGAATGCCTGCGCGATGGTCAGCCATTTGGCGGCCTCGGCCCCGACCGTCGTCAGCGTCAGATCGTCGCGGTGGCGGCGTTGCGTCACCAGCAGGCAGAAGTCCAGCGCGGTCCCGGAAACCCGCTGCGCGGCGTCGGCCGGGCCCCAGCTCCACATCTCCCCGTCCGGTCCGGCCAGATCGACGCGGAATTCCCCGGTGGGCGCGCTCCGCCCGTGCACGAGATAGGCGAAGTTCCTGGTGCGCACGCCGATATGGGCGATATTGCGCAGCCGCGCGGTCGCGGTGCGGCGCACACCCAGCGCGTCGGCCACGTCCTGACCGTGCGCCCAGGTCTCCATGAGCCTGGCGCTGATCATCGACGCCGTGCTCATCGGCGGTCCGAACCAGGGCAGTTTGGTTCCGGCCGGCACGGCCCGCAGCGCGGCGGTGAGCGCGACCCGGCCGTGCCGCCAGCGCTCGAGCAGGGCCGGCGGCGGTGTCGCGGCGGCCTCCTCGGCGGCCTCGTCGACGAAGGTGAGGGCCTTCGGCTCGGCGGCGCGGACCAGCTCGGCGAAGGCGTCGGCATCGGTCGCCGAGATCGTCGCGACCTCGTCGGTCCAGGTCAGATGTGCGATCTGGTGGGCGATGGTCCAGCCGGGCGCGGGCGTCGGGTCGGCCCACCGCGCCTGCGGCAGCGGCGCGACCAAGGCGTCGAGGTCCGCGCACTCGGCGTCGAAATCGGCGAGCAGGGCCTCGAGGTTCACGCGACTCAGCATCGCAACGCGGCTCGAAAAATGCAAGCGCGCGTGCTTGTTATTGCCTCACCAGCCGAACAGCACCAGGTGCACGCCGCCGACCGCCAGACCGAGCAGCGCGCCGTGCAGATACAGCAGCCAGGCATCCTGCTCCACCGACGCGTAGAACATCCCCATGAATTCCCCCGGCGTGAGTTCCTGCAGCTTGCGGGCGGCGAACTCGTCGATCTTCTCGGCCTGCTCGAGCGCGAACGCCTCGTCCTCCACCAGGCTCGGCGCCAGGCCGACCGCCGCACCGGCCGCACCGACCTTCAGATTGTCGAACTGGCGGCGGCCGAACGCCGCCCGCACCACCGACGTGGTCGGGCCGAGCTGGCGGTAGATCTCGTCGGCGATCAGATGCTCGATGAGCTGACGAGTCTTGTCGCCGTTGGGCCCGTCGAGCAGTTCGTTCGCCAGATTGGGCAGCGTCAGCACCTGATAGGCCAGGATGTGGGCGAGGTCGGCCGCGGCCTGCGGCTGCCGCTTGGCCAGCAGCGCCTGCTTCCACAGATATCGGTAGCGCGGCTGCGGATCGCCCGGCTCGAACACCATCTTGATCGCGAAGACATTGACGACCACGCCGATCGCCGCGGCCGCCGCCAGGATGACCAGCCACGCCGGGAGCCAGCCGAGCACCGGAATGTCGTGGTGCACCTGCAGATACAACGCCAGCAACAGGCCGAACGGCGCGCCCAGCAGCCCGATGCGCACCATGAAGCGCAGTTCGGGCGCCGCGATCGTGGTGGTCAGGTCCTTGAGGATGAACGGATTGGTCTGCAGGTAGCGGATCACGAAGCTCTTGATGTCGATGAGCTGATCGACATTGTCGCCCAGCCGATCGAAACCGCGCCGGGTCAGCGCCGGCAGCTCCCGCTCCACCCGCTGGTAGAGGATCTGCCGGGCCGAGCGCGGCACCGCGCGCCACAGTTCCGGATTCTCCCGGTACATCACCTCGTCCACGATCGGCTGCACCTGCTTGCGGGCCACCTCGGCGATGTAGTCGGCGATGCCCTCCAGATCGAGTTCGTGGATGAAGTCGCGCGGACTGCCGATCCGCATGATCGCCATATCGACGCAGATGCTGGCCATCTTCTCCGCGCGGGCCGGAATGAAGCCCTGGAAGCCCAGCCGTTTCCCGTCGCCGGAGAACGTCGGCAGCACCTGCACCCGCCGCGGGAAGTACGGATACAGCAGCTGCAGACCCGGAATCCGGATGCCGCGGAAGAAGACCGGCCAGAACAGCATCAGCACGCCGGTCCAGTTGGTGAGCCAACCGGCGATCGCGCTGAAGACCGGGAACGTCACCAGATCGACGACGAACTTCGACTGACCGGTCAACTGCTCCCAGTCGATGAACACTCCACTTGCGAGTGTCGTCATCGTCTGGGTCCCCCTAGAGCCGTGCGGAGATGTTCCGACGAGCCTATCCCGAAACCGGACAGGCAGTCGCCGAAGGGGGCGTGCGCGGTCGCTAGGGCTCGTGCGCGGTCGCTAGGGCTCGTGCGCGGTCGCTAGGGCTCGTGCGCGGTCGCTAGGGCTTCAGCACGATACGGATCGGGTTGCCCTGCTTGGCTTCCAGGGCTTCCACGGCCTTCGCGGCATCCGCCAGCGGCACCACGGCGCTGACCGAGCGGGCGAAGTCGATGCGGTGCAGGCTCTGCAACCGGACGAGCTGGTCGACGTGCTCCGGCGCGGACCCGTAGTGCCCGCGCAACTGCTGCTGGAAGAAGCTGAACGCGGTGCCGCCGGTGACGGTGATCGGCTTGTCGGTCAGCCCGACCAGCACCAGCCGGCCGCCGGGGCCCAGGCACACCACCGCCTGCTCGCGCACCGCCGCGACGCCCGCGAAGTCGAACGCGGCGGCCAGGCCGGTGCCGTGGGTGGCGGCGTAGATACGGGTGCGCAGATCCGGCTCGGCGGGATCGAAGGCCAGGTCGGCCCCGAATTCCAGCGCCCGCTGCCGCGCGGCCGGCAGCGGATCGACCGCGATGATCGGGGCCGCGCCGACCAGGCGCAGCAACTGGATCGCGTGCGCGCCGAGTCCGCCCACGCCCCAGACGCCGACCGGTTCGGCGGCCCGGACCTCGGCGGTGGTGGTGATCGCCGCCCACGGCGTGGACACCGCGTCGGGGATGAAACAGGCCTGCTCGAAGGGCAGGTCGTCGGGGATCGGCACCAGCGTGTCGACGCGCGCCAGCGCGTATTCGGCCCAGCCGCCGTCGTAGTCGACACCGCGCGTGTAGACCGCGCCGTTGCGCTGCTCGCCCGCCTGCAGCAGCACCCGGTCGCCGACCTTCGGCCCGGTCACGCCCGGCCCGAGGATGTGTACGGTGCCCGCCACCTCGTGGCCCAGGGTGACGGCGTCGCCGTTGAGGAACAGCGGTGTCAGCGTTCCGTCGATGAGGTGCACATCGGACAGGCACACGCCCGCCGCCTCGACCTTGATCAGCACATGATCGGGCCCGGGATCCGGCACCGGTACCTCGTCGAGCCCCAGTCGGCGTTCCGGTCCCAGGTGAAGGCGTGCTGCCAGCATCGTCGGCTCCTCGCGAGGTCGTCGGTCGCCGTACCCGTGTGCGGCGCCGGACATTCCGTCCGCACCCGATTCAACACCTCACCCCGGCAGGAAGTACACGACCTCCCACAGGTGCTCGTCCGGGTCGGCGAAATATCCGGCGTAGATCCCCCACGGCCGTTGCGCCCCCGCCCGCACGACGGTGCCCCCGACCCGCTCCGCCTGTTCCAGCACGCGATCCACGTCTTCCCGATGCTCGACGAACCACCCCAGGCTGATCGGCGACCCGGCCACCCGCTCCACCTCGATCTCGGCGTCCAGAGCGAGATCGGTCCGCGCGTACAGCGACAGCAGCATCCCGTTGTCGAGGGTGCACATCGCCACCGCCCCACCCGGCGCGTCCGCACCCCGCTCGAATTCCGTCCCGATGATCCCGGGCATGGCCAGCCCCAGCCCGTCGCGATAGAACGCCAGCGCCCGCTCGAGATCGCTCACCCCGAGCGTGACGGCATTGATACGAGGAGTCATGCGCCCAGTCGACCAGACCCGCCCCACCCCGGTCTTGAACGAAACGGACAGCCGGGCTCAGGGTCGGAGTTGTTGGTGGACGCGGGCTGCCGCACGGGTGAGGTGGGCGTGTTCGGCGAGGGTGGTGGCGGCCCGGGCGGCCGCGACGTAGAGGGCGGCGGCCTGTTCCAGGTCGCCGGCGCGTTCGTGGAGGTAGGCGCGGGCCGCGGTGTGGCGCGGCAGGTCCGGGTCGAGTTCGGCGAGGGCGGCCAGTCCGGCGCGGGGGCCGTCGGCCTCGCCGACCGCCACCGCGCGGTTCAGCCGTACCACCGGGCTGTCGGTCAGCCGGAGCAGTTCGTCGTACCACTCCACGATCTGGATCCAGTCCGTCTCGGCGGTGCTGGGCGCGTCGGCGTGCAGGGCGGCGATCGCGGCCTGGGCCTGATACTCGCCCAGCCGGTCGCGGGCCAGCGCGGCCTGCAGAATCGCCACGCCCTCGGCGATTGTCGCGGTGTCCCACCGGTTTCGGTCCTGTTCGGCGAGCGGCACCAGGCGACCGTCGGCTCCGGTGCGAGACGCCCGGCGGGCGTGATGCAGCAGCATCAGCGCGAGCAGCCCCGACACCTCGGGCTCGTCGGTCGTGGCCGCGAGCTGGCGGGTCAGGCGGATGGCCTCGGCCGCCAGGTCGACGTCCCCGCCGTAGCCCTCGTTGAAGACCAGGTAGAGCACGCGCAGCACCGTCGCGAGGTCACCGGGCCGGTCCAGCGGCAGGCCCGCGAGGCGCCGCTTGGCCCGGCTGATCCGTTGCGCCATGGTCGCTTCCGGGACGAGATAGGCCGTGGCGATCTGCCGGGTCGTGAGGCCGCCGACCGCGCGCAAGGTCAACGCGACGGCCGAACCCGGCGGCAGGGCGGGGTGCGCGCACAGGAAATACAGCCACAGTGTGTCGTCGGTGGCGGGCACCGGCCCCGCCGGGGGCTCGACCTCCACGGCGAGTTCCCTTCCGCGCCGGGCGGTTTCGGCCCGCGTGGCATCGAGGAACTTGCGCCACGCCACCGCGACGAGCCACCCCTTGGCATCTCGCGGCGGATCGTCCGGCCACGTCTCCAATGCCCGGATCAGCGCCTCCTGCACGGCGTCCTCGGCCGCGGCGAAATCGGCGCCGCGGCGGACGAGGACGCCGATCACCGCGGGCACCAGTTCCCGCAGCAATGCCTCGTTCATTCGGTGACCGTGGGCAATTCGGTGAAGAACGGCCGGATCTCGAGCCACTCCCGGATCGGCTCACCGCCCGCGCCCGGCGCCGCGGACAGCTCCCCGGCCAGTTCCAGTGCCCGCTCGTAGGTCTCGACGTCGATGATCACCCATCCGGCGATCAGGTCCTTGGTCTCCGCGAACGGGCCGTCGGTGATCGGCGCGCGCCCCTCGCCGTCCGAGCGGACGAAGACGCCCTGCGGGGACAGCGCCTGACTGTCGACGAACTCGCCGGTGGCCTCGAGCCGCTCGATGAAATCCCGCATGTACCGCATGTGCGCGGTGACCTCCTCGGGCGTCCAACGGTCCATCGGCACGTCGTTGACCGGCGCCGGGGCGCCCCGGTAGTGCTTGAGCAGCAGGTACTTGGCCATGATGTTCTCCTCGGTTCGCTACGGGTGATTCTCGCCGGTGTCAGGCGTGCTGGCGCTCGGCTCGCTGCCGGACCAGTTCCTCGACCGCGCTGGGCAGCGTGGTGTCGAAGTCGATGAGCTTGACCCAGGTCGGGGTGATCACGACCCGGACCATGCCGTCGTAGAGCGAGCGGACCTCGGCCTCCCATTCGACCCGCTGCTCGGGCGTCATCTCGTAGCTGCCGTTCATCTGCAGGTATTCGGCCGGGATGCCGTCCACCACGTCCAGCTCGTCCACGCGGCCGCGGATGAGCAGGATCTTGGGCGGATGCACCTCGGTGTCGATGGTCAGCGCGACCTGAGGATTGTGCCGCAGCGAGGGCAGCTTCGGGGCGTTCTTCGTGGTGCAGACCACGATCTGGGAGCCGTTCCACACGAAGGCGATCGGAATATTGCGGGGCGTGCCGTCCTTGGCCACGTAGGCCATCCGGAGCAGATCGCGGGCCAGCAGTTCCTGGCTGGTCGGGTGGTTCAGGATCGCGGTGATCTCGTTCTGCTGCATGACGGTCGCTCCTTGTTCGGTGTTGCCGGGGTTCGGTGTCGTCGAGCTCGTTCGGCTCGCTCGTACCCCTGGGACGGAGCCGCCCGGGCCTTCTCGACATCCCCCGCGAAAAATTTCGGAAATTTTTTCGGAGGGTCGTTCGCCCGGGGCGAACAGCAGGTCGGAACAAGGCGAGGGCCACCGGGGTTGAGTAGATGACGCTCAACCTTGGAGAAGAAGCGCTCCAAGGCGTGCTTTGGAAGGGGCCGAAACTGTGACTACCCCACAACGCCTGCCGGTGCTGTTCCTGACCGATCCGGTCGTGCTGCCGGGCATGGTCGTGCCGATCGAGCTGGACGAGTCGGCGCAGGCCGCCATCGACGCGGCCCGGGCCGCGAACCTGGAGGCGGTGCTGCTCGCACCGCGGCTGTCCGAGGGCTACGCCGCCTACGGCGTGGTCGCGACCATCGAGCAGGTCGGCCGGATGCGCGGTGGCGCACCCGCCGCCGTGCTGAAGGCCGAGCAGCGCGCGAAGATCGGTCACGGCGTGACCGGACCGGGCGCCGCGCTGTGGGTCGAGGCCGAACCGGTCGAGACCCCCGCACCCGACGGCCGCACGAAAGAGCTCGCGGCCGAATACAAGAAGCTGGTCGTGTCCGTGCTGCAGCGCCGCGAGGCGTGGCAGGTCATCGACGCGGTGAACCGGCTGACCGACCCGTCCGCGCTGGCCGACACCGCCGGCTACGCGCCCTACCTCACCGACGAGCAGAAGCGCGAACTGCTCGGCACGCCCGACGTCGCCGCCCGCCTGACCCTGCTGATCGGCTGGACCAAGGACCACATCGCCGAGGTCGAGGTCACCGAGAAGATCAGCGAGGATGTGCGCGAGGGGATGGAGAAGTCCCAGCGCGAGTTCCTGCTGCGCCAGCAGCTCAACGCGATTCGCAAGGAGCTGGGCGAGAACGAGCCCGACGGCGCCGAGGACTACCGCACCCGGGTCGAGAACGCCGACCTGCCCGACAAGGTCCGCGAGGCCGCGCTGCGCGAGGTCGACCGGCTCGAGCGCGGCAGCGACCAGAGCCCGGAGGCGGGCTGGATCCGCACCTGGCTCGACACCGTCCTGGAACTGCCGTGGACGGTGAAAACCGAGGATTCGACCGACATCTCGGCCGCCCGCGCGGTGCTCGACGCCGATCACCACGGCCTGGACGAGGTGAAGGACCGCATGGTCGAATACCTGGCGGTGCGGGCCCGGCGGGCCGCGCGCGGCCTGGAGGTCGTCGGCGGTCGCGGCTCCGGCGCGGTGCTGGTGCTGGCCGGGCCGCCCGGTGTCGGCAAGACCTCGCTCGGTGAGAGCGTGGCGCGGGCGCTGGGCCGCAAGTTCGTGCGCGTCGCTCTGGGCGGTGTGCGCGACGAGGCGGAGATCCGCGGGCACCGGCGCACCTATGTCGGCGCGCTGCCCGGCCGCATCGTGCGGGCGGTCAAGGAGGCGGGTTCGATGAATCCCGTTGTCCTGCTGGACGAGATCGACAAGGTCGGCGCCGACTTCCGGGGCGACCCGGCGGCCGCGCTGCTGGAGGTGCTGGACCCGGCGCAGAACCACACCTTCCGCGACCACTACCTGGATCTGGATCTCGACCTGTCCGACGTGCTGTTCATCGCGACCGCGAACGTCATGGAGACGATCCCGGGCCCGCTGCTGGACCGCATGGAGCTGATCACCGTCGACGGCTACACCGAGGACGACAAGGTGGCCATCGCCCGCGACTTCCTGGTGCCCCGGCAGCTGGAACGCAACGCGCTGACCGCCGACGAGGTGACCATCACCGAGGAGGCCCTGCGCGAGATCGCCGCGAACTACACCCGTGAAGCGGGCGTGCGCCAGCTGGAGCGCTTGATCGCGAAAGCCTTGCGCAAGGCCGCGACTCGGCTGTCCGAGGGAGCTGTCGCCGAGCCGCTGACCGTCGGCCTCGGCGACCTGAAGGACTACCTGGGCCGTCCCCGGTTCACTCCGGACTCGGTGGAGCGCACCGCGGTTCCCGGCGTGGCGACGGGGCTGGCGGTGACCGGAGCGGGCGGCGACGTCCTCTACATCGAGGCCAATGCCGCCGAGGGCGAGCGCTCGCTCACCCTGACCGGCCAGCTGGGCGACGTCATGAAGGAGTCCGCCCAGATCGCGCTGACCTACGTGCGCTCGCACCTGGAGGAGATCGGCATCGAGCCGAAGATGCTGGACCGCAACATCCACATCCACTTCCCCGCGGGCGCGGTGCCCAAGGACGGTCCGTCGGCGGGCGTCACCATGGTCACGGCCCTGGTCTCGCTGGCGCTGGACCGGCAGGTGCGCGGTGATGTCGGCATGACCGGCGAGGTCACGCTGAACGGCCGGGTGCTGCCGATCGGCGGCGTGAAGCAGAAGCTGCTGGCCGCCCAGCGCGCCGGGCTGAAGACCGTGTTCATCCCGGCCCGCAACGAGCCGGATCTGGACGAGGTCCCGGCGGAAGTGCTGGCGGCCCTGGATGTCCGGCCCGTCGCCGACGTGGCGGAGATCCTGGCCTACGCCATCGAGCCGGTCGCCGAACCGGCCTACGATCGGCCCCTGGCCGCCTCCGCCTGATCCGGGCGCCGAAAGGGGCCGTGCACGAAAGGTGCACGGCCCCTTCGCGGTTGGTCAGCTAAGCGACATCCGTCCCCTGCGGGACGCTCACCACCTCGGGCGCCGCGACCTCGGTAGCGACGGAAGGTGTTGCGGCGCGGTGCTTCTCGCGCTGCCGCCGCCACAGCAGCACTGCCGACCCGGCCAGCACCACGGCGTAGATGAGGACGTAGGCGTTCATCAACAGCGGCGCGACCGTCCACCACGGCGGCAGCAGGAACACCCCGACACTCACCCAGGTGGGACTCCACTCATAGGTCCACGCCCCGATCGAGAGCACCAGGGCCACCGCGGCGATCCACCACGCCGGCCGCGTCTGCGCCCGATGTGCCAGATAGACCAGCAGCGGTACGAACCACACCCAGTGGTGTCCCCACGCGAACGGCGAGATCGCGCAGGCCGTCATCCCCGCCACGGTGACCGCGAGCAGCCGCTCACCGTGCCGGTGCAGGGCCGCCGTGACCGCCAGGCTCAGCACCGCGACACCGCCCGCCACCAGGATCCACAGCCACAGTGGCGCCCAATGCGTACCGAGCAGATGCGCGATGGCGCCTCGGATGGACTGATTCGCCGGATGCGCGTCCTCGCCGATCCGATTGGACTGGAAGAAGGTCGAGGTCCAGTACTGCTTCGAGTCACCGGGCAGCACCAGTCCCGACAGCACGATGGTGCCCAGGAACGTGCCCGCCGCGGTGAGGGCCGAACGCCACTGCCGCATCGCCACGAACTGCACCACGAAATACAGCGGTACCAGCTTGATCCCGGCCGCCACCCCGACGCCGATCCCGCGCAACCGGCTGCGGTCGCCGCGCGAGAAGTCCCACAGCACCAGCGCCATCAGCATGAGGTTGATCTGCCCGTAGTACAGCGTGGTCCGCACCGGTTCGATGAACACCAGGGTGAGCGCGAACAGCGCGCTGACCGCCGCGAGCCGCCGGTCGGTCCGGTAACCGAGCATCCGCCAGCTCAGCACGATGCAGGCGAACAGCACCGCGAGATTGATCGCCATCCACGTGTTGGTGACCCAGCCCCACGGAAACAGGGCGATGGGGATGAACGCCAGCGTGGAGAACGGCGTGTAGGTGTAGAGCAGGCCGAAGAACGTGGACTCCGTGTAGAGCGGATGTCCGTGCAGGATCTTCCAGGCGCCGTCGCGATAGATGTGAGCGTCGAGCCCGCCGTCGAGGATGCCCGCCTTGTCCAGCCACGGGTCGACCATCGTGAACACCAGCACGACCGCCAGCACCGCGGTGGCCGCGAGCGTGAACAGGGTGATGCGCAGGTGTGTCAGCTCGGCCGGCCGTGGACCGTATTCGATTTTTCCTTCACTCACCTGCTATCACTTCGTTCCCCGACCTGTTGCATGTGCGTTGCCGAGTTCCCAACCTAGCTACTCGGTCGGATGTCTACATGCCCCGGTTGCTGTGGGCCGAATCGTGGTGTCCGCCACCGGTGCCGCCGGACAGTTCTCGTTCCACCGTGCGCGTGGTGCCCTGGGCGACGGCGACCAGCACCGACGCGCCGTCCTCGGTCTCGGCGAAGATCTCGCACCGGCACACCGCCTGTCGCCGGGTGGCGCCGGTGCACTGCGCCTCGGCGCGCAACCGGACACCGCTCGCCGGGCGCAGATAGGTGATGGTGAAGCCGCCGGTGAGCACGTTGGGGCCGAGGACGAGCGCGGCGGCGTAGGTCAGCGCGTTGTCGGCGGCGTAGGCGAGCACCCCGCCGTGCACGTAACCGAACTGCTGGCCGTGTTCCGGGCGCAGCGGAATCACCAGCGTGATCCCGTTCTCGTCGTAGGCGGCGATCTCGGCGCCGACCAGGCGGCTGAACGGCTGGGCGGCGAGCACCGCGCGGGCGGTGTCGATATCGAGGGCGGTCGTCATCGGTCGGCTCCGGATTCGTCGTCGGGTCGGGGTGCGCGCAGCGCCTGCCAGGCCGCGCGGGCCAGCTCGGGCGCGACTTCGGCGGGGGCCGTGCGGATCTCGCCACCCAGCCAGTGCCGGGAGTACTCCTGCGCCGGGCCCAGCCACAGCGCGTAGAGCAGGTCGAATTCGAGTGCGCGCACCACGCCGTAGTTGGCGTGGGTGCGCCACCAGCGGGCCACATTGCGCAGGAACTCGCGATTGCTGTCGCTGTCGCGCACGCCCGGCGGCCGGGCCGAGGTCAGCACCTTGGCGCGGTACTGGTTCTCCGTGACCCAGCGCAGATGCTCGACCACTCCGGCGGTGATCCCGGCGCGGGCGTCGGCGCTGTCGCCGACCGCCTCCCAGAAGTGGCGCTGGTAGTCGGCCAGGGCGTGCGCCCACACCTGCCGATACAGCTCCGACTTGTCCGGGAAGTGGTGGTACAGCGCCCCCACGCTGGCGCCGGCCGCGTCGCGGATCTGCGTGAGCGTGGCGTCGAGCGCGCCGTTCTCGGCGAACTGCCGCTCGGCCGCCAACAGCAACCGATCTCGAATCTTCACAACCAGAATTTAGTTCGGTATCCACGGATTGGGCAATAGCTCCGGACCGGGCAGACTGTTTTCATGCCGCGATGGCTGCTGCACGTGGACCTCGACCAGTTCCAGGCCGCGGTGGAATTCCGCCGCCACCCGGAGCTGCGCGGGCGGCCGGTCATCGTGGGTGGCAACGGCGATCCCGAGGAACCGCGCAAGGTGGTGACCTGCGCGTCCTATCCCGCGCGGGCATTCGGGGTGCGGGCCGGGATGGCGCTGCGTGCGGCGGCGCGCAAATGCCCCGAGGGCGTGTTCCTGCCATTGGACATGGCCACCTACGAGGAGGCGTCGGAGGAGGTCATGGCGCTGCTGCGGACCTTCCCCGGGCGCGTCGAGGTGCTCGGCTGGGACGAGGCGTTCCTCGCCGCCGACGTCGACGATCCGGAGCGGCTGGCCGCCGATATTCGCGCCGCGGTGGCGACACTGGACCTGACCTGCTCGATCGGCATCGGCGACAACAAGCTTCGGGCCAAGCTCGCCACCGGCTTCGCCAAGTCGGTCGGCAAGGGCGATCCGGGGGAAGGCGTATCCGCCGGATCGCCCACGGGGGTCTTCCGGCTCACCGCCGACAACTGGACCGAGCTGATGGCGCATCGCCCGACCAGCGCGCTCTGGGGCATCGGCGCCCGCATCGCGAAGCGGCTGGCCGACTCGGGCATCGAGACGGTGGCGCAACTGGCGGCCGCCGATCGCGCGGTGCTGGCCGCCGAGTTCGGGCCGTCCACCGGGCCGTATCTGTGGCTGCTCGGCCACGGCGCCGGTGACACCGAGGTGGTGACCGAGCCGCGAATCCCGATGGGCCGCAGCAGGTCGGAGACCTTCCCGCGGGATCTCACCGATCGCGCCGAGATCGGCGCCCAGGTCGGGCGGCTCGCCGCCGAGGTCGCGGCGGAGATGGCCGCCGCGGGGCGCGTCACCCGGCGCGTCGGGGTCACGGTGCGCAGCAACACCTTCTACACCCGCACCAAACAGCGCAAGCTGCCCGCGCCCACCACCGATGTCGACGAAATCGTGCGGGCCGCACTGCAGGTGCTGGACCGCTTCGAACTCGATCGCCCGGTCCGGTTGCTCGGGGTCCGCCTCGAACTGGTCCCGCGGTGAATTCGTGCGGCAAGATCAGTCAGCAGGACACTTGACGGAAGGCAGTGCATGACCGAGTACCAGACCCTGCGGTTCGAACAGAGCGGCAGCATCGCCCGGATCACCCTGAACAGGCCGAACTCGGCCAACGGCATCGACCATGTGCTCGGTAGGGAGCTGGCGCAGCTGGCGAGCCTGTGTGCCGACGACCCCGCGCTCGCGGTGGTCACGCTGACCGGCGCGGGCAAGTTCTTCTCCGCCGGCGGCGATCTGAAGGCGATGGCCGCCCACGACGGTGGCGCCGGGGCGTACGTCAAGGGGCTGGCCGATGATCTGCACGCGGCGATCTCGTCGTTCGCGCGCATGGACGCGCTGCTGATCACCGCCGTGAACGGCGTCGCGGCCGGCGCCGGTTTCAGCCTGGCCGTCATCGGCGACCTGGTGCTCGCGGGCGAGTCGGCCTCGTTCACCATGGCCTATACCCGCGCCGGGCTCAGTCCCGACGGCGGCGCCTCCTACTACCTGCCGCGCCTGATCGGCCTGCGCCGCACCCAGGACCTGATGCTCACCAACCGCGCCCTGTCCGCCGGTGAGGCGTTGGACTGGGGCCTGGTGCACCGCGTCGTCCCCGACGCCGAACTGGCCACGGCGACAGCCGAATTGGCCGAGCGCTTCGCCGCAGGCCCCAAACACGCCAACGCGAGTGTGAAGAAACTCCTGCTGGTCAGCTCCAGCCACACCCTGGAGGAACAACTCGCCCGAGAGTCGGCCTTCATCTCCGCCTGCGCCGACTCCCCCGACGGGCAAGAGGGCATCGACGCCTTCCTCACCAAGCGCACCCCCACCTTCAACTGACCCACCGCGCCCCACACCCGCGGCCGCAGCCGGCGACGATGACCTGCGCTCGCACCCTGAGCGGCAGCGCGATTCGTGCTCGGCCTCAGCCTGCGGCGCGGTCTTCGTTCTCGTCGTTGGCGAGGGCGAGGAGGACGTCGCCGTGGCAGGGGGAGCCGGGGGCGCACCAGCAGGCGAGGTCCATGCCGCGTAGTTCGGGCAGGGCGGCGCGGGTGGCCGCGGCCTTGGCGTCATCGCTGTAGATCAGCCAGTCGCGGAACTGGTCGGTGACCGCTGCGCGCGTCGCGCCCGGGTGCGCACCCGCGCGGAAGGGGTTCGCCCAGCGGCTCGGTTCGGCGACGATCACCGTGCGGTCGTCGGCGTTCCAGCTCTGATCATGTGTCAACTGCACCCGTTTCGGCATCGCTCACCTGTCCAGAGGTCCGCGCGGCGGCCGACCCGGCGCGGGGATCCGTCGCGTGGGTTCGGCTGTCCGCTGTTGTCCCGGCCTAGAACGGTCACGGTAACTGTTACATGTCGACACATCAAGTGGTTCCGGGGTCGCCGCCCCGTCTGTGCCTGGGATCGAGACGCACTACCGTGGGTGGCCATGAGCGTCACTCCGGCCGCGGCACCGGAGTACGGGTCTGTCCGGCGCGGGACGGGGGCCATCCGGCGTGTGCCGCCGATCGCGGTGGCGGCCGCGCTGATCCTGGCGCAGCTGGGCGTGCGCGGCTGGGTGGCGGGCAGCGGCTTCTTCTACTGGGACGACCTCATCCTGGTGGGCCGCGCGGGGACGGAGCCCCTGCTGTCCGCAAACCTGTTGCTGCACAGCCACGATGGGCATTTCATGCCGCTGGCCTTCGTCCTCGCCTGGGTCGTCACGGCGGTGGCGCCGCTGAACTGGGCCGGCCCGGTGGTCTCCCTGCTGGCACTGCAGCTGGTGGCGTCGGTCGCGGTGCTGCGGATGCTGATCGTGCTCGACACCCGGCGGGCGGACCCACCCCGTTGGCGCGATGCCCGCTGGATCACCCTGCTGCCCTTGGTCTTCTATCTCTTCTGCCCACTGACGCTGCCGTCGTTCGCCTGGTGGGCGGCCGCCCTGAACGCCCTGCCGCTGCAGGCGGCGCTGGCCTGGGTGATCGGTGACGCGGTGCTGCTGGTCCGCACCGGCCGGCGGCGGTACGCGCTCACGGGGGTCGCCGTATTCGCCGCCGGGCTGCTGTTCTTCGAGAAATGCGTGGTGATCCCATTCGTCGCGTTCGCGGTGGCCGCGCTGATCGGCCATATCGACCACTTGCCGGGCGCGGTGCGGGCGGTGGCCCGCCGCGCCGCCTCGCTGTGGGCAGGCTCGGCGGTGGTGCTGATCTGCTGGGCCGGCGTGTATTTCGCGGTTCTCGACACCTCCGCCGTCCGCAGCGACCCGGCGAACCTGCGCGATCTCCTGCACAGCGCCACCTCCTTGGGCATCGTGCCGACCCTGCTGGGCGGACCGTGGTCGTGGGCGCGGTGGCTGCCGTCCACGCCGTGGGCCGTGCCGCCGGGCTGGGCCGTCGCACTCTCGTGGATCGCCCTCGGCGGTGCGGTGCTGGTCTCGGTCCGGACCCGCGCACGAGTGACACCCGTCTGGATCCTGTTGGCCGCGTATGTGATCGCCGCCCAACTCCCGATCGCCCTGATCCGCGGCGGCCCGAACACCGCCGCCGAACTCATGCAGTCGCTGCGCTACCTCGCCGACGTCGCGGTCGTCCTGTCCGCCGCCGGCGCCCTGCTACTGCGCGCCCACCCTCGCCCCCAGAGCGCGGGCTCGGTTCACGCTTCCGCCAATTCGGCAGGTGGCCGCTGGGCGAGGCAGCGTGTCGGTTCCGGCAAGTCGGCGGGCGGCCGCTGGGTGCGGCGGCGTGTCGGTTCCGGCGAGTCGGCGGGTGGCCGCTGGGTGCGGCGGCGTGTCGGTTCCGGCAAGTCGGCGGGTGGTCGTTGGGCGGGGCGGCGTGTCGGTTCCGGCGAGTCGGCGGGTGGTCGTTGGGCGGGGCAGCGTGACCGGGTGGGGGTGGTGGCGCTGGCCCTGGTGTTCGTGGCGAGCAGTTTGTGGTCTACGGGGACCTTTGCTCGCTCGTGGTCGGTCAGCCCGGCGCGGACGTATCTCACCACTGTGCGGGCGGGGCTCGACGCGGGTGGTCCGGCGTTGCTGGACCAGGAGGTGCCGTGGGCGGTGCTGACTCCGCTGGCGTATCCGCAGAACCTGGCGAGCCGGGTGCTGTCGCCCGTCGCGCCGGACGCGTTCGCCGACTCGACGCCGCAGTTGCGGATGATCACCGACAGCGGCGAGATCGTCCCGGCGCAGGTGTGGTGGAACCGTGGCATCCGGCCAGGTCCGGAGCCCGGCTGCGGCTATCGCATCGACGGCGAGGCATCGGTGGAACTGGCCCTCGACGGCCCGATGCTCGACAACGGCTGGACCGCCCAGCTGAACTATTTCGCGAATCGGGACGGCCGCGTCGTCGTGGGCATGGAGCACGGCCGCGTCGTCTCCGTGCCGATCCGGGCGGGCCTGCACACGGTGTTCGTCCGGCTGGTCGGCAGCGGGTCCGCGCTCCGAATCGCCTCGCGCACACCGGGACTCGACCTGTGCGTCGGTTCCGGACCGGTCGGCGTCGCGTCCTACGACCGCTGAGCCGCGCCGGCCCTCTATCCTCGGACCCATGCAGTTCTGGGCGATGGTGGCACACGAGACCGACGGCGGCGTGGACCTGGTGCGCGAGGAGGTCGGCGACGACTCCCTCGGGCCCGGCGTGGTGACGATCAAGGTGCACTTCTCCAGTGCCAACTTCAAGGACGGGCTGGCCGTCACCCCGGGTGGCGGCGTGGTGCGCAGCTACCCGATCGTCCCCGGCATCGACCTGACCGGCGAGGTGATCGACTCCGAAGATCCGGCCTTCGCGCCCGGCGATCTCGTGATCGCGCACGGCTACGACATCGGCGTCGCGCACAACGGCGGCTTCGCCGAATACGCCCGCGTCCCCGCCGAATGGGTGGTGAAGCTGGACGGGCTGACCACCCGCGAGGCCGCCGCCCTGGGCACCGCGGGCTTCACCGCCGCACTGAGCGTGCAGGCCCTGCTCGACCGCGGCCTGACCCCCGCCGCCGGTCCAGTGCTGGTCACCGGCGCGACCGGCGGCGTCGGCACCGTGGCCGTGGACATCCTGGCCGGACTCGGCTTCGAGGTCGTGGCCTCGACCGGCAAGACCGACGCGGGCGAGCGGCTGGCCGCTCTCGGCGCGAAATCGGTGATCGGGCGGCTGCCGGAGGATCCGGACGCGAAGCCGCGCCCGCTGGCGAAGGCGCAGTGGGCGGGCGCGGTCGACAGCGTCGGCGGCAAATCCCTCGCGCACGTGCTGAGCACCATCCGCTACGGCGGCGCCGCGGCGGTGAGCGGCCTGACCGGCGGTACCGGACTGCCCACCACCGTCATGCCCTTCATCCTGCGCGGCGTCGCGCTGCTGGGCATCGATTCGGTGCAGTTCCCGATCGACAAGCGTCGCGAGCTGTGGACCCGCCTGGGTAAAGACCTGAAGCCGCAACACCTTTCGGACTACGAGAACTACGCGCCGGTGACCCGGGCCGCCGAGGTCCTCGATTCGATCCGCGCCGGGCGGCATTCGGGTCGCACGGTGCTCGGCGTCGCCGGGGAGTTCTGACCGCCCGAAATTTTTTGTACTGATCTATCCAAAATCTGCTACGCTCCTCGTATGGCACGACCCAGGCAATTCGACGAGGAGCGCGCGGTGGACGCGGCGATGCGCGCGTTCTGGGAGGCCGGCTACGAAGGCACCTCCACGCAGGACCTGTGCGCCGCGACGGGGCTGGGCCGCAGCAGCATCTACAACACCTTCGCCAGCAAGCACGATCTGTACCAGCGGGCACTGCGGCGGTACATGGCGAGCAAGAACTCCGACACCTTCGCGCTGCTCGAGCGATCGGGGACGGCGAAGGACAAGGTGCGATCGCTGCTGTGGCGAATCGTCGACGCCCCGGCGGACGACCCGCTGGGCTGCCTGGTGGTGAACGCGACCGTCGAACTCGGCCGGCGCGATCCGGAGGTGACCGAGCTGCTGCGTGCCGACCTGGAGCGGCGGATGGCCGCCCTCACCGCCATGATCGAGGCCGGGCAGCGCGCCGGCGAGATCGACAATGCCCGGAGCGCAACCCATCTCGCGCATTTCGTGGTCGCGACGATCGGGGGCATGCGGGTGTCGGCGCGGGGTGGTGCGGACCGGGAGACGCTGGAGGCCATCGCGAACGTCGCACTGAGTTGTCTGTGATGCCGTGTTGTCTGTGATGCTGCGCTGTAGGTGATGCCGCGGTAGGTCCGGCGGGCCGAAATCCGATACGAGCCGGGTACTTTCGCGTGCCCTTGTTTTGAACTGAACGATCCAAAAAGAAGGGAGGCCGGGCGCTATGCCGTTGGCCGTCTACATCCTGGGACTGTCCATCTTCGCCCAGGGCACATCGGAGCTGATGCTCGCGGGCCTGCTCACCGAAATGTCGAGTGACCTCGGGGTTTCGGTGCCGCAGGCCGGACTGCTGATCTCCGCCTTCGCGCTGGGCATGCTGGTGGGCGCGCCCGTCCTGGCTGTCGCGACCCAGCGGTGGTCACGGCGCAACGCGCTGCTCGCATTTCTCGCGGTGTTCCTCGCTGCGCATGTCGTGGGCGCGCTGACCTCCGACTACTGGGTGCTGTTCGGCACGCGGGCCGTGGCGGCGTTCGTCTACGCCGGGTTCTGGTCGGTGGCCGCCGCGACGGCCGTCGGCCTGGTGCCGGCCAACGCGCGCGGCAAGGCGATGAGCGTCGTCGCCGGTGGTCTCACAGTGGCCACCATCGCCGGACTGCCCGCGGGCACCTTCATCGGTCAGCATCTGGGCTGGCGCGCGGCGTTCTGGGCGGTCGCGGTGCTGACGGCGCTGGCCATGGTGGGCGTGCTCACCAAGGTGCCCGACGCTCGCCGCACCGACGCGCCGCGCCTCCGGGAAGAGCTGCGCGCCTTGGCTTCCGCGCGGGTGTGGCTGCTCTACGGCACCACCATGCTGGCGACCTCGGCCCTGCTGGTGACCTTCAGCTATCTCGGCGCCATGCTGACCGAGACGACGGGTCTGGCCGACGGCTGGGTGCCGGTCGTATTGGCGGTCTACGGCCTCGGCGGCGTGATCGGCATCGTCATCGGCGGCCGCACGGCCGATACGCATCCGTCGCGGACGCTGGTGGTCGGCGTCACCGGCCTCACCCTGACCTCGGTGCTGCTGGCCCTCACCGCGCACTTCGTCGTGCCGGTCGTGGTGCTGGTATTCCTGTTTGGCGCCTTTGGTTTCGGCGTCAATCCGGTACTGAACAGCCGGGTGTTCACGCTGGCTCCGGCCGCGTCGACGCTGGGTGCCGCCGGCAACGTCTCGTCGTTCAATGTCGGCATCACCGCCGGCCCCTGGCTCGGCGGGCTGGCCATCGGGGCGGGCACGGGCTACCCGGCGGTGGCGTGGATCGGCGCGGCGCTGGGCGTGACGGCGCTGGGCGTCGTCGGGTGGTCCAACGTCCTGAGCCGCAATGCCCTGAGTCGCAACGAAGTTGCCCGCCCGGACACGGAACTGGAACGCGAACCGGCCGCGGTCGAAGCCTGACCCCTGGAAATCGTTCCCTTGCCTAGGCCGCCACCGGCTCCGGGTCGTCGGCGAACTGGGTGCGGTACAGCTCGCTGTAGCGGCCACCGGCGGCGAGCAGGGCGGTGTGGGTGCCGCGCTCGACGATGCGGCCGTCCTCGAGGACCAGGATCTGGTCGGCATTGCGGACGGTGGACAGGCGGTGGGCGATCACCAGCGCCGTCTTACCGTCCAGCGCCTCCGTCAGCGCCTCCTGGACGGCCGCCTCCGAGGTCGAGTCCAGGGCGGCGGTGGCCTCGTCCAGGATCACCACGCGTGGCTGCTTGAGCAGCAGGCGCGCGATCGTCAGCCGCTGGCGCTCGCCGCCCGAGAGCCGGTAGCCGCGCTCGCCGACCACCGTGTCCAGGCCGTCGGGCAGGGTGGCCACCAGATCGTGGAGCCGGGCCCGGCGCAGCGCGTCCCACAGCTCGCTCTCGTCCGCCTCCGGGCGCGCGAGCAGCAGATTGGCGCGGATGGTGTCGTGGAACAGGTGGCCGTCCTGGGTGACCAGGCCCACCGTGTCGTGCACGGAGCGGGCGGTCAGCCCGCGCACGTCGCTGCCGTTCAGCCGAACCGCCCCGGAGTCGACGTCGTAGAGCCGCGAAACCAGCTGGGCGATGGTGGATTTCCCGGCGCCCGACGAGCCGACCAGCGCGATCGTCTGCCCCGGCTCGGCGCGCAGCGAAATCCCGTGCAGCACCTCGACTCCGCCGCGGCCGTCGAGTGTGGCGACATCCTCCAGCGAGGCCAGCGACACCTTCTCCGCCGACGGATAACCGAAGTGCACATCCTCGAACTCCACCGAAACCGGACCCGCCGGAACCGGTTTCGCGCCGGGAGCGTCCTCGATCAAGGGTTTCAGGTCCAGTACCTCGAAGACCCGCTCGAAACTCACCAGCGCCGACATGATGTCGACGCGGGCGCTGGCCAGCGCGGTGAGCGGCGTGTACAGCCGGGTCAGCAGCAGCGACAGCGCCACCACGGAACCGGCGTCGAGCTGTCCGCGCAGGGCGTACCAGCCGCCGAGCCCGTACACCAGCGCCACGGCCAGCGCCGACACCAGCGTCAGCGCGGTGACGAAGACGGTCTGCAGCATGGCGGTGCGGACGCCGATGTCGCGCACCCGGCCCGCCCGCGTCGCGAACTCGGCCGATTCCTGGTGCGGGCGGCCGAACAGCTTCACCAACGTGGCGCCCGGGGCGGAGAACCGCTCGGTCATCTGGGTGCTCATCGCGGCGTTGAGCTGTGCGGCCTCGCGCTGGATGGCGGCGACCCGCACGCCCATGCGCCGGGCGGGAATCATGAACAGCGGCAACAGGACCAGCGCCAGCAGGGTGATCTGCCAGGACAGCCGCACCATGACCGCCAGCGTGAGCAGCAGCGTCACCACATTGGTGACGACGCCCGACAGTGTGGTGCTGAAGGCGCGCTGGGCGCCGATCACGTCGTTGTTCAGGCGGCTGACCAGCGCGCCCGTGCGAGTGCGGGTGAAGAAGGCGATGGGCAGCCGCTGCACGTGGTCGAACACCGCCGTGCGCAGGTCCAGGATCAGGCCCTCGCCGATGCGGGCGGACAGCCACCGGATCACGATGCCGAGCGTCGCCTCGAACACCGCGACCACGCCGATCACCGCCGCCAGCAACACCACCGACCCCGGCGCGGACTGCCCGACGATCTTGTCGACCACCCGCCCGGCGAGCACCGGATTGGCCACCGACAGCACCGCCGACACCACGCTGAAGACCAGGAACCCGACCAGCAGCGGCCGGTGCGGCCGCGCGAAACGCAGAATCCGCCGAGCCGTGGCGCGACTGAGCGCACGCCGTTCCTGCGGCGCGTGCGCCTGCCGATAGAGCTGCCCCCACGCCTCCGACTCGATACTCATCCACCCACTCCTTCCGCTCCGGCCATTCAACCCGAGAGCACCGACACTAAGACCTCAACATTGGTTGAGAGCAACCCTTCCCGCCCTCCCGATGGTTCGCGCACAGCGAACGGCGGTACGGCGCGGAACCCGCGCGCCGGCCGCGAGACCCCTACCAGAGCGTGGGCAGTGACCTGCGACGGATGCGCACAGTACGAGCGTGAGCAGCCGGACGCGATGGGCGCGCGGACAGTGAGCGCGGGTAGTGAAATGTGCCGAGGGTGCGCGCAGTAATCTCCGCGGGTAGGGGGATGTGCTGGGTGCGCACGACCAGGAGCGCGGTTGGTGGAACGTGGCGGGGCGGGCTTTGCTCTACCAGGTGACGGGTAGGGACCGGGGGCCGCGGACCAGTAGGCCGGATTTCCACGCGACCTCGTCGCTCGGGACGGCCAGGCGCAGGGTCGGAAAGTGTTGTAGCAGAGCGCCGATCGCGAGCTGCAACTCCAGTCGCGCGAGCTGCGCGCCGAGGCAGTGGTGTGGGCCGTATCCGAAGGCGACGTGTGGGTTGTGTGCGCGGGTGAGGTCCAGTTCGTCGGCGTGGTCGAATACGGTCTCGTCGCGATTGGCGGTCGGGGTGTTGACGAACACCGCCTCGCCCGCGCGCACGGTCACCCCGCCGAGCCGGACGTCCTCGGTGGCGATCCGGGGCGAGGAGCCACCGGCGCCCAGTTGCACGAAGCGCAGCAGTTCTTCGACGGCGCCGGGCAGCAGATCCGGCCGCACCTGCAGCAACTCCCAGTACCGCCGCTCGGTGAGCAGCAGGTAGACGAAGTTGGCGATCTGGTTCGCGGTCGTCTCGTGACCGGCGATCAACAGTGTGATGCCCAGATTGACCAACTCCTTCTCACTGAGCCGATCGTCGTTGTCGCGGGCGGCGACCAGTGCGCCGAGCAGATCGTCGGTCGGATGCGCGCGACGCTGCCCGATCAGTTCGGCGAGATACTCCTCGAATCCGATGCGCCCGGCGGTGATCTGCTCACGGGTGTACGCGGTGGTCGACAGCATCATGTCGGAGAAGTCCCGGAACCGGTGCTGGTCGCGCGGCGGCACGCCGAGCATCTCGCAGATCACCGTGACCGGTAGCGGCAACGCGAAGTGCTGAACCAGATCGGCCGGTGCGCCGGACCGTTCCAGTGCCGCCAGCCGTTCCGTCACGATTTCCCGTGTGCGCGGCCGCAATTGCTCGACCCGGCGGCCGGTGAACGCCTTGGCGACCAGTTTGCGCAGCCGGGTGTGTTCGGGCGGATCCATGCTGAGCAGCGAATCCGAGCGCGCGGGCACCGGCGTGGTACGCGGGACGTCCTCGCGGTCCGCGGCGGCGGCGCGGCTGAACCGCCGGTCGGCGAGCACCAGCCTGGCGTCCTCGTAGCGGGTGACCAGCCAGCCCTCGCCGCCGTAGGGCAGCCGGATGCGCGCGACCGGTTCCTCCCGCTGGAGTTTCGTCATCAGCGGATTCATGTCGAGACGGACGGGCTCACCGAACGGGTAGCGGCGGACCTCGGTAGGCACCGTCATGCGTTCTCCCTTCCCCGACGCCGGTGGCACGCCCACCGATGTAAGCACACGCTTACTTACCCAAGGTAAGGGAACTGCCACGCCGAGTCAACGGCCCGATCCCCTTACGCGGGTGGGAAATTCGTGTCCACTCCGGGCAGCAGCGCGTGCGCGGCGCGCAGCACATGCCGGGCGATATCGGCCGGATCGGCGCCGGCCAGCGGCTCGCGGCGGTGCACCGACCGCATCAGCCCGATGCCGAGCAGCCAGGCCAGCAGCAGGTCGGCGCGCAGCGCGCCGTCGGGTTCGTCGGTGAGTTCGGCCAGCGCGCGGATGTACTCCTCGCCCAGTTCCCGGCGGATGGCCGTGGCGCCTTCGTCGTGGCCGCCGGAGCGCAGCGCCGCCTGCAGCCAGTAGCCCTGCGTCGTCGTGTCGGCCGGGGCCAGCGAACGCGCCAGCAACCGGGCCAGCAGGCCTTCGGCCGGACCGTCCGCCAGTACCCGCCGCCCGCGGTCGGCGATCGCGGCACGGAACAGATCGTCCTTGGCGCCGAAGTAGCGGAACAGCAGGGCCTGGTTCACCCCGGCGCGCGCCGCGATGTCCCGCACCGTGGCGCGCTCGTACCCGCGTTCGGCGAACAACTCCTGGGCGGCCGTCAGAATGGCTGCCCGGGTGGCGGCCGCGTCCCGTTTCCTGCCGCTCGCCGCCGTCTCGCTCGACATCGATCCTCCGCTCTTCCGCTCCGGTCTGTCGCCCGAGGCCGGAACAGCAGCGTAGGCCACGGGGGACCGGGCAAAACGGGCTCGCGCCGTGGACCGGCCCCACCCCGCCGGTAATAGTGTGGCGATATGACCGACTCGTGGGTGCAGGCGCTGCGCGACCGGATCGGCGGCGAGGTCGACGATTCCGAACGCCGCCGCGCGGAGTATTCCTCCGACGCCTCGAACTACCGCGTGCGCCCTGCGGCCGTGGTGTACCCCCGCGGCGACGAGGACGTGGCGGCGGCGCTGGAGTTCGCCCGGGCCGAGGGCCTGCCGGTCACCGCCCGCGGCGCGGGCACCTCGGTGGCGGGCAACGCCATCGGCGCCGGGCTGGTCCTGGACTTCAGCCGGCACATGCATGCCGTTCTCGAGGTCGACGTCGAGAACCGCTGGGCGAGAGTGCAACCGGGCGTGATCCTGGCGGCACTGCAGCGACGCGGCGCGGCGCACGGCCTGCGTTTCGGCCCCGACCCGTCCACGCAGAACCGCTGCACGCTGGGCGGGATGATCGGCAACAACGCCTGCGGCCCGCGCGCGGTCGCCTGGGGCCGGACCTCGGACACCGTGCGCGCGGTGCGGGTTCTCGACGGTACCGGCGCCGAGCGGACCCTGGGCGACGGCCTGGCGGCAGTGCCCGGCCTGGCCGAATTCGCCCGTGCCCGGCTCGCCCTGATCCGCACCGAATTCGGCAGGTTCGAGCGGCAGGCATCCGGCTACGGGCTGGAACATCTACTGCCGGAACGGAATCCGTCGGCAGCACGGGCATTCGTCGGCACCGAGGGCACTTGCGGTCTGCTGCTGGAGGCCACCGTCGCACTGGTGCCGGTGCCGCGTTCGACCGTGCTCGTCGTGCTCGGCTACCCCGACATGCCCACGGCCGCAGACGATGTCGGCACGGTGATGGCGGGCGCGCCCATCGCCGTCGAGGGCATCGACGCGCGGCTGGTCGATGTGGTGCGTGCCCACCACGGCCACGTCCCCGCGCTACCGACCGGCGGCGGCTGGCTGTTCGTCGAATTCGCCGGTGACACCGCCGGCGAGGCGCGCGACCGGGCCACGGCGCTGTGCGCGGCAGCGAACGCGCTGGACAGCCGGATCGTCACCGATCCGCAGGAGGCGGCGCGACTGTGGCGCATCCGGGCCGACGGCGCGGGGCTGGCCGGACGCACCCCGGACGGCCATCCGGCGTGGCCCGGCTGGGAGGACGCCGCGGTCCCGCCCGAGCGACTCGGCGCCTACCTGCGCGACTTCGCGGAATTGCAACGCGCGCACGGCGTCGACGGCCTGCTGTACGGACATCTGGGCGACGGCTGTGTCCACGTGCGCCTGGACCTGCCGATCGCCGATGCGCCGCAACGGTTCCGGGCCTTCCTCGAGGACGCCGCCGACCAGGTGGTGCGCTTCGGCGGCTCGCTGTCGGGTGAGCACGGTGACGGCCGCGCCCGCTCGGAACTGCTGGCGCGCATGTACTCCCCCGCCGCACTGACCGCGTTCGCCGACTTCAAGGCACTGTTCGACCCGGACGGCATGCTCAATCCCGGCGTGCTGGTGCGGCCCGAGCCGATCGACGCGGACCTGCGCTTGGCGGGCGTGCCGCCGGTTCCGCCGCGCAACGGGTTCGCCTTCACCGCCGACGGCGAGCTGGGCGCCGCCGTCCACCGCTGCGTCGGAATCGGCAAGTGCCGCGCGGACACTCGCGCCACGGGCGGCTTCATGTGCCCGTCGTACCTGGCGACCGCCGACGAGAAGGACAGCACCCGCGGGCGGGCGCGGGTGCTCCAGGAGGTCGTGCGTGGTGCGCTGGACTGGCGGTCCGCGGCGGTCGAAGAGTCGCTCGAGCTGTGCCTGTCGTGCAAGGCCTGCGGTTCCGACTGTCCGGCCGGGGTCGACATGGCCACCTACAAATCCGAGGTGCTGTACCGTCGCTACCGCCACCGCCCGCGCCCGCTCGACCACTACGTCCTGGGTCGGCTGCCGAGCTGGCTGGCGCTGGGCACCCGCATGCCGGGCGTGTTCAACGCCGTGAGCGGCGTCGGACCGCTACGCCGTCCGGGCCTGCGCGCCGTCGGCATCGATCCGCGGCGTGCGGTGCCGCGCTTGGCGGACAGGAGTTTTCGCGCGATGTGGCGACAACGGCGTGGGAACGACGGGGCCGCCACGGAACGGCCCGGCGACCCGGACGCCGGAACCACGCGCACCACACCGGAGGTGATGCTGTGGGTCGACACCTTCACCGACGCCTTCGACCCCGACATCGCCTGGGCCGCGGTGGAACTGATCGAATCGCTGGGCCATCGGGTGCGGATACCCCGCCGCCGCGTCTGCTGCGGCCTCACCTGGATCAGCACCGGCCAGCTCGACGGCGCCCGCAAGCGGTTGCGCGCCACGCTCGACGCCCTCGAAGCGCACGTCCGCGCCGGTGGCGTGGTGGTCGGACCGGAACCGTCGTGCACCGCGGTGCTGCGCTCGGATCTGGTGGAGCTGCTGCCCGGCGACCCGCGCGCGAAACCCACCGCCGCCGCGGTTCGCACACTCGCCGAATTCCTCGAACAGCAGCCGGGCTGGCAGCCGCCCGACCGTTCCGGCCAGCGCGCACTGGTGCAGCCGCACTGCCATCAGCACGCGGTCACGGGTTTCGACGCGGACCGTCGCATACTGCGCCGAGCCGGAGTCGAGGTCACCGAAATCACGGGTTGCTGTGGACTTGCCGGAAATTTCGGCATGCAGGCGGGCCATTACGACATATCGGTCGCCGTGGCGGAGAACGGACTACTGCCCGCCCTCCGTGCCGCCGACTCCGCCACGCCGTTGCTGGCCGACGGATTCTCCTGCCGCACGCAGGCCGCCCAGCTGGCCGGCCGACCCGGCCGTCATCTCGCCCAATTCCTCACTGGGCGATGAGCTTTCGACGTGCGTGCGACGGGCCTCAGCTGCCGAACGGCAGGGTGCCCGGCGGAATCTGGTAGCCGGAGCTGCCCGCGGACACGCCACCCCAGGCGTTGAGAAGCCAATTCAGAACATTGGTGATCATTGAAACCTCCGTCGCGGCGTATGCCGACCGATTGCCTGTGTGCTCAATCGGTATCGAGATCGCCGTATGTGATAGTCCCGTTACAAGCTACTGGTCAATCGTGGTGGGGCGCTATCTCCAGTTGTGGATCTCACGAAACCTCATATGGCGCACCTCACTCTTTCTGTGACGGGCCCGGTGTGCCGCCGCGGCCGGGCCGGGGCCACAATGTCTCGGTGGCAACGGAGATCGACGGCGCGGCGCGCACGGTGACCGCGGACCGCCCGATCGACGTGGCGCACACCGTGGCGCCGCTGCGCCGCGGCTCGGGCGACCCCTGCCACCGGGTGACCTCCGACGGAGCGCACTGGCACGCGTCGCGGATGCCGACGGGGCCGGTCACCTACCGACTGGTCCAGGCCGGGCCGTGCGCGGTGGCGGCGCGCGCCTGGGGTGCGGGTGCGGCGGAGTTCCTCGATCGGCTGCCGCACATGCTGTGTCTCGACGAGGACCTCAGCGATTTCAGCCCGGAACATCCGAAGATCGCCGAGGCCCACCGCCGCTTCCCGGGTTTGCGGATGCTGCGCACCGGCCTGGTGTTCGAGGCCCTGGTGCCGGCGGTGCTCGAACAGCGGGTGCACACCGTCTCGGCCCGGGTGTCCTGGCGCAAGCTGGTGTGGGCGCACGGCGATCCGGCCCCCGGCCCCACCCCGGCGCCGATGCGGGTGGCACCGGCCGCCGAGACCTGGCGCTACCTGCCGTCGTGGACCTATCACCGCGCCAATGTCGACCCGCAGCGGGCCAGGACGATCGTGCTGGCCGCGCGGGTGGCCGACAAGCTGGAGCAGGCCGCCGCGCTGGACCATGCCGCGGCCGCGCGGCGGCTGTGCACGGTCCCCGGGATCGGCGTGTGGACCGCCGCCGAGATCGCCCAGCGTGCCTTCGGCGATCCGGACGCGTTGTCGGTAGGGGATTTCCACCTGTCCGCCATCGTCGGCTGGACCCTGCTCGGCCACGCGATCGACGACGACGCCATGATCGAATACCTGGAACCCCTACGCCCACACCGCTACCGGGCCGTCCGTCTGCTGGAGATCTCCGGCCGGGCGCGCAAGCCCAAGTTCGCCCCTCGCACCCCGGTGGTCGACATCAGCCGGATCTGACCGCCGCCTCCCCCGCCGCGCGAGCGCGAGAAAGCGCTTCCGGCACGGGAATCCGGCCGCGGAACATCTCCCCGAGCACGTTCTGAACGGCTTCCAGCGCGGCGGTGAAACCCGGGCCACCGCCGGCGGAGATGCGCGGCCCCGCCAGCACGTCGAAGAACGGCGACACGTCGATTCCCCTGGCGGCCCAGAAGTCTCGATAGATCCGCTGGTCGGCGACCACCGCCGGGACGGTGGCGCCGTCCTGCGCGAAATGGCGGTTACCCTCCGCGCTGCCCAGCCAGGTCAGCACCCGGCGCACGGCATCGGGATGGGCGCTCGCGGCATTGCCCGCGACGCCGATGGCGTTGTTCGTACTCACCCGGCCGACCGGTCCGCGCGGCAGCATCGCGATGCCCCAGTCGAACGGCGCCTGCCGGGCGATCTGCGCCAGGTTGTAGGTCCCGGACTGGAACAGCGCCAGTTTCCCTTGCAGAAAGGCGTTTTTCGCGAACTCGCTGTCGGTCTCGGTATCGGCGGCCGACGGAGCGAGGCCGTCGGCGATCAGGCGGGTCAGATAGGTGAAGGCCGCGACGCCCTGTGGGCTGTCGAATACGAAACGCTCGTCGCGCTGGAACTGCCCGCCCGCCGAACCGAGATACGGCAGCTCGATCGACTGGAAGTCGTCGGCCGCGTTGTACGCCCACGGCGCGACGGCGGCGAGGCGGCGCAGCAGCGGCCGGAACGTGTCGTCGGCCCCGGGGCCCCAGCGCACCGCGTCCAGCTCGCCGGGGTCCACGCCCGCCGCCGCGAGCAGGTCCCGGTTGTAGAAGACCGCCGTGCCGCCGTCCACGAATTGCGGTACCGCCCAGAGCTTTCCAGCCCGGGTGTACTGGGTGACCGCCGCCGGATCCCACCCGCTCGCCGCGTCCGGGCCCAGCGCCGCACCGACATCGACCAGCCGCCCCGCGTCGGCGTAGTCCTCGTACAGGTTCGTCCAGAACAGGTCGTCGGCGGTGCCACCGGCCACGTCCAATCGCAGCTTCTGCTGATAGGAAGCCCACGGCACCACCGTGATCCGCACCTCCAGATCGGGATTGGCGCGCTCGAACTCGGCCAGCGACGCCCGGTACGGCGCCACGAACTGCTCGTCCCAGACGCGTAACCGCAACACGGTGCGTCCCGAGCCGTCGTCGGTGCGCCCCAGCCACAGCGCCGCCGCGACCAGCAGCGCCATGGTCAGCGCGAGCCCGAGCAGCACCCGTGTGGAGGTCTTCATTTCAGCCCCGTCCACGCGATCGACCGCAGCACCTGACGCTGGAACACCACGAACAGCACCACGAGCGGCACGATGGACAGTGTCGTGGCGGCCAGCACCAGCGTCCATCGCGCGTCATAGCGCGTCTGCAGGTCGGCCGTCGCCACGGTCAGCACCCGCCAGGCGGGCCCGCTGCTCGCCACCAGGGGCCACATGAAGTTGTTCCACTGCGTGACGATCGTGATCAGCGTGAGCGTGGCCAGGATCGGCCGGCTCATCGGTACCACCACGTGCACCAGCAGATCCGCGGTGTTCGCGCCGTCGAGCCGGGCGGCGCCGAGCAATTCCTCGGGAATGGTCCGGAAATACTGGCGCAGCAGGAATATCGCGTAGGGCGACCCGAACACGAACGGCAACACCAACGCCCAGAACGTATTCAGCCACCCCAGCTTCGCGAACATCAGATACAGCGGAATCAGCGTGACCATCGGCGGCACCATCATGGTGCCCAGGTAGATCCAGAACAACACCTCGCGACCGCGGAATTCGGTGCGCGCGAACGCGTATGCCGCGAGTACCGAGGTGATCAGCTGACCGCCGGTGATGAACACGGTCATCAGCGCGGTCACCACCACGGCCCGGCCCAGCCCGCCCTGATCGAGCACGGTCCGGAAGTTGTCGGCGGTCACCGGATTCGGCGCCGCCAGCGGCGAGTCCGCCGCGAACTGACCAGGCGTCTTCACGGCGGTGAGCGCACTGAGCACCAAGGGCGCGACGGTCAGCAGCGCGCCCGCGCACAACGTGAGATGGACGGCACCGGTGCGTACCGCCCGCCCACGCGATCTCTCAGTACTCATAGGTGCTCTCAGTACTCATAGGTGGTCCGGTTCCGGAAGTAGCGGTGCTGCACCAGCGTGATCGTGAACATCACCGCGAAGACCACCAGCGCCATCACCGCCGCCCGCCCCGGCCGCGCCGCGCCGAACGCCTCGGTGAACATCCGCATCGCCACCACCTCGGTGCGATCGCCGGGCCCGCCGCGGGTCAGGGCGTACACGGTGTCGAAGGTCTGGAACGCCGTCAGCACGCCGGTGACCAGGACGAAGAACATGGTGGGCCGCAGCAGCGGCAGCACCAGCCAGCGGGTCCGCCGCCAGCCCGTCGCACCGTCGAGCGCCCCGGCCTCCAGCAGCTCGCGCGGAATCGCCCGGATTCCGGCGACGAAGAACAGCGCCACGTAACCGAAGTTCATCCAGATGCTCACCGCCGCAACGGAAGGCAGGGCCAGCACCGGATCGGACAGCCACTCCACCCGCCGCCCCAGCGCCGCGTTCAGCGCGCCGTCCGTCGGCGCGAACAGCCACTGCCACACCACGCCCACCGCGACCGGCGCGCACATCCACGGCAGCGCGAACACCAGCCGCAGCACCGCCCCGCCCCGCCGCCGGGCCAGCGGCGCCGCGACCGCGAAGCCGAGCACGGTCTGCAGCGGCACCACGATCGCCGTCAGTGCCAGCGTCACCAGCAGCGCGTGCCCGAACGTGCGATCCGACAGCACCGACCGCCAGTTGCGCAGCCCCGCGAACTCCATGGGGCCCAACAGGTTCCAGCTGTACAGGCTCAGCCACGCCACCACCACGATCGGCAGCAGCAGGAAGCAACCCACCCCCACCAGGCTCGGCAACAGCAGCACATAGCTCGTCACGACACGACGAACCGCCCGTCGGTTCACGGCACGCGACGCTACCCGCGGGGCCGATTCAGTCCTTGGGTCCACCGGCGACGTAGATCACCTGGCCGGAGACGAATCCCGCGCCCTCGCTGACAAGGAACGACGCGGTGTGCGCGATGTCCTCCGGGCGGCCCACCCGCTGCACCGGGATCGCCGCGGCATTGGCCCGCTGAAAGTCCTCGAAGGAGACGCCGACGCGGGCCGCGGTGGCCGCGGTCATGTCCGTGACGATGAAGCCGGGCGCGATGGCATTGGCGGTGATTCCGAACTTGCCGAGTTCGAACGCCAGCGTCTTGGTGAAGCCCTGCATACCCGCCTTGGCCGCGGAGTAGTTGGCCTGCCCGCGGTTGCCCAGCGCCGAGGTGCTGGACAGGTTCACGATCCGGCCCCACTTGGCGTCCACCATGTATTTCTGGACCGCCCGGGTCAGCAGGAAGGCGCCGCGCAGGTGCACGCCCAGCACCGTGTCCCAGTCGTCGACGCTCATCTTGAACAGCAGGTTGTCGCGCAGCACCCCGGCGTTGTTGACCACCACGGTCGGCGCGCCCAGTTCCCGCTCCAGTTGCTCGACGGCCGCCGCCACGGCCGCCTCGTCGGAGACGTCCGCCCCGAGCGCGACGGCCTGCCCGCCCGCGTCGGTGATCGTCCGCACGGTGTCGGCGCAGTTCGCGGCATCCAGGTCGAGCACGCCGACCCGCATGCCGTCCGCGGCGAGCCGGGTGGCGATCGCCGCGCCGATTCCGCGCGCGGCTCCGGAAACTACGGCCACTCGTTCGGCCATCGACATCCTCCGTTCTCGAATCGACGGGTCACTCGACCCACAGGGACCAGGTCCCCGACCCTCGTCCCTCGCAGACTAGAGCGTGGCCGTCGGTGGTGCGGGCGGTGGTGTCGGTGCCGGGGATGCATTTCGTTCCGCCCTCGTGCACGGCCGTCGTCACCGTGTACGGACCGGCCCAGCGGTAGCCGCTGCCGCCTCGCAGGCACAGCAGCGTACCGCCGTCGGGCGCGGCGCCGATGCGACCGGCGTCGGCCTGGGTGCAGGTCTCGCCCTTGGCGACGGCGGGCGGTGCGGCCGGCGCCGGGGTGGCGGCGGCGGTGGTGGTGGGCGGGGGCGCGGAAGCGGGTGCGGCCGTGACGGTGACGACCGTGGTGGCCGACGCCGGCGTCGGGTCGCTGCGCAGGACGGTGCGCGGCACGGTCACTCCGGTCAGCACCAGCACACCGGCGAGGACCACGACCTCGAGCATTCCGATCAGCAGCGCGAACATGGCCATCGCCCGCCCGCGCGGATGCCCGAACGAGATGAGCCCGAACACCAGCGCCACCGGAAACAGCCCGAGCAGCGCGGCGATCAGCGCGATGATCGAATACGGGTTGACGATCGGCGGGACCTCCACCCGTAATCGTCCCGTCCGCCGCCGGCTCTGGGTGTTGTCCCAGCGCTCCGCCGGACTCTCCCAATATTCGTCCTCGGGCTCGGACGCCTGGGCGCGGCGTCGGTTGCGCGCGGCCTCCCAGCGGTCCTGGCCCGGCTCGGCTTCCGGCGCGTAGCGGCCATTGGGCGTGCCGGCCCAGCGGCCGTCGTCGATCGGCGGCGCGGGCGCGCGGCGGGGCTGCTGGTCCCAGTAGTCGTCGTCGGGTTCGGTCCGCGGGGCGCGGCGGGCGTCCCAGTCCTCGTCGGGTTCGGCCACAGGCCAGCGCTCGTCGTCCGGCGCCACCGGCCGGGGCTCGGGCTCCGCGGGTAGCCTGCGGACCATAGAAGTTCCTCTCACTTACTCGTGCAGGAACCTCGACAAGCGGACCCGCCCCGATACCCAGAAGGATAGGGGGCCGCCCAGCAGCCGCAACCGGTGGCAGGTCAGCGCCTCACAGGGACGCCACGCACACCACGAACTTCCGCTGGTTGTAGACGAAGCCGCGATCGCCGGTCGAGCAGTCGTTGACGTTGGCGGTGCCCTGCTTGATCTCCACCACGCGCACCCCCTTCGCGGGCCGGGTGCCGCACTCGATCGGCTTGGGGGTGTCGCTGCTCATGTCCATGCAGCCGCCGACCACCCAGTTGATGTCGAGGCACAGCGAGCCGGCGTTGGGCTCCGCGGCGGTGTAGGACCGGTCGACGTCGGCCGGGCACCGCCTGGCCGGATCGGCCTTGTCGACGACCTTGTAGCTGGAACCGGTGCTGCCGCAGGTGGTCTTGCTGACGGCCGGGTCGCCGCCGCCGAAGGCCACGCAGTCACCGACGTTCAGTTCGATCTCGGCCGGGTCCTTGCGCAGCGCGGCGTCCTTGTTGACCGCGGGCGCCGCCGTGGGCGCCGGTTCGGTCGGGGACTCCACGGCGTTCGGGGCCACGAGACCCGGTTGTCCCTGCGGCGTCGCGCTCGGCGTGGCGGTGGTCGCCGCCTGCGTCCGCACGGGGGTGGGTTCGTCGTCGCCCGTCAGCGACAACACGGCGGCGGCGAGACATGCCGTCGAGAGCGCGGCCGCGATGACGAAACCCGCCAAAGTGAATCCGGCATGGATGCGTCGGCGCGACACGTGCCATCCTCCAGTGTGTCGGCTTCGAACCATCACTGGCGAGATCCGAAGTGTGAGAGTGCAAGTCGAAGACACGTAGTGCATACACCAAACGAGGCCCCGCGTCGAGTCGAAGGCGCGCAAAGGTCACAATTCGGCAACGAAGCGCCGCCGCATCTCGCCAATCACACCCTCCGGCAACAAGAGTCGGGCGCTGTATGTCGCCGACCGGGCGCACCAGGGCTCGGTGTGAATTAAGAGTATAAAAAGGATATCAGAGGATGAAGCTCGGCAGGCTCGCCGCCACCACCCTCATGGCTGTCGTCGCCGTGGGCATCACAGCGGGAACCGTGAACGCCACACCGTCGTCGGCCCCCACTCGCGAACTGACGTCGTCGGGCGTCGATCAGGGCGTCGCCTATCACTCCACGCTGTCCGAGGACGAACGCGTGCTCACCACCACGGTCGACGGCGGCCGTTTCGAAACCGTCGACAACGGCAGCAAGGTCGCGCTGCGCTCGGCCGCGGGCGACGTGATCGCCGAGGTGCCACTGACTTTCGAGGTGCGGGGCAACCGCCTGCCGGTGGCCCAGCAGATCAGCGCCGACGGCCGCACGCTGGCCCTGACGCCGGACGCCAAGGGCGCCGACATCGGTGAGCTGCAGCCGGTTGATCCGATGAGCCGCCTCGTCACCGAACTCAACAACAACGTCGTCGGCATGGTCGCTGGCGGGCTGATCGGCGGCCTCATCGGCGCCGTGCTCGGCATGTTCTTCCTGAGCTGGCTGACCGGGCCGATCGGTCTGCTGGTCGGCGCGCTGGCCGGTGGCGCCATCATGGGTGGTCAGCCCTTCATCGATGCCCTGATGGGTGTCGTGGCCGGGTAACCCCGCAGCACACTAGTTCTCGTCGATCGGCTGCTCGCCGACCAACGCGATCCGGACACTGAGCAGCCACCCGGCGAACCACAGCAGCAGGCGGTCGTAGTTGTCCAGCCCGGCGTGCGCGGGGCGGCGGCGCACCACCGCGTGCCGGGCGGGCGCGGCATGTCGCGCGCGCCCCGACCGGGTGGCGGTCGTGCGGGGCAGCACCCGGCGTCCGGGCGCGGGTGCGTGCCGGGGAGTGCGCGCGGCGCGGCGGGCCGCGTGCCGTGCCGGTGCGCCGTCGCGAGTCTCGGTGAGCCGCACCACCGTGCGGCCGTTCTCCCGGGCGATCACGGCATGGCCCGTTCGTCGAGCACGCAGCGGCCCTGCTCCACCAGGACGGTGCGGGCGCGGCGGCGGACCCGGCAGGTGTCCACGGTGCAGTCGATGTGCAGTTGCATTGCGGCGTGGGCCTGTTCGGCGGTGAGAACGCCGGGATCGACGCCGCAGCGCAGTAATCCGGCGACCGGCAGGTGCAGACTGGTCAGTTGCATGCCGGGACCCCCGCCACGGCGCGCCGGGAGCGGCGGCGTGGTGGTGGCGCCGGATCGTCCCAGGGCCGCTGGTGAATAGCCATGCCGACGGCTTCGAGCGGGGTCAGGCCGAATTCGTCGGCGAGCCCGCCGACGGCGTCGAGCAGCGGCGGCACCACCTCGGCAACCTGCAGTGCGGCGACCGCCTGTGCGCCGGTCAGGGTGCGACCGGGAAGGTAGGACACCACCCAGCTTTCGTGTCCGACGCTGCGGGCGCGGTGCGGCGTTAGGTCGCTGGTCATCAACGACGACCCGATGACGTGTACAGCCATGACTCCTCGTTCCTGCGTGCGATTCCAGATGCTGTGCCGTCGCTGGCACACTTCCAGCATCCCGCAACTGGACAGTTGCCAAGCCCGATTTGGATATCCACAGGGAATTCGCGCGAATCTCCAGCAGCGAATCCACCTGGGGGAGCAAGATTCTCCATAGTGGACGAAAGGCATCCGAGAGAACGGAGTGCGCTGTGTCTGAGAATTCTGTGGCCGCGTCGTCGACCCTCCCCCGTCGCCAGCTCGGAAGATACCTGCGGGACTGGCGAACTCAGGCCGGGCTGACCATCGCGGAGGCCGCCCGCCTGATGGAGTGGGGCGCCAGCACGCTACAACGGCTCGAGAAGGGCCAGGCAGATCGTATCCGCACCATAGACATTCAGGAGCTGTGTCGCATCTACGGCATTCCGGACGACATCGCCGAGGGCCTCAAGGGCCTGGCCCAGCAGGCGGCCGTCAAGAGCTGGTGGCACGCCTACGGCGACCTGATCCCCGAAAACTTCGATGTCTATGTGGGTTTGGAGGCCTCGGCGCAGCGCCTGACCTCCTACCAGTCCGAGTTGGTGCCGGGCCTGCTACAGACCGCCGAGTACGCCCGCGCACTCAACGGGCTCGGCTATCCCGACGACAGCGAGGCCGAACTGGAGCGCCGCGTGCAGTTGCGACTGCAGCGGCAGGCCTTGATAACTCGCAAGAATCATCCCGCGACAGTGGATGTCGTACTGGGAGAATCGGTCTTGCGCCGCGTCGTCGGAAGTACGAGGGTGATGTCGGCGCAGCTGCGGCACTTGGCCGACCTGAGCACTAGGGACAATGTCACGCTGCGCGTCCTGCCCTTCGCGGCCGGTGTCCCCCTGGGTCTTTCGACCGGCCCGTTCGTGATCCTCGAATTCGGAACCGACAGCAAGGGGCAGCCGGTGGAGCCGCCCGTGGTGTACGTGGAGGGCTTCACCGGAGATCTGTATCTCGAAAGACAAGGTGACGTGCGGCGGTATCGGCGGGCGCACGAGTGCCTGTTGCGTTGCGCGCTGGACGTTCCCGCGAGCAGGCACCTGCTGCGGCAGGTCGCCAAGGAGTACACGGCATGAGTGGGAGCGCTGTGCGCGAGCACGCCCCCGCTCGGAAAGGACGCAGGATGAGCAGTGAGTTGGTCGGCGCCCGATGGTTCAAGAGCAGCCGTAGCGGCGCGGGCAAGGAGTGCGTCGAGGTCGCGTTCCTGGCCGACGGGCGCGTGGGCGTCCGGGACAGCAAGAACCCGGGCGGGCCGGCGCTGATCTTCGGTTCCGACGAGTGGGCCGGATTCGTCGACGGCGTGCGCGGAGCCGGAATCGGCCGCGCCTGACCATCTCTCGGGCGGGTCGTTGCCGGGCGCCGGCGGCGGCCCGCCCGGCATCGTCCGGCGGCGCCGATTCCACCCCGGGTGAGCAGCCGGAAGAAGATCACGAATCGGCCGCCGTTGTGCAACGGAAATATGTTTGCCCACGCAATGAACGGGTATCCGACATTTTGTGGACCGTGGGCTCAGGAACACCTCTTCCCGGTACCGCAAACCGCTCCCCGGCGATTGGGTGGAACGCCTGATCGTAGGCATGCTGTTCGTGGTATCCGCGGTGGGTGTGTATATGTTGACCGGGGCCGTGCTGCCGGCGTTATTGGTCGGGCTGCTGGTCGCGGTGGTCGCCATCGGCGTGGTGACCCAACTCTGAGGCTCGCGTCGTAACCTCCGGCCCGCCCGGGCCCCCGATCGAGCCCGGGCGTTCCGCTCGCCGAAAGGTCGTGCGGCCTACCGGCGGAACAGTTTGTTACCCAGCCAGACGATCGGATCGTATTTCCGATCCACCACGCGCTCCTTCATCGGGATGAGCGCGTTGTCGGTGATCTTGATGTGCTCCGGGCACACCTCGGTGCAACACTTGGTGATATTGCAGTAACCGAGGCCGAATTCCTCCTGCGCCATATCCCGGCGGTCGGCCACGTCCAGCGGATGCATTTCCAGTTCCGCGATTCGCATCAGATAACGGGGCCCGGCGAATGCCTCCTTGTTGTCCTCGTGATCGCGCACCACGTGACAGGTGTTCTGGCACAGGAAACATTCGATGCACTTACGGAACTCCTGCGAGCGTTCCACATCGCGCTGCTGCATGCGGTACTCGCCGGGCTTCAGGTCGTCCGGCGGTGTGAACGACGGGATCTCACGCGCCTTCCGGTAATTCAGCGACACGTCGGTCACCAGGTCGCGGATCACGGGGAAGGTGCGCAGCGGCGTCACCGTGATCACCTCGTCGGTCGTGAAGGTCGACATCCGCGTCATGCACAGTAGCCGCGGGCGGCCGTTGACCTCCGCCGAACACGATCCGCACTTGCCCGCCTTGCAGTTCCACCGCACCGCCAGATCGGGCGCCTGGGTGGCCTGCAACCGGTGGACGATGTCGAGCACGACCTCGCCCTCGTTCACCTCGACGGTGAAGTCCTGCAGCTCGCCACCCTCGGTGTCGCCGCGCCATACTCGGAACCGGGCGTCGTAACCCATTGCTACGCATCCCCTTTCGCGGAGGCGGTGGCCGCGGGATGGGCGGCGAGTTCCTCCGAGGTGTAATACTTTTCGAGCTCACTCAGGTCGAACAGAGCGAGCAGGTCGTCGCGCATCGGCACCTGGTCCACCGGTGTCACGGTCACCGCGGGCACGGTCCGGTCGGCCTCGGCCGGGTCCACCCGGCACACCAGCAGCTTGTGCCGCCAGGCCGGATCCATCTGGGGATGGTCGTCGCGGGTGTGCCCGCCGCGGCTCTCGGTGCGCAGCAGCGCCGCCTGCGCGACACATTCGCTGACCAGCAACATGTTCCGCAGATCCAGGGCCAGGTGCCAGCCCGGGTTGAACTGCCGGTGACCCTCGACGGTGACGCTGTCGAAGCGCTCGCGCAGCTGGGCGAGCTTCTCGATCGCCTCCTGCAGCTCGTGCTCCTTGCGGATGATGCCGACCAGGTCGTTCATGGCCTGCTGCATGTCGGTGTGCAGGGTGTAGGGATTCTCGCCCGCGCCGCTGCTCGGCGGATCGAACGGCGCCAGCGCGGTTTTCGCGGCGGCGGCGAGATCACCGTCGGTGATCGCCGGGCGTTCGCCGCCGAGCCGCTCGACGTAGGTGGCGGCGCCCAGCCCGGCCCGGCGGCCGAAGACAAGCAGGTCCGACAGCGAGTTGCCGCCGAGCCGGTTGGAGCCGTGCATGCCGCCGGAGCATTCACCCGCGGCGAACAGGCCCGGGACGGTCGCGGCGCCGGTGTCCGGGTCGACCTCGATCCCGCCCATCACGTAATGGCAGGTGGGCCCGACCTCCATCGGCTCCTTCGTGATGTCCACGTCCGCCAGCTCCTTGAACTGGTGGTGCATGGACGGCAGCCGCTTCATGATCTCCGCGGCGGGCAGGCGCGAGGCGATGTCGAGGTAGACGCCGCCGTGCGGGGTGCCGCGCCCGGCCTTCACCTCCTCGTTGATCGCGCGCGCCACCTCGTCGCGGGGCAGCAGATCGGGAGTGCGGCGCGCGGAGTCGTTGTCGCGCAACCACTGATCGGCCTCTTCCTCGGTTTCGGCGTACTGCCCCTTGAACACCCCGGGGATGTAGTCGAACATGAAACGCTTGCCCTCGGTGTTCTTGAGCACCCCGCCGTCGCCGCGCACGCCCTCGGTGACGAGAATGCCCTTCACACTCGGCGGCCAGACCATGCCGGTCGGATGGAACTGCAGGAACTCCATGTTGATCAGCGTCGCCCCGGCCCGCAGCGCCAGCGCGTGGCCGTCGCCGGTGTACTCCCAGGAGTTCGAGGTGACCTTGTAGGACTTGCCGATTCCGCCCGTCGCCAGCACCACCGCGGGCGTCTCGAACAGGATGAACCGGCCGGACTCCCGCCAGTAGCCGAACGCGCCGGAGATCCGGTCGCCGTCCTTGAGCAGATCGGTGATCGTGCATTCGGCGAACACCTTGATCCGCGACTCGTAGTCGCCGGTCTCCTTGAAATCCTCCTGCTGCAGCGAGACGATCTTCTGCTGCATGGTGCGGATGATCTCGAGGCCGGTGCGGTCGCCGACGTGCGCCAGTCGCGGGTAGGTGTGGCCGCCGAAGTTGCGCTGACTGATGCGCCCGTCGGCGGTCCGATCGAACAGCGCCCCATAGGTTTCCAGCTCCCAGACCCGGTCGGGAGCCTCCTGCGCGTGCAGTTCGGCCATGCGCCAGTTGTTGAGGAACTTGCCGCCGCGCATCGTGTCCTTGAAATGCGTCTGCCAGCTGTCCTTCTCGTTGGCGTTGCCCATGGACGCCGCGCAGCCGCCCTCGGCCATCACGGTGTGCGCCTTGCCGAACAGCGACTTGCACACCACCGCCACCGACAGGCCGTGCTCGCGCGCCTCGATCACCGCGCGCAGGCCGGCGCCACCGGCACCGATCACGACGACGTCGTACTTGTGCCGTTCGACTTCAGGCATGGAACCGAATACTCCTGGGAGACAGAGGGAGAGGCTGAGGTTTCGGGGAGCGCGCGTCAGTCGACGAAGCGCAGGTCGGAGATGGTGCCGCTGGCGACGAGCATGACGTAGAAGTCGGTGAGCACCAGCGTGCCCAGCGTCGTCCAGGCCAGCGCCATGTGCCGGGTGTTCAGCTTCGACACCTGCGTCCAGAACCAGTACCGGACCGGATGCGCGGAGAAGTGCTTGAGCCGTCCGCCCGCGATGTGCCGGCAGGAGTGGCACGAGAGCGTGTACGCCCACAGCAGCACCACGTTCAGCAGCAGCACCAGATTGCCCAGCCCGAACCCGAAGCCGCCGGACTTGCCGTGGAAGGCGACGATCGCGTCGTAGGTGTTGACCACCGAGACGACGCACGCCACATAGAAGAAGTAGCGGTGCGCGTTCTGGATGATCAGCGGAAGCCGGGTCTCCCCGGTGTATTTCGCGTGCGGCTCGGCCACCGCGCAGGCCGGCGGGGAGAACCACACCGCCCGGTAGTAGGCCTTGCGGTAGTAGTAGCAGGTCAGTCGGAACAGCAGCAGGAACGGCAGCACCAGGAACCCGAGCGGGATCCACACCGGCAGCGCGCCCACCCAGTGCCCGAAGTGGGCCGAGCCCTCGACGCACGAGGTGCTGACGCAGGGTGAGTAGAACGGCGTCAGATAGTGGTAGTCGGCGACCCAATAGGCCGAGCGCACAAAGGCTCTCACGGTCGCGTAGATGATGAACGCGCTCAGCCCCAGCACGGTGATCAGCGGCGGGATCCACCATCGGTCGGTGCGTAGCGTCCGGTCGGAAATGGCCGCGCGGGTCGCGCTGAAGACTCCCGTGCCCGGTTCGGGTGCGCGTGTCGGTGCTGCGTTCACTGCAGGATGCCTCGCTGATCTACCCCGTGGAACGTCATCGTTACCTCCGGCATCGAATGTGATGGTGAGCACCATACGGCACCCCTGCTATGACCCGCGCCCGGTCCCGGCAATATCGGTCCGCCCGAACGGCTATGATTTGCGCCACATTTTCTGATCATGTCGCGTGGCGGTCTCGACAGTGAACCGTAAGCAAATCTCACGAACTGTCCTGGATCACACGGCCTTTCGGCGCATGTCCGGAATCCGGTGGTTCCACACCGCGTCGGCGCTGGTCCCGACGTCACATACCAGCAACAACGCTGTGGTGGGCTGCGGATCCGGTGGGTCCGGCGGATGCCCGGCAGCGAATGCGATCACCGCTGTGTGGCGGTTAGCTGCCGGCAGCGCGGCGCGAGAAGGAGAGAGTCGATGAGGAGAGCGGCGATCGTGTCGCCGGTGCGCACGCCGAGCGGGTTCGCCGGTGGCGCGTTGGCGGCGCTGCCGCCGGGACGACTGGCCGCGGCCGCGATCGCCGGTGCCGTCGGTCGCGCGGAACTCGACGGCGCCCGCGTCGACGAGGTCGTGCTGGCGGGCCCGCCCGGTCTCGCCCGGCTCGCCGCGCTCGACGCCGGATTACCGTCCGCCCTGGCCGGTTTCGAGGTCGGGTCCGCGGACGGCCTGGCCGCTCTGATCGTCGCCGCCACCATGGTGCACGCCGAGACCGCGGCCGTGGTGGTGGCCGGGGGCGTGCACGACACCGTGCCCGCCGAGACCGCGCTCGCCGCCGTCGATCCGGCGCACGCCGAGCGCCTGGCCGGGCGATATCACCTCACCCGCACCGAATCCGACGAGTTCGCGCTGAGCAGCCACCGCCGCACCGCCCGCGCCTGGCGGCAGGGGATCTTCGACGCCGAGATCGTCCCGGTGGTGGCCGCCGCGCCGGACGAGTTGCGGCACCGAACCGAAAGTGCCGTACCGCATCTTGTGGGTCGCGACGAGCAGTCGCGCGCCGATGTGTCGACCCGTGCGCTGACCAGCGCGGCCCCGCTGCTGCCGGACAGCGTGCTCACCGCGGCCGCCGTGAGCGTGCCCGCCGCGGGTGCCGCGGCCTGCCTGATGGTGGCCGAGGACCGGCTGATCGACCTGGCCCTGGAGCCTCTCGCCTACATGACCGACTGGGTGGCCGCGGGCACCGACGGCAGCATGCCCGCCGTCGCCGCGGCCGTCGCGAAGCTGTTGTCGCGCAACGGCCTCTCGTTCGACGACATCGATCTGCTGGAGATCGCCGAGCGGTCCGCGGTCGAGGTGCTCGCGCTGCTCCGCCACTTCGGTCGCCACGACCTCGGCGCGGTGAACGTCAACGGCGGCGCGCTCGCGCTGGGTGACCCGGGCCTCGCGGCCGGTGCGCGGATGACCGCCACCCTACTGCACGAACTCGCCCGGCGCGGTGGCGCGTACGCGCTGGTCGCGGCGGACTCGGCGGCCGACCGCGGCGTCGCCGTTCTGTTCGAGTCGTCCGCCGCGGCTCCGCCAGCGAATACTCCCAAGGGCGCCCGATTCCACGGGTTGCGCAGCCGCCGCTCAGGCCGTCACCGCGCCTGAGACAACACCGCCGCGCCCGGACTCCGCCGGGCACGGATTCCGCCGGGCACGGATTCCGCCGGGCACGGATTCCGCCGGGCACGGATTCCGCCGGGCACGGATTCCGCCGGGCACGGACTCCGCCAGGCACGGACACCGCTGCGCACGGACACCGCCGGGCGCGGGGCGGCGCCACGCGGAAAACCACTCGAGCGCGAGCCGGAAGCCCGGCCCGCGATGGGGCGAGCTACTACTTGGTGCGGGGGCGGGAGTGGAAGCCCAAGCCCTCGTCCTGCGCGCCCATCCAGGCGGCCTCGTCGGACTTGCTGTCCGGGACGTAGATGACCTCCTGCTCGCGCCGCGCGGCGATTTCGGGCGGGGGCGACTTCTCGAACTCGTCCGCATCTATGGTGAGCCGCTCAAGGTCGTTCTCCAGCCGCCGTACGGAGTTGGCGTCCCCGTAGTGGGACCGCAGTGCGCCGAGGCATTGCCGGAGCTGGCCCACGGCGAAGTGCAGCTCAGCAATCTCGCTGCGTGTCATCGAAACCTCCTCGAGCCTGTGTGACAGACCGCACATCGTGATCTACAACACAGTACGTGATCTTCGGCGCGAGCGCTCGTCCCGATCCGAAAATTGCTCGTTTCAGCCCGCCGCGGCATACGCCCGAGCACGGTCGGCGCCGAGGGCCCGTTCGACCAGTGTCGCCACCGCGGCCGCGACCTCCTCGGCGCGTTCGAGGATCACGCTGTGACCGGCGCCGTCCAGTCGGACCAGTTCGGCGCCGCTGAGCTGCGAGGCCAGCACCACCGAATGCGCGAACGGGATCATGATGTCGGCCGACCCGGCCAGCACCAGCGTCGGCAGATCGGCCAGCAGCCGCAGGGTCGCGGTCTCGTCGAAGCGGATCAGCGAGTCGAGGAAGCTGGTCATGGTGAGCAGCGGCGTGTCGTTGAGCATCGCGGTCGCGATCGCCGCCAGATGCGGGCTCGCCCGGCGGCCGCCGGACTCGGCCTCACGCACCAGCGGTTCGAAGATCCGGTGCGACAACCGCTTCCAGGTCTGCATCATCCGCGGCGCGCGACGCACCGCGGCCCGCAGCGAGCTGACCGCGTGCCGATTCAGCAAGCGCGCCGGGCCGACGGTGGTCAGGCCACCGGCCGCCGTGGCCAGCAGTCCGATGCCGACGACGCGCGAGCCGACCGTCGCCGGGAACAGCCGGGCATAGACCAGCACCACCATCGCGCCCATCGAATGCCCGACCAGCACCACCGGGCCGGACGGGGCGACGGTGCGCAGCACGGCGTCGAGATCGTGACCGAGCTGGTCGATGGTGTAGGTGTCCGGATCGGCCGAGCCCGACTCGCCGTGCCCGCGGTGGTCGTAGCACACCATGCGGATGCCCTCGCCCCACTGCCGCCGCAACTGCTCGCGCAGCATCGACCAGGATTCGGTGCGCAGGCAGTGGCCGTGCACGAAAACCACGGTCAGCGGCGCGGTGTCGGAGCCGAACACGCGCGCGGCGAGTGGCGTGCCGTCGTCGGCGGTGACTGTGACGCGGTGGCCGTCGAGGTCGGCGGCGCGAAGTGCGATGGTGGACATCACGTCTCCCGGGAAATCCGTACGTACCCGGTTGTCGATAGGGATTTCCAGCGCGTTAACCGCGCGAACCTGCCGTTATGTACCCGATGCTGAAACGGTGCGCCCCGCGCCTCTACCGGCGGGTAACAAAGCCTCCTACACTCGAATGTGATTCTGATCACGTCCGATGGAGGACAGTATGACGGCCACCGCGAAAGTAGACGCCACCGAAGAACAGGCCCGCGCACTCGTCGAAGAATCCCGCGAAACCACTTGGGCGAAGCCGTCTTTCGCTAAGGAGATGTTCCTCGGCCGGTTCCGGCTCGATCTGATCCACCCGTATCCCCGGCCGTCGGAGCAGGACAGCGCGAAGACCGAGGCATATCTGGAGCGGCTGCGCGCCTATGTCGACACCATCGACGGCGCCGTCATCGAGGAGACGGCGAAGATCCCCGCCGAATACGTCCGCGGCCTGGCCGAACTCGGTTGCTTCGGACTCAAGATTCCCGAAGAGTACGGCGGGCAGGGCCTGTCGCAGGTCGGATACAACAAGGCGCTGATGGTGGTCGGGTCGGCGCATCCCAGCCTGGGCGTGCTGCTGTCGGCGCATCAGTCGATCGGAGTGCCCGAGCCGTTGAAGCTGGCGGGCACGCCGGAGCAGAAACGCGAGTTCCTGCCGCGGTGCGCGCGCGGCGCGGTGAGCGCCTTCCTGCTCACCGAGCCCGATGTGGGATCGGATCCGGCCCGCATGGCGTGCACCGCGACACCGACCGAGGACGGCGAGGCCTACCTGCTCAACGGCGTCAAATTGTGGACCACCAACGGCGTGGTGGCGGAACTGCTCGTCGTGATGGCGCGGGTGCCGCGCAGTGCGGGACACCGCGGCGGCATCTCCGCCTTCGTGGTCGAGGCCGATTCACCCGGCATCACCGTCGAGCGCCGCAACAGCTTCATGGGCCTGCGTGGCATCGAGAACGGCGTCACCCGCATGCACGACGTGCGAGTGCCGAAGGCCAATCTGGTCGGCCGCGAGGGTGACGGCCTCAAGATCGCGCTCACCACGCTCAACGCCGGTCGGCTCGCGATTCCGGCGCTGTGCACGGCGGCGGCCAAGTGGTCGCTGAAGATCGCCCGGGAATGGTCGGCCGCCCGGGTGCAGTGGGGCCGCCCGATCGGCGAGCACGCCGCCGTCGGCGCGAAGCTGTCCTACATCGCGGCGACGACCTTCGCGCTCGAGGCGGCGCTGGATCTGTCCGGCACCATGTGCGACGAGGCGCGCAACGACATTCGCATCGAGGCCGCGCTGGCCAAGTTGTGGGCCTCGGAGATGAGCTGCCGCATCGCCGACGAGCTGGTGCAGATTCGCGGCGGACGCGGTTACGAGACCGCCGCGTCGCTGCGGGCGCGCGGCGAGCGGGCGGTCGCGGCCGAGCAACTGGTTCGAGACCTGCGCATCAACCGGATCTTCGAGGGCTCCAGCGAGATCATGCGGCTGCTGATCGCCCGCGAGATGGCCGACGCGCACATGGCCGCCGCCGGCGCCCTGGTCGACCGCAACGCGGAATTCAAGGACAAGGCGAAGGCGGCGGTGGGCGCGAGCGGCTTCTACGCCAAGTGGTTCCCGCAGCTGGCCGTCGGCGCGGGCTCGGTGCCGGCGACGTACGCCGAGTTCGGGCCGCTGGCCAAGCACGTCCGGTTCGTCGAGCGGATGTCGCGCAAGCAGGCCCGGTCGCTGATGTACGCCATGGGTCGCTGGCAGGCGAAACTCGAGTACCGGCAGGGATTCCTGGGCCGGATCGTCGATATCGGCGCCGAACTGTTCGCGATGGCCGCGGCCTGCGTCCGGGCGCGGGCGCTGCGGGCGGCGGGCGGCGCGGAGGCCGCGGCGGCCGAGGAACTGGCCGACACCTTCTGCAAGCAATCGCGGCTGCGGATCGAGCGCCTGTTCGACGAGCTGTGGGACAACACCGACGACGCCGATACCGCGGTCGCCCGCGGGGTGCTCGACGGCCGGTACCAATGGCTCGAGCAGGGCGTGTCCGATCCGAGCGAGGGCACCGGACCGTGGATCGCCGAATGGCAGTTCGGCCCGTCCACCGAGCAGAATCTGCTCACGCCGTTCCTGCCGTCCACCCGCCCGGGCGCGACGCCGTAGCGCAATCTTCCTATATCTAATCTTTCGACTAGATATAGGAAGTTTTATCTCGAGAGTGCTAACGACTGCTGGCCGCTACGAATCTGCGCAGGTCGGCGGCGTACGCGTCGGGCCGATCCATGGCGATGAAGTGATGGCCCGCCGGATTGTCCGCCGGCCAGTGCGCGATCTTCGCGGTGCGTTCGGCGAGCCGCCGGACGCCGGGCGGGCCGCTGTAGACCCCGGTCGGCACCGCCGCCGAACCCCGCGGCCAGGCGAAGCCGATGCTGTCGTAATACGGCCAGGCCGACGTGCCGAACGAGCGTGTGAACCAGTAGATGCTCAGATTCGTCAGGAAGGCGTCGCGGTCGATCGCGTCGGCGAGCGGACCGGCGGCGCTGAAGTCGTGGAACTTCTGCCACATCCAGGCCAGCGCCGCCACCGGAGAATCGCTCCAGCCGAAGTCGAAGGTCTGCGGCGCCGACCGCAGCAGCGCGTGGTGGTCGACGCCGGTCACCCAGTCCGCCGCCATCATGGCGGTGTAGGCCGCGTGCTCCGCCTCGGTCAGCTCCGGGACGTCGGCCTCGGTCGGAAAGCCGAGCCCGCCGGTGATGTACAGGCCCGCAACATGTTCCGACGCCGCGTCGGCCAGCGCCGTGGCCACGTAGCTGCCCAGGTCGCCACCCTGCACCAGATAGCGGTCGTAGCCGAGCCGGGCCATGAGCCGTGCCCACATCGATGCGACGCGCTCGACGGTCCAGCCCGTCTCGCGCGGCGCGTCCGAGCAGCCGAATCCCGGAACCGACGGCGCCACCACGTGAAATGCCTGCGCCGCCGGATCCTCGGGTTCGGTCAGTAGCCCGATCAGGTCGGTGAACTCGGCGACGGAATTCGGCCATCCGTGATTCAGCACCAGCGGTATCGCGTCGGGGTCCGCGGAGCGCACGTGCAGGAAATGCACTGCGACGCCGTCGATTTCGGTGCGGTATTGCGGAACCTCGTTGAGCCGCCGCTCCGCCGCGCGCCAGTCGAACTCGCTGCCCCAGTATCGAGCCAGCTCGCGAATCTCCTCGACCGGCACGCCCCGGCTGCGTGCCGGACCGGGAAGCTCCGCGGGCCAGCGGGTCTCGGCCAGCCGCCGACGCAGGTCGGCCAGCTCCGACTGCGGGATGTCGATGTGGAAGGGTTGAATCTCCGTGCTGCTGCTCATGGAGGCAACGGTAGGAATCAACTAGGAACGGTCCGGTCCTAGAACTTCGTGAGGTCTTTCTACAACAATCTCCGTACTTCGCTAGATATCCGTAGAAATACTCGACGACCGCTGCCGCCCGCGGGCGCTGCGTCCGTATGCCGTGATCGCCGCGCGGGTCGCTCAGGTGCTGACGCTGCGCAGGTACCGTCCGAAATGCGGGACCGTGAAGCCGATGGTGCCGCGCTCGGCGGAGTAGATCAGCCCCTTCTTGATCAGCCCGTCGCGGGCCGGTGACAGCGAGGCGGGCTTGCGGCCCAGCTCCTTGGCCACCGCCGCGGTGGCCACCGGGCCGTCGTCGCCGGACAGATCGGCCATGGCGCGCATGTACTCTCGCTCGGCGGGGGTGGCCCGCTCGTACCGCGAGCCGAAGAAGCCGACCGCCAGTTCCTCCTCGGCGGCGGGCGCGGCCAGCTCGACGTCCTCGGCGCCGATCGGGCTCTGTGCCGCCACATCCCAGGTCGCCTTGCCGTAGGCCTGCACGAAGTACGGGTAGCCGTCGGCCTTGTGGTACAGCACGTCCAGCGCCGCCTCGGTGAACTTCACCTGCTCTCGTTCGGCGGGTGCGATCAGGGCCAGATCGGCGGCCTCGCGGTCCAGCCGGTCGATCCGGTGGTAGCCGAACAGTCGCTCGGAGTAGCTCTTCGACGCCGACAGCACCGCGGGCAGATGCGGCAGGCCCGCGCCCACCACGATCAGCGGCGCCGCCTCCTGGCTCAGCTCGTGGCACGCGCCGCAGATGGCGGAGATGTCGGCCGGGCCGAGGTCCTGCATCTCATCGATGAAGATCGCGATGCCGACGCCGCTGTCCTGCGCCAGCTGACCGGCCTCCATCAGCAGCTCCACCAGATCGATCTCGATGTCGCCGGAATCCGCGCGCCCCGTGACGGCCGGGACGTCGATGCCGGGCTGCCAGCGCTCGCGCATGCCCTTGTCGGCCGTGGCGCGCAGGGCGAATGCCTTCAGGATCCCCAGGAAGTCGTCCACCATCTCCTGATTGCGGTGCGCCACGGCCACCTGCCGCACCGCCATGTGCAGCGCGGAGGCCAGCGGCCGGCGCAGCTCCTGGTCGGGCCGGGCCTCCAATTTGCCGGTGCCCCAACCGCGCGAGCGGGCGATGGAGCGAAGCTGGTTGAGCAGAACCGTCTTTCCGACGCCGCGCAGCCCGGTGAGCATCACACTGCGTTCGGGACGTCCGCGCGAGACGCGCTCGAGCACGACATCGAAGGTGTCGAGTTGCTTGGCGCGTCCGGCCAGTTCGGGCGGTCGCTGACCGGCGCCGGGGGCATACGGATTCCGCACGGGGTCCATGCCCGAACACCGTAGCGGGTCGTGACCAGATTCTCGTGGCATCTACCGAAAGCCCTAGAGATAGCTATCGTCCGGCATGCAGGCCCCGCGAGCGGGTACCTACGCTGGAGAACGTCACGAAACCGGTCCCAGCGCAGGGAGAGTCATGTCGGAGGAAGCCGCCCCCACCGTGGTCGAGGTCGTCGAATCCTGGAACGTGCCCGAGAACGCTCCGGTGGCCACCCGCATCCGCCGCAACATCGTGTCGGCGATCGAGCAGGGTCTCGACGATCCGCAGTTGGTCGCCGATCTCGCGGTCGGCCCGCTGGTGATAGCGCTGGGCCGGCTGGAGGTCGAACTGGCCGAGGCGCGCGAGCGGATCACGGCACTGGAGCGCGCGCTGGAGCGGTAACGCCGGCGCTTCTCGGTTCGATAACACCGTCGCAGGCCGTGATGCCGAGTCGTTATCACCGGCCCGAACACGCGAAATCGGAAGCTGGGCTGGCGGTTCGCGGACGCGGCCGAACACGCTGCGCTGTGGGGTGGACAACACGGCGCGCTCGTCGTAATCTCTTCGTGACCCGATGGAGGCAGTCGCTTCGCAGGCGAGGCGGCCCATCGAGTTACCGCCTAATCGGTGGTCGGGTGGGCAGCCCGATCATCGAGCCGGGGACCCAGGTTTGTGGGGTGAATCCCTTTCGGTCACAAGGCCGATCGGGTAGGGCCGAACTTCCCGGCCCGAACCCGTCAGCTAACCCGGTCGGTGGGTGGGCAGGAAGAAACAGGAGACTCAGCTCGGTGGGTAAACACAGCTTGCAGCGGGAATCTCGGCTCCCGAATTCCGTGAAGGGTGCGCTGGTTTTCGGCGCCGTCGCCGCTTCCACTGGTGCTATGCCGGCCATTTCGGCGCAGGCAGCGACCATCAATGTCCCCGGCTTCGGCAACTTCGACGTGCCGCTCGGCCCCGAGTACGACCAGCAGGTGGCCCAGGCCAACCAGGCCCTCGCCGATCACGCCGACGAGATCAAGGGCTTCCAGCAGTCCCTGGCGGCCCCGCAGGCGATGGCGCCCGGACCGGCCATGCCCGGCCTGTTCGACCAGCAGAAGCCGAGCACCAACGGCGATATCGCCCTCGACGCCGCACGCAGCAAGATCGGCGCCCAGTATGTCTGGGGCGGCAACGGCCCCAACGGCTTCGACTGCTCCGGCCTGGTGAAGTGGGCCTACAAGCAGGCCGGAATCGACCTGCCGCGCACCAGCTTCGAGCAGTCGCACGTCGGCAAGCCGGTCGCCTACCAGGACCTGCAGCCCGGCGATCTGATCATCCAGAACGGCGGCGGCCACGTGGCCATGTACGCCGGCGACGGTAAGATCCTGCACGCGCCGCAGGCCGGTGAGCCCGTCGAGTACTCGAACCTGAACCCCGACTCGATCGTCACCGCACGTCGCGTCGCCTGACCTGTTGCCTCGCTCCGCCCGCGCGTAACCTTCTGAACGTATGCGCGCGGAAACGGATCAGACACTCGGCACCGCCCGGATCGATTCCTGGGTGTGGGCGGTGCGGTTGTTCAAAACTCGATCGGCGGCCGCGACGGCCTGCCGAGCCGGGCACGTCCGCGTCAACGGCGTCGCGGTCAAACCCGCTCATCAGATCAAACCCGGCGACGAAGTGCGCGTCCGAGTGCACGGCGTAGAACGCATCGTCATCGTGGAACGAGTCATCGCCAAGCGCGTGGGCGCGGCGATCGCCGCCCAATGCCTGATCGACAAGTCTCCGCCCCCGCCTGCCCCGGAAATTCTCGCCACCATGCCGCGCCGCGATCGCGGCTCCGGCCGCCCCACCAAACGCGAACGCCGCGAAACCGACCGCCTACTCGGCCGCGCCCCGGACTGAGCAGCGCCCGTCCCGAGGCGAATCGCGGTGGCGAGTGGTGCGGAGGTCTTCTGCCGGTGCTGTGCTCAGGGCAGCGGCTGCCGGACGGCCGGGCAGGGCGGTGCTGTCGCCTGCGGCGCGGCGTGGTCGAGTCGAGTGTGGCGGGATCGTATTGCGCAGGCGTGCCGCCATCGGTGAGGTGTCGCCGGTCGGGGTGTAGTCCACGGCCAGCAGGGCCGGGGTGCGGTGGGCGAGGGCGACGGACAGCACGGCCGTGCCGCGCGCCACGTCGAAGGGCGTCACACCGGCGCGCCGCCAGCGCGCGTCCGTCGTGGGTGTGACCGGGCCTGATATCCAATGGCCCCAGCCGATACTGCGCACCCGGTCGTCGACGCGGTTGCGCGCGAGCGCGTCGAGGGCGGCGTGCGCGGCGGCGTCGGCGGCCTGCCCGGGAGCCCCGAGCGCACCGGTGGCCGAGGAGGACAGCAGCACGAAATCGATCGGGTCCGCCGCCGTCAGATCGATCAGATGGCGGGCCGCACCGGCCCTGGGCTCGAACAGTTCCGCCAGCAGACCCGGTGTCACAGTGGCGAATTCGGCATCGCGGCGGACTCCGGCCGCGTGCACCGCACCCCGGATGGTGGAGCCGCAGGCACGGATGTCGAACAGGGCGTTGGCCAGATCGGCGCGATCGGTGACGTCGCAGCGGACCACGACGATCCGGTCGTCCAGGCCGTCGAGCAGCTGCGGCAGCGGGCGCGGGGTGCGGGTGAGCACCACCAGGTCCCGGGCGCCGGCGTCGAGCAGCCAGCGCGCGGCCACCGAGCCGAGCGTGCCGAGACCACCGGTCACCACATAGGTACCCTCGGGCCGCACGCCGATCGGCTCGGGCACGCGGGGTGCGGTCCGGAACCTCCGCGCGCTGACCGTGTGCTCGAAGACCCGAACCTCCTGCGGCCCAGCGGGTTCCAGCACCAGATCCGCCACCTGCGCCGGGTCGTCGTCGGAGGTCCAGATCAGTCGGGTAGGAACCGGCGACTCCAATTGCAGGGACCGGACCAGACCGGCGATCGCGTGCTGCGTCAGGGAGGCCCGATCGGTCAGCACCACCGTCAAGGTGGCGACCGCCGCGCTGCCCTGCAGCCGTTGCAGCACATCCAACGCCCCGGCGACCCCGGTCGTCACCGGCCCCGGCAACTCCGGTGTCGCCCACACCAGCGCCACCGCCGTCGGGACAGCGTGATCGGCCAGCATCGACGCCACGATCGGTCCGGCATCCACCGGCTCCCGCGTAATCCGCAGCGCCGGTATCCGCCGGCTCAGATGCGCCTCGAGCCCCGCCGCCGCCGCGGACTCCCCCACCACAAGCCCCTGGTAGAACGGCGGATCCGCCGGAAGGGCCCGATCCGGCCGATCCACCGGCACCCAGCACTCCTCGGTCAGAATCGACGCCGCCCACTCGGTGGCCGTAGCCACCGTGGGGTCGTATACGGCCGTCTCCGGAAGAGCGCCCGTGAGCTCCGCGGCAACTCTCGGCGCATCGCTGCTGTCAACGGCGTGCTCCGGTGCCGCGGTACGTGGGTTCGCGAGCAGCCACTCGTATCCCGTTGCCGGAGAAGGCTTCTCCGTGCGCGTGTCGGCGTCGCCCGGATCATGGTCCGGGGCCGCTGCCGCGAGCCGGCCACACGCGTAGAGCCGGGCGACCGCCTCGAGGAACGACTCGGCCTCGTTGTCGCCGACCACGAGGGGATAGGTCGAGTCGGTGAAGGCCGGGTTGTCGCGGACGATGGAGGCGAGTGTCGGGTCGGGAGCGATCTCCACGACCGTAGACATGCCGTGCGCGGCGGCCGCATCCAGTGCCGAGGCGAATTCGACCGCACCGGAGGCGTTCTCGGCCCAATAGTCGGCTGTCAGGTCGGCCGTGGTGATGACGCGACCGCGTCGCACGGTCGAGTAGACGGGTACGCGGGGCGCGCGCGGCGCCATCCCCTCGAGCTGAGAGGCGAACTCCGACACGCCGTCTCGGCCGGCTCGGGTATGAGTCAGGGAGTCCACGGCGCTGAGCCGGGCGGGTAGTCCCCGCCGCCGCGCCCGCCGCACCAGCGTCTCGACATACCGCGGAACGCCGGTCACCACCACCGAGCGCGGCCCGTCCACCGTCGCGATCGAGACCGCCGAACGCATCGGCTCCACCAGCCGCCGCACCTCCTCGGCCGCCGCCTGCACCACGGCGGCGGCTCCCGGATCCGCACGCCGCGCCAGCGTGTGCCCGCGGGTGGTCACCACCCGTGCGCCGTCGGCCGGTGTCAGCGCACCGCTCACCACCGCGGCCGCGATCTCGCCCGCCCCGTGTCCCAGCACCGCATCGGCCCGAATCCCCCACTCCCGCACCAGTTCCGCGAGCGCGAGCTGGTAGACGTACAGCGCCGGTTGCACGGAATCCGCCGTCGCCAGGCTCTTCGCGAACCCGTGCCGTGGCGTCCACACCCGACGGCCCCCGGCCCGCACCACCGCCTCCGCCCCCGCGTCCAGCGCCCGCGCGAACACCGGATAGCGCGCCGCGAGTGCCCGCCCCATCCGTACGTGCTCCCCGCCCGGCCCGGGAAACAGAAACAACACCCCGCCGCGAGAACCAGCCGCACCACTCATCGGCGTACCCCGGCGGACACCCGGCCTCGACCGCGGCCTCCCAGCGCACCCGGCGGCACCGCACGGCAGGCGTCACTCGCCTGCGACCACTTCCGGGACGGCACACCGTCCGGGAAACCATCACGCGCGGCCAGGAGTACTCCCGCGGAGCGAACCACCCTGTGCGACAGCACGTATCGCCGTCCTTGCGCGCGATGGCGCCGCGCCCGAACCGATCCCGGTTGCGCGCGCCCCGGCGTGGATCCGGCTTCATCCGCAGGTGTGTGCCGGAACGCGTTGTACGGCAAAGCAAGTAGTCGGCATCGGACGCTGCCGCCGCCCGAGCACCGGTGGCCCCGGGGCGGCGCGGCCCGCCGAATCCCGGCGATATCCGCCGGTGGCTGGTGGGTGCGCGGTTGTCGCTGTGGCCCCGCGGGGCCGGGCGGAGGCTCCGTCATGGCGTCGCGTAAGGCTCGATCGTCTTGCTCTGACCCATGTGGGTGCTCCCTCCCGCATCCGGTGGAGATCACCGGCTGTCAGGTGTCCCCCGGCGATTATGCCGAGAACTTGCCCTGCGGAGAAGAGGCTTACGGGGCGTCGCGCCGATCGAATAACGTGGCGCTGTGGACCAACCGACCATCCAGCCGGATCTCGCCGCCGGGCGACCCGCTGCCGTACACGCCTTGGCCGACTGCTGTTCCGCGTTGTTCGCGACCCCGCGTCGCCTGTTGCGGCCGCGCCGTCCGGATGCCGCGTTCCTCGCGAGTCTGGGGACGGCCGAATTGCCGCCCGCCCGCGCGAAGGTCGCGCTGACCGCGCTGGTGCAGGCCCGCACCTCGGCACCGGGCGCCGTCGTCGCGGAAGGGCTACGCACGCTGCGCTCGCTGCCGATGGCGATGGGCGCCTTTCTGATCGAGCATCCGCGGGCGCGGTTCCTGGTGGACCCGGCGATCTGCGCGGCCGTGCACAGGCGCGTGCTACCGGGGATGCCGTTTCCGGTCGGGCTGTTGGTCTCACCCGAGAAACCGGTGCTCGGCCTGGCCGACGCGCTGGCCGGTCGCGAACTCTCCGGCGAGGACATCGATTTCGCGCTCGCGACGCATCTGCACTGGGACCACGTCTCCGGCCTGCTCGACATGCCGGAGTCGCTCGAATTGCGTGTTCCGGCAAACGAATACGAATGGGCGATGAACGGTGAAACGGCCCCCTACGGCGTGGTCCGCGCGCCGCTGCGGGACCGCCGCATCGGCAATGTCGAACTCGACGGCCCGCCCGTGCTCACCTTCACCCGCAGCCACGACCTGTTCGGTGACGGCGCGGTGATCCTGGTCGACCTGCCCGGCCACACCCCCGGCAGCATCGGGGTGCTGCTCGCGGTCGACGACGGCACCCGGGTCCTGCTGGTCGGCGACGCCATCTGGAACACCGTGCAGATCGAGCTGATTCGGGAGAAGGCGCCCATGCCGGGCCGGCTCTTCGACGCCGACCGCGACAAGACCTTCGAAACCATCCAGCGGCTGCACGCGCTGCCCGCGGGCATCGAGGTCATCGCCAGTCACGACTACAACGCGGTACTCGCCCGCGCGTAGCGGTGGGCCGCGACCCGGGCGGACGCACGACTGTCCGCCCGGGCCGGTCGCTACGCCACGAAGGACGCCAGCCGTTCGTTGATGAGCCCCTCCGCCTCCGACACCATGCGGGAGATCAGCTCGGCGCAGCTGGGGATGTCGTCGATGAGGCCCTGGACCTGGCCTGCGGACCAGATCCCGGCATCGAGGTCGCCCTCCTCGAACACCCGGCGGCCGCGGGCCCCGGCGACCAGATCGCGCACGTCCTCGAACTTGCCTCCGGCCGCCTCGATCTCCACGACCTTGCGGCTGATCTCGTTGTCGGCCACGCGGGCGGTATTGCGCATGGTGCGGAAGATGAGCTGGGTGTCGCGCTCACTGTGGGCGACGATCCGCTCCTTCACCTTCTGGTGCACCGCCGACTCCCGCGTGCACAGGAACCGGGTGCCCATATTGACCCCGTCCGCGCCCAGCGCCAGCGCCGCCACCAGGCCGCGGGCGTCGGCGATGCCACCCGAGGCGATGATCGGGATCTCCAGCGCCTTGGCCGCGGCCGGAATCAGGATCAGGCCCGGTACATCGTCCTCACCCGGGTGTCCGGCGCATTCGAAGCCGTCGATGGATACGCCGTCCACGCCGATCTTCTGCGCTTTGAGCGCGTGCCGGACGCTGGTGCACTTGTGCAGCACCTTGACCCCGGCCTCCTTGTAGTACGGCAGGAAGGGTTCGGGATTGCTGCCCGCGGTCTCGACGATCTTCACGCCCGACTCGACGATCGCCTTGACGTACTCCTCGTACGGCGGCGGGTTGATCGAGGGCAGGATCGTCACGTTCACGCCGAACGGCTTGTCGGTGAGTTCGCGGGCGCGGGCGATCTCGTTGCGCAGAGCGTCGGGGGTGGGCTGGGTGAGCGCGGTGATGAAGCCGAGGCCACCGGCGTTCGCGACAGCGGCCACCAGTTCGGCCCGGCCGACCCACATCATGCCGCCCTGCACGATCGGATGCTCGATGCCGAATTCCTCGGTGAACCTGGTCCGCAACATCGGTTGTCCTCCTGCTGTGTCACACGGGCACACGCGCCCGCGGTCGGTCTCGATGGTGGCACGGGTACGATGCCGAGTTCAACCTCGATGTAAGCCGCAGTTTGCCAATCCCTCGACAGGCGTCCGTGCGGCAACGTCTGCATAGGTTGACCGCATCTCCGAATTTTCCGCCTCTGAACTGGAATATGATCAAGTGAGAAGCGAGTTGCCGATTCCTCTCTGTAACCCTTGTCACGGTGAAAAGTTAGTTGGTATTCTCGCAAACGTTCAGCCGACGGCCGGAGAGGACTGCAAGCATGACCATCGGAGCCCAATCGCTCGACGAGCCGATCCGGTCGCGGCGCAACCACTGGAACAACCAGCTGGCCACGCACGCGCTGATGCGCCCGGACAGCGTCGCGATCCGGTTCCGGAGGCACGACACCACCTGGAAGCAACTGCACGAGCGTTCGCAGCGGTTCGCCGATGCGCTGGCCCGCCGAGGGGTCGGGTTCGGGGATCGCGTGCTGATCCTCGCGCTCAACTACCCCGAGTATCTGGAGGCGGTATTCGGGATCAACGCGCTCGGCGCCATCGCCGTGCCGGTCAACTTCCGCCTGACTCCGCCCGAGGTGGCCTACATCGTCGCCGACTCGGGGGCCAAGGCCGTCGTCACCGACACCGTGCTGCAGCCGCTGGCCACCGGTGTGATGGCGCAGTCCCCGGCGCTCGAGACCTGCGTCGTGATCGGCGGCCAGAGCGCCGACGGCGTGCTCGGCTACGACGACGCGCTGGCCGAGGCGGGCGAACCCCATGTGCCCCTGGATATTCCGGAGGACACGCCCTGCCTGATCATGTACACCTCGGGCACCACCGGCAGCCCGAAGGGCGCGATCCTGTCGCACGCCAACCTGACCGCGCAGGCGCTGACCTGCATCCGGGCCATGGATCTCACCCCCGAGTCGGTCGGCTTCTGCACCTCGCCGCTGTTCCACATCGCTGGATTGGGCAGTCTCGCACCGGCTTTCCAGCTCGGCAGCAAGACCGTGCTGCATCCGCTCGGTGCGTTCGACCCGACCGAATTCCTCGACGCCGTCGAGGCCGAGCAGGCCACCACCGCGTTCTGCGTGCCCGCGCAGTGGCAGCTGATCTGCGAGGAGCCCACGGTCAAGCAGCGCAAGACGGCGCTGAAGATGCTCAGCTGGGGTGCGGCGCCCGCCTCGGACACGGTGCTGCGAGCCATGGCCGAGTGCTTTCCCGACGCCCAGAACGTCGCGGTGTTCGGCCAGACCGAGATGTCGCCGATCACCTGCGTGCTGGAGGGCCGCGACGCGCTGCGCAAGCTGGGTTCGGTGGGCCGCCCCATCCCGACCATCCAGGCCCGCATCGTCGACGACGAGATGAACGACGTCGCACCCGGCGAGATCGGCGAAATCGTCTACCGCGGACCCACTCTCATGCAGGGCTATTGGAACAAGCCCGAGGCCACCGCGGAGGCGTTCGCCGGCGGCTGGTTCCACTCGGGCGACCTGGTCCGCACCGACGAGGAGGGCTTCGTCTACGTCGTGGACCGCAAGAAGGACATGATCATCTCCGGCGGCGAGAACATCTACTGCGCCGAAGTGGAGAACGTCCTGTTCGCGCACCCGAAGATTCACGAGGCCGCCGTCGTCGGCCGCGCGCACGAGAAGTGGGGCGAGGTGCCCGTCGCCGTCGTCGCCCTGGTGAATCCGGACGACACGCTCACCCTCGAGGAGCTCACACCGTTCCTCAACGAGAACCTGGCCCGCTACAAGCACCCCAAGGATCTGGTGCTCGTCCCGGAGTTGCCGCGCAACGCCAGCGGCAAGGTCGTCAAGGTGCAACTGCGCAAAGAGTATTCGTCCTGACCGCTGCGCCGCCGCGAGTGATGTAGTTGGGGCAGTATGGGATTCATGCCCCTCGACAGCGCTCGCACCGCGGTACTCGCCCTGCACTGGCAGGTCAACGTCATCGAGCCCGAAGGATTCTTCGGGCCGATGCTGGCCGAACCCGTCGCCACCAGCGGAGTCGTCCACCGCGCGACCGTATTTCACGCCGCCGCGCAGCAGGCCGGGCTGCCGGTGGTGTTCACCCGCTTCACCATTCCGGTCGGAGAGGGCGGGCTGGTGCGCAACACCGGGTTCATGCGATCGGTGGCCGCCGCGCAGACCGCGTTCCGGCCGGATGCGCCGGGCACGCAGGTCATCCCGGCCATGGCCGACCAGTCCGAGCGCGGCGCGGTGTTCGACAACCAGAAGCTGTCCGGCCTCGCCGGTAGCGCGCTGCCCGACTGGCTGGCCGCCCGCGGCCTGGACACCCTGCTGATCACCGGCGTCGCGACCAATCTCACCGTCGAGCAGACCGCCCGGCACGCCACCGACCTGGGTTTCACGGTCCACCCGATCACCGACTGCGTCACCGCCGCCACATCCGAGGCCCACGAGGCCTCGCTGGCGAACCTGAACCTGACCACCGCCGGATGCCTCGCCGCGGACCAGGCCCTGGACGAACTGGGCGTACCCGCCGACCGGCGCGTCTAGGTCAGATGAGGTTGTTCGCGGTGAGCCAGCGCATGATCGGCCAGCCGCAGAACACCGGTAGCCAGCAGGTCAGCACCCGGTAGAGCAGCACCGCGGGCACCGCGATGGGCAGCCCGATCCCGAACGCGCCGAGGAAACCGATGAGCGCGGCCTCCACGGCGCCGACTCCACCGGGCGTCGGCGCCGCGGACGCCAGTGTCCCGCCGATCATGGTCACCACGGTCACGGTGACGAAAGTGGCGCTGCCGCCGAATGCCTCGATGCTGGCCCACAGCGCCCCGGCCGCCCCGAGCGTGATGGCGGCGCAACCGCCGACGATCATCGCCAGGCGGATCGGGCTGTGCGCGAGCGCGCGCAGTTCGTTGACGACCTCCGCGAGCTGGGGCCGGACCTCGGTGCGCAGCCAGCGCCGCACCGTCGGCACGAACATGGCGATACCCACCAGTCCCAGCAGCGCGCCCGCCACCAGATACAGCGTGGTGGCGCTGGGGACGTAGTGACTCAGATTCGCCGAAACCCCCGCTGCCACACTGAAGAACAGCAGCAGCACGACGTGCGTGATCACCTGCACCGACTGTTGCAGCGCGACGGCGGCGGTGGCGCGCACCGCGCCGAGCCCGTTGCGTTGCAGGAATCGCACATTCAGCGCGAGGCCACCGACACCGGCGGGTGTCGTGGTGGCGGCGAAGGTGTTGGCCACCTGCGCGAGCAGCAGTTTCGGAAAGTTCACCGACTCCGACGTGCAACCCCACAGCGCCATGGCGGCCCCGATATAGGTGCCCACCGAGACCGTCAGCCCGAGCAGCGCCCACCACCAGTTGGCCGTGCGCAGTTCGGTGACGAATGTCGGCACCTGGCTGATGAACGGGTAGGCCACGTAGACCAAACCGATCAGCAGGACCAGCTGGATGAACTGCCCCCGGGAGAACCGGGTGATCCGCGCGGCCTCGATGCGGTCCTCGCCGGTCTGCTGCTGGACTTCCTCGCGCGTCTGCTTCATGAGGTGCCCGGGATCGGGCACGGATTTGCGCACGTGTGCGGGTAGTGCCGACTTGGTCAGGCGCCGGGAGGCGTTGAGTACGGCGTCGGCGCCGAGCACGTGGATCGCGGTGCGCACCGCGAGTTCGGTGCCGAACAGGGCGCTGGTCGACAGCAGCAGCTGTGCCACGTCGGAGGAGAAACGCGGCTCGTAGGAACCGAATTCGGCGGACATGAACCCGCCGAACAGCACCCGGCCCTCGACCACCCGGATCTCCTCGGCCCGCAGATCACCGTGCGAGATCTGGGCGCGATGCATGTTCTGCAGCGCGTACCAGACGTTGGTGAGCACGGCCTCGCTGTCGGTGGCCGACAGTGTGGCGCCGCGCGGCACCGTGTGCGCGTACAGCGTCCAGCCGCGTTCCAGCGCGGCGACGGTGAGCGGTTTGTTGCTGGCCAGGCCCAGATCACCGATCGCGATGCCCATCAGTGCCCGGTGCTCGACCGCGCGCCGCAGCGAGGCGAATGCCGGCGCCCGCTCCCCGGCGCGGAAGGTCAGCCAGCGACGCAGCTGCCGCAGCATGCCCCAGCTGCGCTGATTCTGGCCGTAGAGCTCCACGATCAGCCGATGCTGCGGACCGGTCTCGGCCGACAGTTGCAGCGGTCCGGGCCCGGCCGGGCGCAGCACGGTGAAGCCGGTGACGGTGTAACCGCGCTTGGCCAGCACCCGCACGGCGGAATCCAGCGGCACCTCCAGCGCGGGCGTGCCCACCAGCAGCACGATGACCGCGCCGACGCACCAGCCGACCGCGAGACCGAACATCGCCCGCGACGGCACCACCAGACTCACGAACAGGTGCAGCGGCACGAATCCCAGCAGCAGCGCCCACCACCACCGCCGCCACGACACCGGCAGCCACGGGCTCGCCACCGTCAGCATCGCGGTGAGCATGGCGATCCAGCGCGGGTCGTCCAGGAACTGCGACAGGAATGTGTCCAGCTGTTCGGGCACCACCAGATGCCATTGCGGCGCGGAGATCCCGGTGCCGGTGATCGACAGCAGCACCACGGTGATCAGGCCCGCCGCGAGATAGCCGAACAGCAGCGTCCACTGCCACCGGAAGATCAGCCGCACCAGGATCGCGAACGGCAGCGCGACGATCGCCACGCCGTACAGCAGATAGACCAGATTGGACTGCTCCGGCGTCAGGAACCCGACGATGTCGGACAGCGAGCGCTCCAGCGCCTCCCAGCGCGGCCGGGTGATCAGCGAGCCGGCGATGACGAGCGCGACCAGCAGCGCCGACAGCACCACGCGCAGAATGTCGCTGGTGCGCCGGATCCGCGGTTGCAGCAGGCTGCCGGAGACGGGGATCTCCCGCCCGTCGACTCGCATGTCGTATCGGAACTTTCGGATCGAGGGAGCGGCGGTCCCGGGGTCGGCTCGGGTGTGAGTATGCAGCAGCGTCGCGGGACGTCCGGTGCCAACACGCCGTCGGCCGGGTGTGCCGGGGGCGGCGTGCGGGTCGGCCGTGCGTGCCGCGGTCTCGCGCGCCCGGTGGCGGTCGCGCGGGTCGCCGTCGCCGTCCGCGTTCACCCCGGCCGCTCGGTCACCGGGCGGGTGTGCTGCCCGGCCGCGACGGTGCCCGGTGCGGACGCCCCGTCCGGGACGCCCACGCTGTAGACCCCGCCGGTCATCGCGCCCGCGTCGAGTTCGGTGATGGCCGAGGCCACCTGCTCGGTCGGCACCAGCGCCGGGAAGGAGTTGGGCGCGATGGCATTCGCCCGCACGCCGAACTCGGCGAATTCGGCCGCGAGGTGGCGGGTCAGCTGATCCAGCGCCGCCTTCGACGCCGCGTACACGGCCTGCCCGCCCGGGTACACCCGGGAGCCCGAGATGCTCGACACGTTGACGACGTTGCGGTTGCGCGCCCGGTTGTCGGCATCGCTGTGCAGCCAGCAGCGCTGCGCGAGCCGGGCCGACAGCCGCAGCGGCACACCGACATTCAGCGCGAAGTGGGGATCGAACTGGTCCAGCGCGGCATCGCCGTCGACGATCCCGCGGGGCTGCATCCGGGCGTGCCCGGCATTGTTGACCAGCAGGTCCACCGCGCCGAACTTCGCCAGCGCCAGGTCCACCACCCGCTCCACCTCGCCCTCGCGGGTCAGGTCGGCGCGCACCACGAAGATGCGAGAGTCGTTCTCCGGCAGCGGTTTCGACGGTTCCAGCGGGTCGACGAACCACTCCTCCTGCGACGGCGCCGCCGGTGTCCGGGTGCGGCACACCGCGACGATGTCGTAGCGGGTGTGGAACGCGCGGCAGAAGGCGTCGCCCAGCACTCCCCCGGCTCCGGTCAGCAGGCACACCCGGCGGTTGTCACCACTGCGCAATGCGGTCTCCTCCCCAGCGGCGCGCCGCCTCGTCCCTGGGCCGGTGCAGCCACATCACCACGCTGTTGCGGGCGGCGGTGTTGGCGCCCAGGAAGGTGTGCCAGGACCGCGGCGTGCACTCGAACACCACCATCGAATTGTCCAGCGGGGGAACGGCCAGGGCGGCTCGCGGTTCCGCCGCGCCGATATCGCCGAACAGTCCGGTCTCGCCGCCGTCGCCGGGCTGCCATCGCGGGTTGTTCAGATAGAACAGCACCGCCACCGCGCGTACCAGCTCGCGGGCCGGCGTCCCCGGCGGCCGCGCGCCGGTGCGCAGGTCGATCGCGCCGTCGGGCAGGCCGACGGCGGCCGGTCCGGGCGGATCGCCCGGGAACCAGGCGGGCGCCAGATCGTGATGCGGCCGTCCGGCCGGGCCGCCCGGTGCGTGGTGATGCAGCGAGCCCTCCACGTCGCCGGTGGCCCGTACGCCCGCGACCCGCTCGATCACGTCGTGCCAGGCCCGCGACAGGAACACCTCCAGGGGACCGTCGCGCACGGCCGCCAGGCTCACCCCCGTCGCGCCGTAGCCCTCGGCGACCGGCGTGAACCGGCCCGGCTCCCGGTGCACGCGCTCGAATTCCTCGGCCAGCCGCCGGTAGAACACCTCGGTGAAGACGTCACGGACGTAGACGTGCGGGAACGGGCGGGTCCGGTGGATCCAGCGACGATGCGCCAGTAGATCGATGAACCACCGCGGTAGCGGCGCCTCCGTTGCCATGCGTACTCCCTCCCGGACAAACCACCGCGATCTTATTGCGTGCGTGCCGTGCGTGGATTCCGGCCTTTGTCCCGACAACCGGTGCCCGGCGTGAAACCATCACACGGTGGTTCGTGATGTCCGTATCTGCTTCGTGGGTGACTCACTGGTGGCCGGTCTGGGGGACCGCCAGTGCCTGGGCTGGGCGGGCCGCCTCGCGGCGCGCGCGGCCGGGGCCGGTCAGCCGCTGACCTACTACAACCTCGGGGTGCGGCGGGAGAGTTCCGCGGATATCGCGGCGCGCTGGGAGGCCGAATGCGCGCGCCGATTACCGGCCGACGTCGACGGCCGGGTGGTGTTCTCCTTCGGAGTCAACGACACGCTGCCGCTCGACGGCCGGCCGCCGGTGCCGACCGAGCAGTCGGTGGCCCACCTGACCGGCATGCTGCGCGGGTCCCGCGCCCGCGGCTGGTCGACGCTGGTCGTCGCCCCGCCGCCGGTCGACGACGACGAACACAACGGCCGCACCGCGAAATTGGATGCCGCGTTCTCCGAAGCCTGTGACAGCGAAGGGGTTTCCTACGTCCGCGTGCATCAGGCGTTGCGCAACAGCGGAACCTGGATGCGCGAGGTCTCCGGCGGTGACGGCTACCACCCGAGTGCCGCCGGGTACGAGGAATTCGCCTCGCTGATCGTGCCGCACTGGCTGCTGTGGCTGTCCGAACCGGGCGCGGGACTACCCGTCGTGCGATGAGGTAGACCACCGATCAATTCGCCGTGCCGCCCTCGGTGCTGCTGGGCAGGGGTCTGCGGTTGTTCGGCGACACCGATGCCGAGGCGACGCTGGCGCCGTCGGAGTCGCAGGTGCTCGGCAACGGCGTCATCCTCGCGACCTACCGGGTCGAGCGGGCGTCCCGCCGCTTCCATAGCCTGAGGTCATGGACATCGACACCCGTCTGCTGCGGTATTTCGCCGCCGTGGCCGAGGAGGGTCACCTGACTCGGGCGGCGCGGCGGCTCTACGTGTCGCAACCGGCGCTGACCAAGCAGATCAGGCAGCTGGAGACCAGGCTCGGCGTCGAACTGTTCGAGCGCTCGCACACCGGGATGACGCTGACCGAGGCGGGACGCGTACTGGCCGAACGGGTTCCGGGCCTGCTGGCCGACTGGGACGCGATCCTCCGGGCGGCCAAGGGCGGTGCCGCGCGGGCCGCCCGGGTGCTGCGGGTCGGGTTCATCGCGAGCGCGGCGCACGAGCACACCGCCGGGATCGTCGCCGAGTTCCGGCGGCGCAATCCGGACTGGCAGGTGGACATGCGGCAGTTCGGCTGGCTCGAGCCGAGCGCGGGGCTGGCGTCCGGCGATGTGGATGTCGCCCTGGTGTGGCTGCCGTTCCCCGACCAGCGTTCCTACCGGCTGCGGGAGCTGTTCACCGAACCTCGGTGGATCGCGCTGCCCACCGGCCACCGCCTGGCCGACCGCTCGGAGATCACGTTCGAGCAGCTGTGGGACGAGCCGTTCGTCGCGGCGCCGCCGGACAGCGGCGCCTGGCGCGACTTCTGGATCGGCGCCGATTCCCGGCCGCCGGAGACGGTGGTCGTCGGCGCGCTCGCGCACAACACCGACGAGTGGCTCACCGCCATCGGCAACGGCTTCGGAATCAGCTTCACCCCGGCGTCCTCGGCGCGCTACTACCCGCGGCCGGGCGTGGAGTACCGGCCGGTGACGGGGATCGGCCCGCTGGTCGTCGGCGTGGCATGGCCCGTGGTCGGCGACTCGAATCCCTTGGTGCACAGCTTCGTCGACTGCTGTGTGGCGGTAATTCACGGCGATTAGCATGGCCGGGTGGGCGAGAGCGGAGAGTCGGTGGTGGACGAGGCGGAACTGAACGCGCGGCGCGCGAGTTCCTTCGGCCCCGAGGCCGCGGCCTATGCCACGCACCGGCCCGACTATCCGGTGGAGGGAATCCGGTGGGCGCTGGAATCGCTCGGCGGTATCGCGGAGCGGGAGGTCGTTGATCTCGGCGCGGGCACCGGCAAGCTCACCGGTGGCCTCGCCGCACTCGGTGCGCGGGTGACGGCCGTCGAGCCCGATGCGGCCATGCGGGCCGAGTTCGCGCGGCACCACGCCGAGGTTCCGGTGCTGAGCGGCAGCGCCGAAAGCATTCCGCTGCCGGATGATTCGGCGCACGCCGTGGTCGTCGGCCAGGCGCTGCACTGGTTCGATCTGCCCGCGGCGTTTCCGGAGATCGCGCGGGTACTGCGGCCGGGCGGTGTCCTGGCCGCGTTCTGGAACACCCACGACAGCTCGGTCAAGTGGGTCGCCGAGCTGGATCGGCTGTCCCGCTCGGCGGTGTCGTCCCAGCGGCGCGCCGCTGACCCGTCGCCGCCGTCACACCCGCTGTTCCGCCCGTTCGAGCGGGCCACCTTCCCGCACTCGCAGCGTCGCACCGCCGAGAGCCTGGCGGCGACGATCGGGACGCATTCGCACACGCTCGTCGTCACACCGGAGGAGCGTGCGGAGATCCTCGACCGCATCACCGGATACCTGCGTTCGCGTCCGGAGACGGGGGTGGGGGAGTTCCAATTTCCTTTGCGCACCTTGGTGGTTCGCGCGGTACTGCGCTAGCCCTGTCCAGGACGCGGGTGGTCGCCGGGGTCAGCCGCGATCGCTCTCCAGTACCGCCATGGCGGCATTGTGGCCGCCGATTCCGCTGACCCCGCCGCCGCGCACCGCGCCCGCACCGCAGAGCAGGACATTGCGGTGTCCCGTGCCCACGCCCCACCGGTCGGCCGGGTCGGTGGCGTCGTCGGCGCGGAAGGGGAAGTCCAGATCGCGATGAAAGATGTGGCCGCCGGGGAGGCCGACCTCGCGTTCCAGGTCCAGCGGGCTCTTGGCCTCGAGGCAGGGGCGGCCGTGCGCGTCCACCGCGAGGCACTCCCGGATCGGTTCGGCCAGTACCGAATCCAGCTGCGCCAGGGTGGCGGTTACCAGGCGCTGCTTGGTCTCGTCCGGGTCGTCGAGAAAAAGGCTTGCGGGAGTGTGCAATCCGAACAGGGTCAGGGTGTGCGCGCCCTGCGTCACCAGATCGGGCGCGAGGATCGAGGGGTCGGTGAGGGTGTGGCAGTAGATCTCGGCGGGCGGCGCGGACGGCAACCGGCCGCCCTCGGCCTCGAGATAGGCCCGATCCAATTGCGCGTACCCCTCGGCGATATGGAAGGTCCCGGCGAACGCCTCGGCGGGGTCGACCGAATCCCGCAACCGCGGCAGCCGCCGGAGCAGCATGTTGATCTTGAGCTGCGCGCCCTCCGGCCGCTCCGGCACCGGCTCGCCGAGCAGCCGCGCCAGCTCGCGCGGCGCGGCGTTCACCAGCACGTGCCCCGCCCCGACCGCGCCGCCGTCGAAGCGGACTTCCGCGGTGGCGCCGTCGGTTTCGACGGCGGTGACCGCGCGACCGGTGCACAGTTCGGCGCCCGCGGCACGGGCGGCCGCGGCGAGCGCGTCGGTCAGTGCGCCCATCCCGCCGATCGGCACATCCCAGTCGCCGGTCCCGCCGCCGATCACGTGGTACAGAAAACAGCGGTTCTGCCGCAGGGTCGGGTCGTGGGCATGGGTGAAGGTGCCGATCAGCGCGTCGGTGAGGACGACGCCACGCACCGTGTCGTCGGCGAACGACGCCTCGATCGTCTCGCCCAGCGGGCGTTCGAACAGCGCCTCCCAGGTGGCGGAGTCGTCGATCAGCCGCTGCAGTTCGGCGCGGGTCGGCAGCGGCCGGGTCAGGGTCGGGAACACCCGCTGCGCGAGCCGTCCGGTCCGGCCGTAGAACTCCTGCCAGGCACGGAAGTCGGCCTCGGAACCGGTGATTCGCAGAAAGCTCGCACGCGTGCGGTACTCGTCCGCGGTATCGATCAGCAACCCGGTGTCACCGACGGGCGTATACGACGAGATCCGCCGCCTGCATGTCTCGAACCGCAGCCCCAGCTCCCGGATCAGTTGCCGCGGCAGCAGGCTCACCAGATACGAGTACCGGGACAGCCGCGCGTCCACGCCGTCGAACACCCGCTCGGACACGGCCGCGCCGCCGAGGTGGTCCTGCCGTTCGAGCACCAACACCGAACGCCCGGCGCGGGCCAGATACGCGGCCGCCACCAGCCCGTTGTGGCCGCCACCGGCGACGACGACATCGTAGGAGGCACGTGTGGGCTGCATCTGCCCTGGATATCACGGCGGTCGCGGGCCGCGGCGGTCAACTCGCCGAGGACTTCTCCGCCAGCAGGTACGCCAGTGGATGCGCCTCGTCGCCCGGCTCTCGCACCAGCCGGGCGACCGTCCGGAACCCGCCCTCGCCCAGTAACTCCGCTACGCGGTCCGGCGGCCAGAGGTAACTGGGCGCGACCTTGTGGTCGTGGGTCCGCACGTCGTCGCCGTCGGTGGTCTGGAACGCCAGGATCAGCTGCCCGCCGGAGGCGAGCACGCGGTGGAACTCCGCCACGATGACGGGCACCCGGACCGGCGGCGTGTGAATGACGCTGTACCACGCCACGATTCCGGCCAGCGCAGCGTCCGGCACCGCGAGATTCTCCATCGACCCGACCACGTAGCGCAGGTCCGGCCGGGCGGCGCGGGCCAGGCGGATCATCTCCGGCGACAGATCGATACCGAACACGTCGAGCCCGAGCGCGGCCAGGTGTGTGGTGATCCGGCCCGGCCCGCAGCCGAGATCGGCGACGGCGCCGGTACCCACCCGCTCGGCGAACACGCCCAGCATCGCCCGGTCGAACGGGCTCGCGGCGAGCGCGTCGTCGAACATCGACTTGTACAGCTCGGCCACCTCGTCGTAGCCGCGGCGCGTCCGCCGCACATCCTCGGGTTCCGTCACCGCCGCGAGTCTACGAATCCGGCCGGGCGGTGTCTCATAGCCGTTGTCGACCGACCGGGCGCGCTCGAACCGGCGGACCGCTCGCGGCCTGCGCGATTACGGTGTTATCGGATGCGCCGCGCTGTGCGCCCAAACCCCTTCTGCCGGAATGCGGTTCGTGGCGTTTGTCGGTGTTGCATCATGGGCGCATGGCTTCACGCGCAGAGTATTGGGACAGCTTCGTCGAGCACCTGCAAGCGGCCCCCGCTGCGCTGCCCGCCGTCACCCGCAGAGAGATATTCCGGGCGGCCGCCGGGGACGAGTCGGCCTCCGTCCCGGCCGATCTCGAGCGTTTCGTCGACACCGTGGCCCGGCACGCCTACCGCGTCACCGACAAGCAGGTGGCGGCGCTGACCGAGCACCGATCCGAGGACGAGGTGTTCGAGGCCACCGTGGTCGCCGCCGTCGGGGCCGCCGACCGCCGCCTGCGCGCAGCCCTGCGCGCGATGGGAGAATCGGCATGAGGCTCGATGTCGTGGACCGCGGCCATGATCGGCCGGGCCGGTGGACCTTGCGCGTCATGCGCGTCGTCGGCCGCACCGAGGTACCGGACGTGATCAAGGTGCTGCTGTACCGGCACCGCTACTTCAGCACTCCCTATAGCGATTACCTGCAGGATCTGATGCGCGGCCCGTCGGCGTGGAGCATCGGCGAGCGGGAACTGTTCGCCACGTTCACCTCCGCGCGCAATCAGTGCGATTTCTGCCGCGCCTGCCATCAGGTCGTCGCCGAGAGCTACCAGGATCGCGAACTGGTGGTGCGGGCGCTGGAGCGGCCCGCCGAGTCCGGTCAGCGCATCGAAGTCGTTGTGGTGCTGGACTTTCTGGCCAAGCTGGCCGACGCGCCCGACGAGGTGTCCGCGGCCGACGTGGCGCGGGTGCGCATCGCGGGCGTCACCGACGAGGCGCTCACCGAGGCGGTGCGCATCAGTGTGGCCTTCCACGCCATCAACCGCATCATGGACGCCATGGGCGGGGTGCCGCCGGAGGGGCGTGGCCTCGCCATGACGCGGTGGTTCCTGCGCCGCATGGGCTACGCCACGCCACCGACGGTGAAGTACCTGTCCAAGGCGCGGTGATACGCGGGCGAGCGCCGCAGTAGCGGGCTGTGCGGCACAATCCGGGGTATGGAGACGCTCGGCTCGCGGACGGTCTACAGCAATCGCTGGATGGAGGTGCGGGAGGACACCATTCGTCGTTCCGACGGCACCACCGGCATCTACGGCGTCGTCGATCGGCCCGATTTCGTCCTGGTGGTGCCCCGCGACGGCGAGCGCTTCCATCTGGTCGAGCAGTTCAGATATCCGGTGGGTCGGCGCTGCTGGGAGTTTCCGGCGGGCACCCTGCCCGATCGCGCGATCGGAGATCCGGACGAGCTGGCGCACCGCGAACTGCGCGAGGAGACCGGCCTGCGGGCGGCCCGGCTCACCTTTCTCGGCCCCTTGAACGCCACCCCGGCCACCCTGCGCCAGCGTGGCCGCGTCTACCTCGCCACCGAACTCACCTCCGGCGAGCCCGAACGCGAGCCGGAGGAGCAGGACATGCGCTCGGCCTGGTTCACGCGCGCCGATCTCGAGCGAATGATCCGCACCGGCGAGATCACCGACTCCGGAACGCTCGCCGCGTACTCACTGCTGCTGTTGCACGAGCGGGCGTGAATTCTGCTGCGTCGCAGCATTTCCGAGCAGCGCGGGCATTTCGGTTGCGCGGCGGCGCGGTGTATCAGGCGGCGAAAGCCGGGATGCCGTGCGGTTTGGCGCGGGCGAGCACGCGGGCCGGTCCGGTGCCGAGCCGGACGGTGAGCGGGAAACCGCTGCCGCTGCGCGCCATCGGCTCGAAGGCTATGTGCGCGAACGCCGCGTCCGGTCCGGTCGTGGCGGCCAACCGGTCGAGTTCCGCGGCGGCCTTCGCCCACTGGTCCTGCGGAACGTATTGCCGCATCACCGAATGCCACACCACCGTGAGCGTGCCCGGCGCCGGCTCGATACCGCCCAGGAACTCCGCCGCGCCCACGGCGTCGACCTCGGCCGGAACCCGTTGTGCCACGAGCAGCGCGCCGTCCAGCCGGGCCGCGCGCTCGGGCTGGTCCGGCCAGACGTAGGACCGCAGCGACAGCGCGTCGGCGGGGGAGAGCGGGTTCAGCGGCGTCGGATCGCAACCGCGCCGCTCGACCACCTCGATGCGCGGATGGCGTCGCACGGCGTCGGTCAGCCAGCCGGGTATCCGGCCGTCCCACGCAGCACCCAGTGACACCGGCGAATCCGCCGGTCCCCAGCCGAAATCGCCTCTGTGCCAGCGGAAGTGGTCGGCCCGCAGATTCAGTCCCGCGCTGCTGCCCAGCTCCAGCAGCCGCACCGGCAGCGGCGTCGCGGCGACGGCGGCCAGCAGACCGGCCAGCAGCGGCACCGCACGACCCACCTCGTTGGTCTGCGGCGGCCGCGACATCCAGTCCCGGATCCACTCCGGGTGGGCGTCGACGACCTCGCGGAAGGCCCGCCAGGCCCCGCCGTTCGCGGCGTCGCGGGCATCCGCTCCCGCGGCACTGGGGTAGTAGGCCGCCAGGTCGGGCGCCTGCCCGGTCAGCACCAGCCCGTGTACGGCCCCCAGGAACCGCAGCGGTGCCGCCGCGGCCATGGGCATGTCCGCGTAGTCGGCGAGTACCCGGGCGCATCCGCCGCCTCGCGCGAGATCGTCGGCGATCTCGCCCAGCAACGCGGCGTACAACGGTGAGCCGAGCTTCTCGCAGGCCCTCGCCTGAAGCTCGAACTGCGGCACGAGAGACATGTGTGCACTGTGCCACCCGCGGATCCGGCCCGCGCGACCGGTCAGGAATCGAGAAGCGCCGGTCGGTGCGCGGCGCCTAGCGTTATCGGCATGAACATCACCACTGATCAGGCCGCTGTCGACGCCATCATCCTGGAGGCGGCCGACCCCGCCGCCGCCACCGCCTTCTACACCGCCGCGTTCGGCCTCGGCGACAGGTTGCGCGTGCGGGCTTCCGACGCGCCGTCGTCCGGGTTCCGGGGTTTCGTGCTGTCGCTGGTGGTTTCGCAGCCGAGCACCGTCGACAGCTTCGTCGGCTCCGCGCTGGACGCGGGCGCGACGGTCGTGAAGCCCGCCAAGAAGAGCTTCTGGGGTTACGGCGCCGTCGTCCAGGCTCCGGACGGGACACTGTTCAAGATCGCGACGTCGTCGAAGAAGGACACCGGCCCGGCCACGCGGGAGGTGGACGAATTCGTGCTGCTCCTCGGGGTCGACAACGTGAAGGCGACCAAGCAGTTCTACCTCGACAACGGCCTTGCCGTGGCGAAGAGCTTCGGCAGCAAGTACGTCGAGTTCGACACGGCGGGTTCCGCGGTCAAGCTGGCGCTCTACGGGCGGCGCGCCGCCGCCAAGGACGCGGGGGTCTCCCCGGAGGGCACGGGGTCGCACCGTCTCGCCATCGCGGGCGGTCTCGGCGCGTTGGTCGATCCGGACGGTTTCGCGTGGGAGCCCGCCGCCTGAGCGGCTCGTATCATGGCGACATGCCCGTCGAGCCGGTTCACGTCGCGGGAACCGTGCTGGATGTCGCGGTTCCCGCGTGGTCGGACCGTCTGGCGGGGTCAGCATGGCCGGGTTCCGCGGCCGGGCGAGTGATCGTGCCGAACTTCCGGTGGTGCCGTACCCGGCCCTGACGATTTTCCTCGACCTCGGCGACGCGTCGTTCATCGACGCCTCCGGCGGCGCTCGGCAGCACGGCAGTGCCGTGGTCGGTCTGCATCCCGTCGGCATGCGCGGCAGCGGGCAAGTCATCGATCTGCTGCAGGTGCGGCTCTCGCCCGTGGTGGCGCACGAAATACTCGGCGTGCCAGGCGATCTCGGCGATACGGTGGTGCCGCTCGCGGACGTGTGGGGCCGCGACGCCGCCCGAATCCAGGACCGGATGCACGCCACCGCGTCGTGGGACGAGCGGTTCGCGCTCGCGAAGTCCGTACTCGCCCGGCGTGCCGCGGCCGGTCGCGCGGTCGACCCCGAGGTCGCCTTCGCCTGGCAGCGAATTTCCCTGAGCCAGGGGCGGATTCGAGTCGAGGGCCTGGCCGCCGAGGCGGGCTGGAGCCGCAAACGCCTGTGGTCCCGCTTCCGTTCCCAGATCGGCCTGACGCCCAAACGAGCCGCCCGGCTGATCCGCTTCGACCACGCCGCCCACCGCCTCGCCGCCGGCCACACCCCGGCCGCGGTAGCCGCCGCCGGCGGCTACACCGACCAATCCCACCTCCACCGAGAGGTCATGGCCTTCGCCCACCTGACCCCCGCGGCCCTACCCACCGCCCCCTGGCTGGCAGTGGACCCGGTCGCCTGGGCCACCCCGGAGTACGCCCCACGCCGTTGACCCGGGCGCGACTCGCCCTGCGGTCGAGAACACGCGCAACCCACCTGCGGTCGTGGATTCGTGCCGCCGGGAACATTTCTCCAAGACGGTGGGTGGTGGGGTCGGTGATGCTGGCGGGCATGTGTGGAGTTCGCGTGGGCGTGGCGTGGTGCCGGTCGGCGCGGGGGCGATCGAGGAGGATTCATGAACGACGCGATCGGCGCGGGGCGGATGCCACGACGCATCGGGCTGGTGTATCGCCTGCAGAAGGAGCCGGACTGGCTGACCATGACGGCCGAGGAATTGGTCACCTTCCGGGACGCGGCGAACCGCAAGGCGGGATCGCGGCTGTTCCGGGTGGTCACCGGATTACCCGAGCGCGGTGTCACGATCCGGTGGGAGGACGTGACGTTGCCCGATCGCGTCCTCCCGGTGCGGGTGTACCGGCCACGGCGCGGCGGCCCGGGCGCGCTGCCGCTCGTCCTGCATGTGCACGGTGGTGGTTTCGTGGGCACGGCCGCCCAATGTGACTGGGCCAACAGCCATTTCGCCGCCCGCCTGCCCGCGGTCGTCGTATCGGTCGAACACCGCCTGCTGGCCCCGGGCATCCCGCTGACGGCGGTCGTCGACGACGGCTGGGACGTGCTGCGGCACCTCGTGCGAAACGCCGCGGACCACGGCATCGACCCGGCCCGGGTAGCGCTCGCCGGTGAGAGCACCGGCGGGCTGGTCAGCGCGCTGGTCGCGGTGCGCGCCAAGGCGGCCGCCCTGCCCGTGCGGGCCCAGGTCCTGGTCAATCCCGCCGCCGATGTGACCGAGACGATGCTGGACTATCCCTCGTTCGAAAAGCACGGGGACTGCCCGACTCTCACGGTCGACAAGATGCGCCTGTTCCACCGCTTGGCCGTCCCGCCCGGCGCCGACGCGCGCGCCGTATCCCCGCTCTACGCCGACGACCTAGGCGCCCTGCCGCCGGCGCTCGTGGTCGTACCCACCCTGGACCCGATCGCCGACCAGGGCCGCCGCTACGCCGAACGGCTGCTCGAGTCGGGCACCCCTGCCCGCCTCGCCGAATACCCCGGCGCGCCGCATGCCTTCCTCGCCCTCCCGGGCCTGGTGCCACAGGCCAAGCCCGCCCGCGCCGAAATCCTCGCCTTCCTCCGAGAACACCTCACCGGCGCCCGCCCCGCCGCGACCGTGCCCGGCACTGCCTCGCACCACGGCGACCGGAGCAGTACCACGCCGTAATCCGGTCGGGCGAGCTACCGCAGTCGCCGAAACCGCGAGAATCCTTGCCGGATACGGGCGATCGATCTACCCGGACCGGGCGACAGCACCGGCTCGCCGACCGGGTACGACGAGGCCACGCTCGCGCTGTGTGCACCTGCTGCTCGCCGAGCGGCCGGCCATTCGCGACGCGGCCGTCGTCGGCACGATTTCGGCGGCCGTGGCATTCCGGTACGCGAGCCGATTCCCGTCATCGCGGAGCTGTTGCGCTTTCTGTCCAGCTGAGCGCGGCTTGCCCTATAAGTACGTACGGCCGTATGCTTTGCGGGCCGATATACGGCGCGTACAAGAAGGGACGCCGGATGGATGACGTAGTGGCCGAGACGACGGCGGCCGGACCAACGGCACGGCGGCCGGGCCGTGATCATTCGACCGCGATCGTGTGGATCCTGTGTTCGGCCGCCTTCATGGCGATGCTGGACGTGTTCGTCGTGAACGTGGCGTTCACCGCGATCGGCGAGTCCTACCGCGGTGCCTCACTGGCGGAGCTGAGCTGGGTCCTCAACGGATACGCGATCGTCTATGCGGCACTGCTGATTCCGGCCGGGCGGCTCGCGGACCGCTGGGGACGCAGGACCGGATTCCTGGCCGGGCTCGCCCTCTTCACACTGGCGAGCCTGGCCTGCGCGGTCGCGCCGACGCTGTGGGCGCTGGTGGCGTTCCGGGTGCTGCAGGCGGTCGGCGCGGCGGCGCTCACTCCCACCAGCCTGGGGCTGCTGCTCACGGTGCTACCGCCGGTGCGGGTGCCGGGCGCGGTAAAAGTCTGGGCCACAACGAGTTCCTTCGCCGCGGCGTTCGGGCCCGTGGTCGGCGGCGCACTGGTGGAGCTGTCCTGGCGCTGGGTGTTCCTGATCAATCTGCCGGTCGGACTGGTCGCCGGAATCGCCGCGTCGCGCCTCGTCCCCGACCTGCGCCCGCAGGTGTCGGCACGGGTGCCCGATCTGCTCGGCGCCGCGCTGCTGATCGTGGCGATCGGGGCGTTGTCGCTGGGCCTGGTGCAGAGCGGCGAATGGTCGTGGACCAGCGCCGCGACGCTCGGCGCGCTGGCCGTCGCCGGGGTGAGCCTGGGCCTGTTCGTGCTGCGCCTGCTGCGACATCCGGATCCGGTGGTGTCCGCGGACCTGTTCCGCGTGCCGACGTTCGTGTGGGCCAACGTGACCGTGCTGGCCTTCTGCACCGCCTTCGGGGCATGGTTCCTCAGCATCGCCATGTGGCTGGAGAACGGGGCCCGGTTCAGCGCCGTCGAGGCCGGGCTGGCCATCGTCCCGGGGCCGATCATGGTGCCGCTCTTCGCCGCCGTCGGCCAGCGGCTGATCCGGCGTATGCCGGTGGGAGTCGTTGTCGCCGTTGGGAATCTGCTGTTCGCCGGGGGAGTGCTCCTGGTGGCGAGCAGCGCCGCCATGCCCGTGCGGTACGCCACCGAGGTGCTGCCCGGGTGGATGCTCTCCGGCGTCGGCATCGGTCTCGCGCTGCCCAGCATGATCGCCTCCGCCGCCGTCGATCTACCGCCGGACCGGTCGGCGACCGGCAGTGCGGTGGTGAACACGGCCCGCCAGCTCGGCTATGTCCTGGGCGTCGCCGTGCTGGTCGCCCTCGTCGGCTCGCTCGCCGCCGACCGGATGCCGACCGCCTTCCGGCACGGCTGGTGGTTCATCGCCCTCGCCGCCGCCGTCAGCGCGCTCACGGCATTCGGTATCACCCCCCGGAAGGACTCGGGCAAATGACCACGCACTTCCCGGCGGCGACCGAAGCGACCGACCCGTACTGCCTGCCGCCCCTGACCTCCGCTGCCTTGCTGTTCGACGCCCCGTGGCGCCGGTTCGGCGTGGTCGGCGACAGCCTGTCGGCCGGTATCGGCGACCCCACCCCCGGCTACGCCGACCAGGGCTGGGCCGATCGGGTGGCGAATATTCTGCGGCGGGTGCGTCCGGACCTGCGCTACCTCAACACCGCGGAGAACGGCGTCACCACCGCCCGGACCGTGGCGGGCCAATTCGACCGGATGCGCGCATTCGCCCCCGACCTGCTGCACCTGCCGAGCGGGCCGAACGACATCGTGCGGCGCGACCCCGACTTCGACGCGATCGAGAAGGCGATGCGGCGCATGTACGACCTCGCGGCCGACACCGGCGCCCTGCTGACGACCTTCACCCTCGGCCGCGCGTACGTCGTCCCGGCCTTCCCGGACTGGCCCGACCGCATCCGCACCATGAACGCCATGACCCGCCGCCTCGCCACCGAATACGGGGCCGTCGTCGTCGACATGTGGGACCACCCCGTCAACGACCGGGCAAATCTGGTGAGCGCCGACCAAATCCACTTCTCCACGTCCGGCCAAGCGGTGATGGCCACCGAATTCGTTCGTCGCCTGTCCTATCATCTGACGAGTCACTCGTGACCGCGGTAGGTGCGGGTCAACGCGGCGACCACCTCGCCCATATATGTCCGCAGCGCGGGCGGGTCCACGACCTCGGCCTCCGCGCCCAGACGCAGCAGCAGTCCCGCGGTGTGCTCGAGGCTCTCCAGCGGAATCCGCACCACAGACCACCCGTCCGGTTCGATGCGGGCGGTGTCGCGCGCGGCACGCACCAGATCCGCGTCGAGCAGGTGGTCGAGGCGATCCAGCACGTAGGCCGACATCCGCACGGTGGCCGTGCCCTGGCGGCGGCGGGCGTCGAACTCGTCGAGATAGTTCCGCCAGTACCGCGCCAGGTCGAAATCGGCGGGGCGTTCGAAGATGTCGTCCAGAATCTGCAGCGAGATGATCTGCGACACCCGATAGGTGCGAGTGCCCGCTCCGGCCGCGCCCACCAGATACCAGTGGCCGGACTTGAGGACCAGGCCGTACGGATCGACCGTGCGCCGCACGTACCGCGGATCGGCCCAGCGCCGGTATTCGATGCGCAGGCGGCGACGGGTCCATACCGCCCGCACCACGTCGGCCAGGTGCGCGAGGCCCTCCGGGCGGCTGTACCACTCGTCGGTATCGAGGTGGAAGCGCTGCGTAATGCGCCCGGCCGAGGCGCGCACCGACTCCGGCAGTGCGGCCAGCAGCTTGCGCTGAGCGGTGTTCAGTTCCGCGCCCAGCCCCAGATCAGCTGCCGGACCGGGCAATCCGGACAGCAACAGGGCCTCGGCCTCCGCGGCGGTCATCCCGGTCAGGCGCGTCTGGTAGCCGTCCAGCAACCGGTAGCCGCCGTCGTGGCCGGGATCGCCGTACAACGGGATGCCCGAGGCGCTCAGTGAATCCATGTCGCGATAGACCGTCCGAACCGACACCTCCAACTCCCGGGCCAGCTGACCCGCCGTCATCCGGCCGCGCGCCTGCAACAACAGCACGATGGACAGCAACCTGCTCGCACGCACCGCCTCAGTCTGGCAACCGCCACCGACAGCCTGCGCGAAAACCGCGCGCCTTCACTGACAGCACCTGTCAGTGACCCGCTTCTACCGTGTGGTCCGACCGAACCGACAACGGAGGAACGAATGATCGCGGCAACCGAAACGTTCGACGGCACCTGGCCTTTCCCCCCTTGCTTCACCGAATCGGCCGGATTCCGGCAGCACTACGTCGATATCGGCCCCCGCGACGGTGCACCGATCGTGCTCTTGCACGGCGAACCGACCTGGGGATACCTCTGGCGGCATCTCATGGGCCCGCTGTCGGCCACCCACCGCGTGGTCGTGCCCGACCACATGGGGTTCGGCAAGAGCGCCACCCCCGCCGGGCGCGGCTACCTGGCCGAGGAGCACATCGACAACCTCACCGCGCTGCTGGCCGACGATCTCGGCCTCACCGACATCACCCTGGTCATGCACGACTGGGGCGGGCCCATCGGCACCGGATTCGCCCTGCGCCACCCGGACCGCGTGGCGCGCCTGTTCGCCACCAATACCGTTGTGCCGCTGGGCCTTCCAGGATATGATGAGCTGTTCGCCGCCAACCTCGCCGAGAGCGCCTGGTTCCGCTGGGCCGTGTCCGCCCAGGCGTCCGGCACCCTGGAACAGATCCTCGGCAATGCCGGATCGACCGTCTGCCACCTCATGCTCGCGCTGCAGACGATCGCCCGGCCGGAGATCATCACCCCCACATGGGTTCGCGCCTACGCCGCGCATTTCGGCACCCGCGCCGACTGCCAGGGTGTGCTCCGCTTCCCTCAGCAACTGGTCGCCCCCGACCCCGCGACCGTACCGGCCGAACCGAATCCCGAGGCCGTTGCCGCACTGCGCGCGAAACCAGCGATCCTCGTCGAGGGCATGCGCGATACCGCGCTACTGCCGCGCCACATGGTCCCCGCCTTCCGGCTCGCCTATCCCGACGCTCCCGTCATCGAACTCCCGCACGCCGGCCACTTCACCCCCGAGGACGCACCGGGGGAACTTCTGACCGCGTTGGAACTGTTTCTGCACACCACCTGACGGCGGCGATGTCGACATCGGGACGTGGGCTCCGACGTTTCGGGTAAGGATGGGTCATCCGGGCGCATCCTCGATCGCGAAGGAGCCGTGATGAAGTACGTGATCCTGATTCACTCCAATCCGCAGCCCTGGGGGCATCCGACGAGTGACTACCTGCCCGAGTACCGGGCGATGTCGCAGGCGGAGCGCGACCGGGTGAACTCCGACTTCGAGAAGTTGCTCGGTGAGCTGCAGGAGAAAGGGGAGTTGGTGACGGGCGAGGCTCTCGGCGCGCCCGAGTCGTCCCGGCTGTATCGGTGGGGCGATGGGAAACCACTGGTGACCGATGGTCCGTATTCGGAGGCCAAGGAGCATCTGGCGGGGTTCTTCCTGATCGATGTGGAGAACCGGGTCCGCGCCGAGGAGATCGCGGTGCGATTCGCCGGACCGGGCGAAACCGTCGAACTGCGGCCCGCGATGTGGCCGGGCGGCGACGACCAATGAGCACCCGGGTGGTGGAGGACGTGTGGCGGCGGGAGTCGCCGCACGTCCTCGCCGCTCTGCTGCGCAGGCACGGCGACCTCGGTGACTGCGAGGACGCCGCCCAGGAGGCGGCCGAAGCCGCGACGACGCAGTGGCCTCGCGACGGCGTCCCCGCCAATCCGCGCGGGTGGCTGATCACCGTGGCGTCGCGGCGATTGATCGACCGGCTGCGGGCCGACCGCGCGCGGGCCGGGCGGGAGGAGGCCGTGGCCGCCGTGGAACTCGGTGACTCGCGCCTCGCACCGCCCGCGGACCAGGCGGTGGGCGACGACGAAGACATGCTGCGCATGTTCGTGCTGTGCTGCCATCCGAGCCTGAGTCGCTCCTCGCAGGTCGCGCTGACCCTGCACGCCGTCGCCGGTCTCGGCACCGCGCAGATCGCCGCCGCCTACCTCGTTCCCGAACGCACCATGACGCAACGGCTGACCCGCGCCCGCGCCACCCTGCGGTCGGCCGGTGCGGTGTTCGAACTGCCGGACCGAGCCGATCTGCCCGCGCGCATCGCCTCCGTACTCGACGTATGCCATCTGCTGTTCACCGAGGGCCACACGCGGTCGGCCGGTGGCGCGCTGATGGATTGGAACCTGACCGATGAAGCGATCCGGCTCACCCGCCAATTGCATTGCGCGATACCCGATCACGACGAGGTCGCCGGGGCACTGGCCCTCATGCTGCTCACCCGTTCCCGCGCGGCGACCCGCACCCGCGACGGCGACCTGGTCCCGCTCGGCGAACAGGACCGCAACCGCTGGGACCGCGATCTGATCGCCGAGGGTGTCGCGATCCTGGAGCGGGTGCTGCCCCGTGGCCACGTCGGCCGCTTCCAGCTGCAGGCGGCCATCGCCGCCGTGCACGCGGAAGCACCCACCTGGGAGAGCACCGACTGGCGCCAGATCAGCATCCTCTACGCCATGCTCGACCGAGTCGCCCCCAGCCCGATCGTGACCCTCAACCGAGCCGTCGCCCTGGGCATGTCCGTCGGCCCACAGCAAGGCCTGGACCTCATCGCCCCGCTGCTCGGCAACCCGTCGATGCGCCGCCACCACCGCACCCACGCCGTGCGCGCCCACCTGCTGGAAATGCTGGGTGACCACCCCGCCGCCATCGAAAGCTACCGCCGAGCCGCCCAACTCACCGCAAGCCGCCCCGAACAGCGCTACCTCAACACCCGCCTCCGCCGCCTGACCGATTCCTCGGGATCGGACGAGTGTGGTCAGGAGTTCTCGTCGGTGCGGGAGCCGTTCAGGACGGCGTCCAGCAATCCCGGGTAGCGGGCGTCGAGGTCGGTGCGGCGGAGTTCGAGCAGATACTCCCGACCGGAGGGGGTCTGCCGGATGACGCCGCTCTCCCGTAGTACCCGCCAGTGGTGCGTCATGGTCGATTTGGCCGTCACACCGAGGACATTCAGCACACTGGTGCAGTTGTACTCGCCTCCGGCGTCGAGAACGCGGACCGCGCCGAGGCGGATCGGATTGCCCAGCGCCGAGAGCACGTTCTCGACGCGCAGCTGCGCACGGCTCGGATGACTCAAGACCATAGTTCGATAGTACCGGAATTATCGAACTATGGTCTTGACAGATCGTACGTAATCCTTAGTACATTCATACCGTACGAACTTTCTCGTACGATCAGCGACACGGGCTCGCTGTCATACCCCTGCGCACTCGAAAGGCGTGCTCTCACATGCCATCTACCTCCACCTCACCCACCGGACGACGACTGGGACTGACGCTGGCGCTGCTGGCATTCGCCCAGCTGATCTACGCCCTCGACCTCAACATCGTCTTCGTCGCCCTGCCGGAAATCGGCAAGGACCTGGGCTTTCCCGGTCAGACGCAGCAATTGGTGGTGAGCGTCTACGTGGTCTTCGCGGGCGGGTTCCTGCTGCTGGGCGGGCGGGCGGCGGATCTGCTCGGCCGCCGTCGCATGTTCGTGCTCGCGCTGCTGTTGTACGGAATCTCCTCGCTCGCAGGCGCGATGGCGACCGGCCCGGCCGTCATCATCGCCGCCCGCGCCGTGCAGGGCATCGGTGGTGCGCTACTGCTTCCCGCGACGCTCGCACTCATCAATACGCAGTTCGAGGAGGGCTCGAAACGCAATCGCGCACTGGCCGTATGGGGCGGCGCGGGCGCCAGCGGCCTCACCATCGGAGCGCTGCTCGGCGGCATCCTCACCGAGCAGTTCGGCTGGCCCGCGGTATTTTTCGTGAACGTCCCGCTGGCGGCGATCGTCGTGGTGGGCGCGCTGCTGGTCATCCCCCGCGATCCGGTGGCCACACAGCGCCGCTCCTTCGATCTGCCCGGTGCGTTCAGTGTCACCGCGGGCTCGACGATTCTGGTCTTCGCGCTGGTGGAGGGGCCGGAACTGGGTTGGGCCAGTCCGGTTGTCGGCGGCGCGTTCCCCGCGGCGGTGCTGCTGCTGGCGGCCTTCGCCGTCATCGAGGCCCGAACCGCCGATCCCCTCATGCCTTTCCGGCTCTTCCGCAATCGCAGCCTCACCGTGGGCATGGTCGTCACCTTTCTCTACATGGCGACTTTCGGTGTGCTGCCGTACTTCCTGACGGTGCTGCTCCAGAGCGTGCACGGCTACAGCGCGCTCCAGACCGGCCTGGCCTTCCTGGTGCCCTCCCTGGCCATCGCCACCGGCACTCAGCTCGGTGAACGGCTCGCCACCCGCATCGGCAATCGCGCCACCCTCCTGATCGGATTCGCCCTCGGTGCCGCCGGAACCGTCGTTCTGGCACTGGGTTTCGGCGCGGCGTCCGGCTACGGCATCCTCATCCCGGGCCTGGTGGTCTCCGGTATCGGCCAGGGCATCGTCTGGACCGCCATGTGGATCACCGCCGCCACCGGTACCGCCGCGCACGAGCAGGGCGTGGCCAACGGCGTCGCCTCCACCGCGCTCAATATCGGAAATGCCATCGGCCTGGCGGTATTCACGGTGGTCGCCGATCTGGGCATCGACGGCAAGTCCGGCCCCGACCTGCTCGCCGCCATGGCCGACGGTGAGCGGCTGGTGGTGTTGCTGACCGCCGCGGGCATGATCGCCGGCCTGCTCATCAGCCTGGCACTGCGAGCGGGGATCACGGCAACGCCGGATACCGCCGTGCCGGACGAGGAACCGGAAGCCGTAGGGACTCAGAACTCGTGACGCCTCGCCCGGGCGACTAACTCGCCGCACCGGGCCGGGCGCCGGCGAAGAACAGGGAAAGCGCCGCGTCCGCCGGATCGCGATGGCTCGGTGCCGGATCGTGATGGCTCGGTGGTGTGTCGCTCATGGCGATGGCGTACACGGTCCACAGCAGCGTATCGACGAGCCAATCAGCGGGTAGGTCGGCGCGCAGCCCACCGCGGCGCTGCTCGGCGCGCACCAGATCGATGAGCGGGCGTTTCCACCTGGTCCAGCGGCGGGCGATCTGCCGATCGAAATAGTCTTGGTGGCTGGAGAGCAATTGCAACAGCCGCACCCGGCCGAAACTTTCCCGAACGACGATGCACAGGATGTGTTCGACCGAGCCCGCCCGGTCGAACGCATCGCGCATCAGCTGCTCCGTCTCGTCCAGCACGCGGACATGCACAGCCTGGCGCAGTGTGTCCCGGTCTCTGAAGTGCCGGTACAGCGTGCCGCGCGCGATCCCGGCCGTCGTCGCGACGTCGTCCATCCTCGGGTCCGGATTCGCGGGGGTGACCAGCTGTCGATAGGCCTCGATGATCCGTTCGCGGTTGCCCGCTGCGTCCACGCGCACGCATCGAGGCTAGCGGCCCCTGCGCTTCGTCCGCTCAGGAAGTGAGACATATGTGCCTCATTTTCTTCTTATCGTGGCGGACAGCCGGGCACGCCCGCACGGCGCGTACGCAAGGGAACGGAGTCATCATGTCGGCCACAGTGCAGCAACTCGCCGCGGGAATCGGTTCGATCGATCCGGAAGAAGTCGACCGATTGCTCGGCGACCGGCGCGCCCTGCCCGCCGCCTTCTACCACGACCCGGCGCTGTTCCGGCTGGAACAGCGGCTGCTGCTCGGCCGCGCCTGGCAGGCCGTCGCAACACTGGGCGAGCTGCGCGACCCGGGCGACTATCTGACAACCGAGGTCGCGGCCGTACCGGTGGTGGTGCTGCGCGCCCGGGACGACACGCTGCGGGCGTTCGTCAATGTGTGCAGGCACCGAGCCAATGTGGTCGCCACGGGCAGTGGCAACTGCCGCAGCCTGCACTGCGCCTACCACGGCTGGACCTATTCGCTGGACGGCTCGCTGAAAGGGATACCGCATCGCACCCAGGGCGATCTGCCGCCCGCGGACACGTTGGGCCTGCGGCCGATTGCGGTGGACACTTTCGGCGGTATCGTCTTCGTCTGCCTCGAACCGCAGGAGTCGCTGCTCGACCAACTCGGCGATATGCCCCAGATGATGCGGCGAGCCGGTTACGACTTCCCCTTCGCCGACCCCGGCAGCAACCTGACCCGGATACCGGCCGACGCCCAAAGCCATACCGTGGTCCGTGCGAACTGGAAGCTCGTCATGGACAACGCCAATGAGTGCTACCACTGCCCGACGATCCACCCACACACGATCTGCGCGGTCACCGGTGCCGATTTCGACTACGAACTCAACCCGACGGGAAAATTCGGAATGGTCGTCGGCCAATACCTCTCGGAGCAGTGGCAGGCCGAATTCCCCGACGGCAAGGCCGGTAGCCGGTACGGATACGCCCAGTACACCCTCTGGCCCAACACGCTCATAGTCAGCGGGTACGTCGGCGAGCGCATCCTTCGCCTCGAACCCACCGGTCCCGGTACCACCCGGGCCGTCGGCAGCGCGTACCTGCGGCCCGAGCTGCCCACCGAGCCGGTCACGGAAATGAACGGCCTACTGTTCGGCCGGGGAGTCGCCGAGGATATCGAGGTCATGGAACAGGTGCAGCGGGGTCTCGAGTCCGGCTACTACGAGCCCGGCCCACTCATGAGCGGCCCCGAAGGGGTCATCCACGCCTTCCAACGACAAGTATGGAACACACTGCGGCCGGCGTTCCTCGGGAACTAGCTAACCCCGCGCCATATCGACAAAACGGCTGAGGTGCAGCTGGTGTGCCACGGTGATGGTGGCGGTGGGCCCGTTTCGATGCTTGCCGAGGATCAGGTCCGCCTCACCACCTCGTGGATCGTCCCGTTCGAAGGCGTCGGGGCGGTGCAGCAGGATGACCATGTCCGCATCTTGTTCCAGGCTGCCCGACTCGCGCAGGTCGGAGACCATGGGGCGCTTGTCGGTTCGTTGTTCGGGGCCGCGGTTCAGCTGGGAGATCGCTACGACGGGGACCTCGAGTTCCTTGGCCAGGAGTTTGAGGCTCCGGGAGAATTCGGAGACTTCCTGCTGGCGCGACTCGACCTTCTTGCCGGATGTCATCAGCTGGAGGTAGTCGACCACGACCAGGCGTAAATCGTGGCGCTGCTTGAGCCGCCGCGCCTTGGCGCGGATCTCCATCATGGTCATATTCGGCGAATCGTCCACGAACAGCGGCGCCTCGCTGATCTCACTCATCCTGCGCGCCAACCGGGTCCAGTCGTCGTCACTCATCCGCCCGGAACGCATATCCCCGAGCTTGATTCGCGCCTCCGCCGACAACAACCGCATGACGATCTCGGTCCGGCTCATCTCCAGCGAGAAGATCACACTCGCCAGCCCGTGCTTCACCGAAGCACTCCGCATGAAATCCATTCCCAGCGTGGATTTTCCGACGCCGGGGCGGGCGGCGACGATGATCATCTGGCCGGGGTGGAGACCGTTGGTCACCTCGTCGAGTTCGGTGAAGCCGGTGGGGACACCGAGGGACATGCCGCCGCGGCTGGCGATGGAGTCGATCTCGTCCATCGTGGGCTGGAGCAGTTCCTCCAGCGGCATGTAGTCCTCGCTGGAGCGGCGTTCGGTAACCTCGTAGATCTCGGCCTGGGCGCGGTCCACCACCTCGGCGACGTCCTGGCCGTCGGAACCGGCGTAGCCGTACTGGACGATGCGGGTGCCCGCCTCCACCAGGCGGCGCAGAATCGCCTTCTCCGCCACGATCTCGGCGTAGTAGGAGGCGTTGGCGGCGGTGGGGACGGTCTGGGTGAGGGTGACCAGATAGGGCGCGCCGCCGATGCGCTTGAGTTCGCCGCGGCGGTCCAGCGAGGCGGCCACGGTGACCGGGTCGGCGGGCTCGCCACGGCCGTACAGGTCGAGAATCGCATCGTAGACGGCCTGGTGGGCGGGACGGTAGAAATCGCCGGGGCGCACCACCTCGACCACGTCGGCGATGGCGTCCTTGGACAACAGCATGCCGCCGAGCACCGACTGCTCGGCCGCCATGTCGTGGGGTGGCTGCCGGCCGAAATCCTCCCCTGGCGAGTCGGAGTACTCCGAGTGCCCGCGATCATCGACGACTGCCACCCGACTCGACCGTCCTCTCTCATCACGCTCGCGGCACCGAGAGTATCGAGCCCTCTTTCTACGCCCGGGCACCGACACGTTCGGATTGCCGCACCGCGACTCCGCCGGGGTCGCCGCAGTTCGCAAAGGCGACTCAGCAAACCGATGGGGCGTGCCGCACGGCTCGCGAAATCGCGGCGTCCGGGCGTGGGATCACGACACCGGGAAGAACCTAAGGGACCGAACTGTGGACTACCAAACCGACCTGTGCACCCACCTGTGGACAAACTGGGGACTGTTCACCCGCTGTTGTGCAGGCCATGTGTATTACCTGGGGAAAATGCGCGCGATGATCCGATATCTCCCAGGTAGCAACGGTTTGGATCGCCTGTGCACTTGTGGATCAACGGTGCATCGGCGTGTCGGTCGAGATGAACGGCCGGGCGTGTTGGGTTAACAGTGATCTATCCGGTTATGGCGTGGATCACATTGCGAATGGTCGGTTTGCGGAGTTTTCCCCAAACCATCCCGAACTGGGGTTAAAGCGATACGGAATATGTGCCGACCGTACCCCGCCGGGCGCGCCTCGAGAATGGCTAACAAATAGCAACCAGTATCCGCGCGCAGCGGAAGACCACCTCCGCACCGATCGGGCGCGGAGGTGGTCTCACACGGTGACGCTATTACTCGGCGGCGTCGACCAGCAGGTCGAACTTGGCCGCGACATCCGGGTGCAGGTGCACCACGACACCGTGCTTGCCGGTGCTCTTGATGTGGGCCTTCGGCAGCTCGATGCTGCGCTTGTCCACGACCGGGCCGCCGGCGGCCTTGATGGCCCCCGCGACGTCGGACGGGGTGACCGAGCCGAACAGCTTGCCGGTGCCGGCGGTCTTCACCGACAGCTTCACCGACTGCAGGCCCTCGATGGCCTGCTTCAGCTCGTTGGCGTGGTCGAGATCGCGCACGCGGCGGGCGTCCTGCGCCCGGCGGATGCCCTCGACCTGCTTCTGCGCACCACGGGTGGCCGGGATGGCCAGGCCGCGGGGCAGCAGGAAGTTGCGGCCGTAACCGTCCTTGACCTCCACGGTGTCGCCGGGCGCACCGAGGTTGTCCACATCGGCAGTCAGAATCAGCTTCATCGTCGTGTGCCTCCCTCTCAGCGAGCCGTGGACACGTACGGCAGCAGCGCCACCTCGCGGCTGTTCTTCACCGCGACGGCGACATCGCGCTGGTGCTGCACGCAGTTGCCGGTGACGCGGCGGGCCCGGATCTTGCCGCGATCGCTCACGAACTTCCGCAGCATTGCCGTGTCCTTGTAATCGATCTGGACGGTGCCGCTCTTCGCTTCCTTGCAGAAGGCACACGCCTTCTTCTTCAGCACCTTTTCGCGCGCCGGTGCTTTGGCCATTGTTTTCTACTCCGTCATGCCTGGGAGCCCGTGGGCCCCGATGAAAGCCGTTCTAGAACGGCGGTTCGTCGTCCATTGCGCCGCCTCCGAAGGAGCCGGCCGCGGGAGCGCTGCCCCACGGGTCGTCGCCGGCGGCGCCTTGCTGCTGCCCGCCGCGACCGCCACCGTTGGCGCCGCTGTTGTAGCCCCCGCCACCGCCGGAGCCGCCACCGAAGCCGCCGCCACCACCACCGCGCGAGGTCTTGTTGACCTTCGCGGTCGCGTAGCGCAGGGAGGGACCGATCTCGTCGACCTCGAGCTCGACGACCGTGCGCTTCTCGCCCTCGCGGGTTTCGAAGGAGCGCTGCTTGAGCCGTCCGCTCACGATCACGCGCGAGCCCCGGGTCAGGCTCTCGGCGACATTCTCCGCGGCCTCACGCCAGATGTTGCAGCGCAGGAAAAGCGCCTCGCCGTCTTTCCACTCGTTGGTATTACGGTCGAACACGCGGGGAGTCGATGCCACGGTGAAATTGGCTACCGCGGCGCCCGCGGGCGTGAATCGAAGTTCCGGGTCGGCCGTCAAATTTCCGATGACGGTGATGACCGTGTCGCCAGCCATGGTTCCTCCTGCTCTTCGGTGCAGTCCGCCGTGCACTCGTCTGTTGCGCTAGAGCCTAGAGACAGGCACCGACGACCACGAGCGCGGTTCGCTCTGCGAGCGGGGTTACTTCTTGTTGTTGCGCAGCACCTTGGTGCGCAACACCGTTTCGTTCAGCCCCAGCTGGCGATCGAGCTCGCTCACCGTGTCGGGCTCGGCGGTGAGATCGACGACCGCGTAGATGCCTTCGCTCTGCTTGGCGATCTCGTAGGCGAGCCGGCGGCGGCCCCAGATGTCGACCTTGTCGACCTTGCCACCCTGCTGCGAGATCACACTGAGCATCTTGTCCAGGTTCGGACCGACGGTGCGCTCGTCCAGACTGGGATCGAGAATGACCATCACTTCGTATTGACGCACGGGAACCCATCACCTCCTGTGGACTAAGGACGGCCCACGGACGTTCCGTGGGCAGGAGGGTCGTCGCGTCAGCAACCCGCCAAGGCTACATGAGCTGGTGTGCACCGGCGAAATCGATCTCGGTCCGAAAAGGAATGCGGACGCGCGCGGGGTGATCCACATATCGTGGTCCTCATGTCGAACCGAGCGGATACCGCGCGCCCGGGAGGCCGGGCCGCCGCCGTCGCAGCGACGCTGCTGTGCGGGGTGATGCTGGTGTTCGCCTACTTCAACAAGGCGCGCTGCGCGGTCGGCCCGTTCGACGCCGACGGCCGCAGCGAGGTGTTCGACAAGATCAAGGACGCCGAGGTCTGCTACTCCGACATCCAATTCCTGTGGCTCGGCCGCAGCATCAACGAGCACGTCTTTCCCTATGTCAGCGGCGGCATCACCCCGGACGGCACGCTGACCGGCGGGGCGGTGGAATACCCGGTACTCAGTGGACTGCTGATGTGGCTCGGTGCGGCGGGTGCCACCGACGATGCCGTATTCCTGCTGCACTCGGCGCTGCTGCTGGCCCCGTTCGCGCTGCTGACGGCGTGGATGCTGGGCAGGCTGTCCGGTCCGGCCGCGCTGTTGTGGGCGGTCGGACCGCCGCTGCTGCTCTACGCTTTCCACAACTGGGAGTTGCCGGTCGTGTGGACGTCGGTGGCGGCGATATATGTGGTCACCGCGTTGACTCGATATTCGTTGCGGGCCCGGGCGATCGCGGCCGCCGTGCTGCTGGGCGTCGGGTTCTGTCTGAAGCTGTATCCGGGCATCTTCGTGCTGCCGCTGCTGATCTACGTGCTCACCCGCGGCGACGGACGCGGCGGCGAACAGCGGGCGGAGGACGGGCCCCGCGGTTACGACGTGCGCGGCGCGCTCGCGGTGGCAGGCGCGGCGGCGGCCACGGTGGTCGTGATCAATCTGCCCTTCGCCCTGGCCGGTTACGAGGGCTGGCGCGCCTCGATCACCTTCCAGCAACTGCGGCAGGCGGACATCACCACCAATTCCATCTGGTACTGGGGATTGCGACCGCTGTTCGGCGAGGCTCCGGGCGGTGAGGAGTCGTTCCAGGAGGTGGTGTCGGCGGCGTCGCCGGTGCTGGTGCTGGTGTCGTTCCTGCTGGCGGTGTGGCTGGGCTGGAAACGCTACAGCGCGGGCGCGGCGTTCCCGTGGGTCGGGGTGAGCGGCGCGATGCTGTGTGGCTTCCTGCTGTTCCACAAGGTGCATTCTCCGCAGTACACGCTGTGGCTGATTCCGTTCCTGGTGCTGCTGCGGGTGCCGTGGACGGCGGTGGGCGGGTACCTGCTCGCCGACGCCGCGATCGGGGTAGGGGTCTTCCGCTACTTCTATGCCCTGGGGTCGGGCGAGCCCGCCGACATCGAAAAGCATGTCGTGCAGTTCGGCGTATGGGGCCGGGCGTTGCTGCTCGTGGTGTTCTTCTTCGTGTTCGTGTGGGCCGAGCCGCGCGGTCGCCGTCGCGAACCCGCACCGGTGCCCAATTACCCACGCGGCGAGCTGGTTTCGGTATTCCGCTGACACCCGCTCGCACCCGATGCCCGGGCGGAGGATGCGCTACGACCCGCCGTGCCGGGCGCGGAAGGCGGCGCTTTTCGCGCGATTGCCGCAGCGGGCCATGTCGCACCAGCGCCGCGTGCCGCCGCGCGAGGTATCGACATACAGGCGCGTGCAATTGTCGCGGCCGCACTGCTTGATTCGCTCGCGGTCGGGGCCGCCGAGGAGTTCGACGGCCGAGCGTGCCACCGCCGCGAGGGCCGCGTCCACACCGCCGGTGCGGCGCACGGTGTGGTCGGACAGCAGCGTGACCAGTGGCAGCTGCCCGGCTGCGGTGTCGTTGACGAGTGCGCGGTCGGATTCGCCGGACGGCTCGCCGCGGATTGCGGCCAGGGCCAGGCGGTAGACGGCCTCGCGCACCGCCACGGCGCGACGCAGGGCGGTCTCGTCGCACTCGGGGACCGCGTCGAGCAGGTCTGCCGCGATCAGCCAGCGGGCCAGAGCCGCCGGTGTGGCGAGCCGATCCCGATAGTCGGTGGTCCGGGCGGCGACCGTACCGGCGAAGTCGAGGGCCGCGTTGCCACTGACGAAGGTGAACACATTCCCGATAGTAACCACCTTGACAGGTTACGTCCGAGACTGCGACGGTAGTAACCGGTTCAGGTGGTTACCTCGGGAGGTCCGGTGCAGAATCGTCTGATGGACACGGCCGCACCCGCGGCCTTCGTCGTCATGTGGAGCAGCGCGTTCATCGCCGGAATCATCGGCGTGGGCGCGGCGCCGCCGTTCCTGGTGTTGTTCGTCCGATTCGCCGCGGCGGCGGTGGCGCTGGCGCTGTACGCGCGGTTCGTGGGTGCGCGGTGGCCGCGCGGCGCGCAGTGGGGGCACGCGATCGTGGCCGGGCTGCTGATGCAGTTGATCCAGTTCGGCGCGTTCTATACCGCCATGGCAGAACATGTCTCGGCGGCGGTGATCTCGCTGGTGCAGGGGCTGAACCCGGTGGTGATCGCGTTGTTCGCGGGGCGCGTGCTGGGGGAGACGGTCACTCCCCGGCAGTGGCTCGGCTTCGGAATCGGTGGCGTGGGAGTCGGTTTGGCCGTCGCGGACCAGTCCGCCTTCTCACTCGCGGGACTGCTGCTGTGTGTGGGTGGATTGCTCGGGTTGAGCCTGGGCACCGTCTATCAGAAGCGCTTCACGCCGGATATCGACTCGCGCAGTTCGACGGCCGTGCACGTGCTGGCCAGCGCGCCGGTCGCGGGGTTGATCGCATTGACGCACAACGACTTCCACGTGGCCGATCCGGGCCGATTCGCCGGTGCCATGGTCTGGATGGTGCTGATCAACTCGATGGGCGCGTTCCTGCTGCTCAACGCTATGCTGCGGCGGTGGGACACCACCCGGGTGGGCAGGTTGTTCTTCGCCACGCCCGCCGTCACCGCCGTCATGGCCTGGCTGCTGATCGCACAACCGTTGCGGCCGTTGACGATCGCGGGGCTCGGGGTAGGGGTACTCGGCATGGTCCTGGCGTCCCGGCGCGCCGGCCGGAAGGACTCCCGAGGCGCGGCCGAGAACGACACCCGGTACGCGGCAGAGTCTGTCGCGAGCCGATGACCGACACCGGCCCACATGACCGTCCGGCCCGAAGGCCGGCGGGCTCAGTCGGCCGGGCAGCCCTCGGCCGCGCGGATCACACCGTCGAGGACCTCCCGGGCGCGGTGCATATCCTTGATACAGGCGTCGATACGGGCGCGCTCGGCGGTCAGCGTCTCGGTCAGCCACGGCGTGGCGAGCGCGCTGGGCGTTCCGTCGGTGTCGTGGATGCAGGGCAGCATCTCGGCGATCGTGCCGCTGTGCAGGCCCGCGGCGAACAATTCCTGAATGCGGACCACGCGGTCGACCGCCGATTCCGGGTAGTCGCGCTGGCCGCCGGGAGTGCGGGTGGCGGCCAGCAGGCCGCGGCTCTCGTAGTAGCGCAGCGACCGGACGCTCACTCCGGTGCGGCGCGCCAGTTCACCGATTCGCACGGCTCCCTCCTTGCACCTCACATCAGTGTCAGGTTTTACGGTACCCGCATGAAGCTGCTGACCGAATACCATGCCGGACGCCTCACCCTGCCGAACCGGGTGGTGATGTCGCCGATGACCAGACTGCGCTCGCTCCCCGACGGCTCACCGACCGCCGATGTCGTGGACTACTACACGCAGCGCGCGACGGCGGGACTCATCGTCACCGAGGGGATCTGGCCGCATTCCAGCGGGCAGAGCGAGGCCTGGGTGCCGGGCCTGCAAACCCCCGAGCACGTGGCGGCCTGGCGGCGGGTCACCGAATCGGTGCACGCCGCCGGCGGCCGAATCTTCGCCCAGCTCATGCACGGTGGGCGCAAGGGCCATCCGCTGGCCCGCATCGACGGGTCGCTGCCGGCCGGACCGTCGGCGGTGTCCGACGAGGACGTGCTGCACCTCATCGACGGTGGAAAGGCGAAATCGCTCGTCCCACGCGCCATGTCCCGGGCCGAGATCGTCGCGGCCGTGGAGCATTACGCCGCGGCGGCGCGCAATGCCGTCGACGCCGGGTTCGACGGTGTCGAAATCCATGCCGCCAACAGCTATCTGGTGCACCAGTTCCTCGCCGACAACACCAATCTGCGTGACGACGAATACGGCGGCGCACCGGTCAATCGGATGCGGTTCGCGCTGGAGGTCACCGATGCCGTTGTGGCTGAGGTGGGTTCGCATCGCACGGGCATCCGGCTCTCGCCGGGGAACCCGCAATTCGGTATGAGCGAGCGGAATCCGGCGCCGCTGTACCGCATGCTGGTCGCCGAACTCGACCGCCGCGACCTGGCCTACCTGCATCTCACCGACAACGACGACTACCCCGCGCTCGCCGACCTGCGCCCGCGCTGGCACGGCACGCTCATCGCCAATGTCGGCGAGAACCGCGCGCCCACCTCCGCCGACGCCGCCGAACGCACGCTGCGTTCGGGCCACGCCGACCTGGTCTCGTTCGGCCGCGCCTTCATCGCCAATCCCGATCTGGTGCACCGGATCACGCACCAGCTGCCCTTGGCGCCGATCCGTGAGCACGTTCTCTACGGCCGCACGGCCGAGGGCTACACCGACTACCCGATCTGGGACGCCGCGGTCACCTCCGCCGCCTAGCTCACTGCCAGCGGCCCAGCAGCCGGTTCACTTCCGTGTTCAGGGTGCGCTGCAGGAACGGGCCGAAACTGATTCGGGCCACGCCGAGTTCGGCGAAGGTCTTCGGGTCGTCCTGGTCGGGCAGGCCGATCGCGTTGACCGGCAAGGGCAGTTCGGCGCAGAGTCGGCGCTGGTCGCCGGGCTCGTGGCGGCCGACCGGGTACAGCACGTCGGCGCCGGCCTCGGCGGCCAGGCGCAGCCGGGCGATGGCGCGATCGAGACGGTCCCCGGCGTCGCCGATCTGGCGCAGCAGCAGATCGGTGCGAGCGTTGATCACCACGTGCACGCCGGACGCGTCGGCCGCCTGCCGCAGCGCGGCGACCAGGTCCGCGTGCTCCTGTGGTTCGCGCAGCCGACCGCCCTCGGCGTGCACGCTGTCTTCCAGGTTGAAGCCGACCGCGCCCGCCTCCAGCAGTCCCTCGATCAACCGCGCCGGCTCCTGGCCGTACCCGGATTCCAGGTCGACGGAGACGGGAATGTCCACGGCAGAGGTGATTTCACCGACCCGGCGGAGGACGTCGGCGGCGAAGTCCATCCCCTCCTGATCGGCCTTGCCGACCGAATCCGCCAGCGGGTGGCTGCCGATGGTCAGCGCCGCGAACCCGGCCTCCTGCACCAGCCCCGCCGACCAGGCATCCCACACCGTCGGCAGCACCGCCGGATCGCCGGGCCGATGCAGAGCCAGGAACGCTGCGGCCTTGTCGCTGAGTGTCGTCATGACCATGATCATTCCAGGTGTCGCGGTGCTGCCGCCGCCGCAGGTGGGGCAGAAGTCGGGCGGGGGCGCAGGGCCGTGGGCAACCAGGGGAGCAGTGGGTCGGCCGCACGGTCCAGGACGCCGCCGACCGGGTCGTCCACACCGTCGCGGCGCACCGGATCCTCGGCCGGGCGGTAGATCTGGCGAATGATCAACGCGCACAGGCCGATCACGGCCAGATCGCGCAGCACGACCGTGCCGGTGAACCACTGCTCGGGCACGCCCTTCTTGTCCGTGCCCAGGTAGTAGTACATGCGCGGGAACCACACCAGGGCGTCGATCGTCATCCACGCCAACAGGATTCGCCGATGCGGCAGCGCCAGCACCGCCAGCGGCACCAGCCACAGCGAGTACTGCGGACTCCATACCTTGTTGGTCAGCAGGAACGCCGCCACCACCAGAAAGATCAACTGCGCCACCCGCGGCCGCCGCGGCGCGGTCAGCCCGATGTACCCGATCGCGGCGCAGGCGGCCACGAACAGCGACAGCGACACCAGGTTCAGCACGGTCGGCGTCTGCGACGGCTGCAGCGGCCCGTCGAAGCCCGCCCACCCGGTGAACGACGTGACGACGTTGTAGATCGAATCCGGGTCGGCGTGACGTTCGGTGTTGAGCCGGAAGAACTCTCGCCATCCGTTCGGGAACGGCACCAGAATGGGCAGGTTCACCAGCAGCCAGGAGGTGGTCGCCGCGCCGACCGCCAGCCCGGCCGAACGCAGCGGGCTCAGTTGCGCGTCGGCGAGATACTCCCGCAGGCCCTGCCACGGACCCGCGCGATGCCGCAGTCGTTCGCGCAGCCCGGTCATCCGGTGCCGCCCGTCGCAACGTAGGCACAACACCAGGATCGGGCCGAGCAGCAGCAGCGGATACAGCTTCGCCGCGCCGCCGAGCCCGAGCAGCACGCCCGCCAGCACCGGCCGCCGCCGCGCCCAGGCGAGCAGGCCCGTCGCCGCGAAAGCCGTTGCCAGCGCGTCGAAATTGGTGAACGCGTGCACCAGCACCAGCGGCGAGGCCGCCACCAGCGCCGCATCCCACACCCGGCGCCCGGACAGCCGCGCCGAGGCCCACACGGTGACCAGCCACGCCATCGCCAGACCCACCACGGCGACATTGAAATACACCACCACCGGCAGCGCTCCGGGCAGCCGCAGCTGCTCCCACGCGGTGGCGACCTCCATCGCCGCGTACTGGTACAGACCCGACAGCACCGGATACTCCATGTACCGGGCCTGCGGCTTGCCGTCGGAACCGAATTCGGTCCACTGCTTCTTGTAGGGGAAGGCGCCCTCGTCGAGGTGCTCGGCACCGTAGAGCGGCACGGTGTCCGAGTAGCACATGGCCACGTACTGGCGGCCGTTGTTCCAGTCCAGGGTGAGGCCGCCCTCGCCGTCGGACGTCTGCTGGATGCAGCCCGCCTTGCCCGCCCAGCCCAGCGCCAGGAACACGACCGCGATCGCCAGCAACACCCGCAGCGGCGTCCAGAACCGGGTGCGTCCGATCAGCGCGTGGTGACCGACCGGTCCGCCGATGACGGTGGACAACTGCGAGGTCAGCGAGTCGGTCCGGCTCGGCTTGTCCCGCCGGTCGGCCGACCTCGAATCCGGTGCCACCGGCGCCGGAGACGCGTAGCCACGGACGTCGTCGGGGCCGGCGTCTCCGGTGGCCGGAGGGTTCACCAGTTGCTGCTCGATCACGCCGTCCGAGGCTACCGTTGCCGCGGTGACGTACCGTTCCCTGTCCCCTGCTGATTACCTTCCGGGGCGCTCGGTTCTCCGGACGGCGCGACCGGCTGTCCCGGTAGCGGACCCGCGCCCGAGTCCTGTTGCTGCCCTTGGCCTTGCTGCTGTTGCTGTTGCTGCAAGCGCTGGTTGGGCGCCAGGCCCGGCACCGGGATGGTGATGCCCGGCAGGATCTCCACCTGCGACGGGGTCACAACCACCGGCGGGACGTACTCCTGCGTCGTCGAGGGCGGGGTGTAGGCGGCAGTCCACGACGGCACACCCGCCTGCCCGGCGATCGGCGCCGGCTTGGGGAAGTTCACGTTGGGGGTGCCCTTCAGGGCGCCGTCCATGGTGTCCTTCCAGATGTCCGACGGCAGGCCGGAGCCGTAGATCATGGCGCCGCTGGAGTTGCGCAGCTTCTCGCCCTCCTCGGTGCCGACCCACACCGCCGTGGACAACTGCGGTGTGTAGCCGACCATCCAGGCGTCGCGGTTCTCGCCGGTGTCGCCGAGCTGGGCGGTACCGGTCTTGGCCGCCGAGGCGCGCCCACCGGCCAGGTCGTGGTGGCGCGACCAGCCGGCGATCGGCTGCATCGCGGAGGTCACGTTGTCGGCGATGGCGGCGGGGACGCGCTGCTCACCGGCGACCTCGCCGCGGTCGAGCAGGACCTGCCCGTCGGCGGTCACGACCTTGGAGATGAAGTGCGGCTTGTGGAAGACGCCGGAGGCGGCCAGCGTGGCGTACGCCGAGGCCATATCCAGCGGCCGGGCCTGGTACTGACCCAGGACGATGCCGTTGTTGGGCGGGCCGCCGTCGGGGTCGACCAGCGACTTGCCCACGCCCGGGATCGTGTCCGGGATGCCCAGCTTGTGCGCCATGGCGGCGATCTTCTGCGGGCCGGAGTTCTGGCCCATGTCCAGCTCCATGCGGTAGAAGCTGGTGTTCAGCGACCGCTTGAGGGCCTCGGCGATGGTGCAGGTGCCGCACTGCTCGCCCTCGACGTTGGTGATCTTGATGCCGTTCACCGTCAGCGGCGAGCTGTCGTACATCGTCGAAAGCGGTTTGCCCAGTTCGAGATTCGCCGCCAGGCCGAAGACCTTGAACGACGAACCGGGCATCAGGCCCGCGTTGGCGAAGTCGTAGCCCTGGCCGTTCTCGCCGCCGTAGTAGGCGCGCACCGCACCCGTCTTGGGATCGACCGACACCACCGCGGTGCGCAGGTTCTCCGGCTCGCCCTGCATGTTCTTGCGGGCGGCGTCGACGGCGGCCTGCTGCGCCTTCGCGTCGATCGTGGTGGTGATCTGCAGGCCCTCGGTGTTGAGCTGGGTGTCGCTGATACCGGCCTCGGACAGCTCGTTGAGCACCTGTCGCTTGATCAGTCCCTCGGGACCGGAACCGGCCGATTCCTCACCTGCCTTGGCCGACGGCTGCACCTGCGGATACACCATGCCCTTGCGCTGGGCGGCCGGGAGCGAGCCCGCGCCGACCATGCCGTCGAGGACGTAGTTCCAGCGCGCCTCGGCGCCCTTCGGGTTGTTCTCCGGGTCCAGGCCGTAGGGCTGCTGGATGGTGGCGGCCAGCATCGCGCCCTCCTCGACGGTCAGCTCCTGGACCGGCTTGTCGAAGTAGGCGTGGGCCGCCGCGTCGATGCCGAAGGTGCCGCGGCCGAAGGGGATGGTGTTGAGATAGGCGGCGAGGATGTCGTCCTTGCTCCACTGCCGCGCCATCTTGGCCGAGATCACCAGCTCGCGCATCTTGCGGCTGAGCGAGCGCTGGTTACCGACCATCGAGTTCTTGACGTACTGCTGGGTGATCGTCGAACCACCACCGGCGCTCTCCTTGCCCAGCACGTTGTCGCGGGCGGCACGGGCGAAACCGGAGATGGAGAAGCCGGGGTTGGTGTAGAAGTCCCGGTCCTCGGCCGCGATCACCGCGTTGCGCACGTGCGGCGGGATCTGGTCGATGGTGACGTCGGTGCGGTTGCCGTCGTCCGGCACGATCTTCGCGAGTTCCGAGGTGCCGTCCGAGGCGAGGATCGAGGCGACCTGATTGGTTTTGAGATCGCCCGGCTGGGGTACCGAAACGGTGGTGTACGCGACCAGGAAGACCGCGCTCGGCACCACGATGGCGAGCGCCACCAGCACATAGAGCACGCGCCGCACGATCCGCCACGGCGATTTCTTCTTCGCCTGCGGGCGGCGGCCGCCGGGACCCGAGCCGCCGCTGCCGCCGTTCTTGCGGGGCGGCGGACCGGACGGCGGGGCGCCGTCCGCCGCGCGGTGCCCGCCGGTGACCGGGCGGCTGCCGTCGCGCGTGGGGCGGGGCCGGGTCGCCGTGCCGGAACGCTGATTGCGCTGGGCGACAGCCTCACTCAGCGAGCCCGCCGAGATCTTCTTGGTGGACTGGTCGGGCCGGCTCATCTTCTGCGTGGCGCGGGCCGGGTCCACCGGCATCGGGCCGGAACGCGGCCCCGGCGGCGGGCCCGGACGGCGGGGCGGCTGGCCGCCCGGTCCGCGTGGCGGCTGCGGACCGCGGGGCTCGCCCTGCGGCGGGGGTCCGGGACGGCGGGGCGGTGGCCCGCCGCGCGGGGCGGGGCCGGGACCCTGCCCCGGACGGACCGGCGGTAGCGGACGCCCGGGCGGTGGGCCGGACGGCCGCGGCGGCGGATAGCCGCCCGGCCGCGGTTGCGTGCCGCGTGGGGGTCGCTCACCGTGGGGGCCATCGTCGTGGGGCGAAGTCACAGCCTGGATCTCCATAACTCGAAACGGTCCGGGTAGCTCGTTGCGATCGTTGCGCTGTTCGATTGGGGATCGAAGCGGGAGCCTACGCGGTCACGCACGCTGCCTGCTACGCCTCCCGGCGATCGATCGCGGGCGGGCACACCTGTGCTCCGCATTTCAGTCGGCGGTGCCCATCACTCGGCGGCGGTCCGCCGGGTACCGGTACGCCGACGAGGCGTCGGCGAGTGCCCGAGCACGTAGGACTGCACCAGATGATTCCAGCTGCAGGTTCGGCACACCTCGACGACGTGCACCGTGAACTCCTCACGGGACTCGGCCAACCGGACCAACTCCTCGGGCGTGCGGGCCGAACCCGCCACCGGGCCCAGCCCCTCGCCGTAGACCCACGATACGAGAGTCAACTGCTCTTTCCTGCAGATGGGGCATGTGACCTCGCTCCCCCGCCCGTGGAACTTCGCCGCCCGCAGCAGATACGGGTTCGCATCGCACACCTCGGCGACGCCCACTCGGCCCGCATAGACGTCGGCCAGCAGCGACCTGCGCCGGAGCGCATAGTCCACTACCTGCCGCTGAATTCGCACGCATCCCAGAGTAGCGGGGACACCCGACACGCGCTGCCGCGCTGTTCGATGGAATGCCCCGGGTACGGGTGGGCTCAACGCCGTCCGACCGCTCGGTTTTCCTGTCGGCCTCTCACTCAATGTATCGGTGCGATATAGTTTGGAATCGCATCTACCGGTTAGATCTGCAGACAACAGTCAGGAGGTGAGGCCCGTGCTCGAACTCGCGATTCTCGGGCTGCTCCTGGAGTCGCCCATGCACGGCTACGAGCTGCGCAAGCGGCTGACCGGCCTGCTGGGACCGTTCCGAGCCTTCTCCTACGGTTCGCTCTACCCGACCCTGCGCCGCATGCAGGCCGACGGGTTGATCGCGGAGGAGAGTCCCGCCGGCGCGGTCACGCGACGGGCGCGCCGGGTCTACCAACTGACCGAACCGGGTCGAGAGCGCTTCAGCGAACTACTCGCCGACACCGGTCCGCAGAACTACACCGACGACGGCTTCGGCGTTCATCTCGCCTTCTTCAGCCGCACCCCCGCCGAGGCGCGGATGCGGATCCTCGAGGGCAGACGACGGCAGGTCGAAGAGCGCCGAGAAGGTCTGCGGGAGGCGATCAAACGGGCCAGCGGAACCCTGGATCGCTATACCCGCCAGCTCCACCAGCTCGGGCTCGAATCAAGCGAGCGCGAAGTGCGCTGGCTCAACGAGTTGATTGCAGCGGAGCAGTCAATGAAGGCGGCACCACAGAAAGAGGGAAATATCGGCCATGAGTGATGTCAACACGGCTGAGCACGGCGCGAGCGCCGCATCCGACACCGAGATTCGCGTGGCCATCGTGGGTGTGGGCAACTGCGCCTCCTCGCTGGTCCAGGGCGTGCAGTACTACAAGGACGCGGACGAGAACGCGACCGTCCCCGGCCTCATGCACGTCAAGTTCGGCCCTTACCACGTGCGCGACGTGAAGTTCGTCGCCGCGTTCGACGTCGACGCCAAGAAGGTCGGATTCGACCTGTCGGACGCGATCTTCGCCAGCGAGAACAACACCATCAAGATCTCCGACGTGCCGCCGAGCGGTGTCGGTGTGCAGCGTGGCCCGACGCTGGACGGCATCGGCAAGTACTACGCCGAGACCATCGAGCTGTCCGACGCCGAGGCCGTCGACGTGGTCCAGGCGCTGAAGGACGCGAAGGTCGACGTGCTGGTGTCCTACCTCCCGGTGGGTTCCGAGGAGGCCGACAAGTTCTACGCGCAGTGTGCCATCGACGCCGGTGTCGCATTCGTGAACGCGCTGCCGGTCTTCATCGCCTCCGACCCGGTCTGGGCGAAGAAGTTCGTCGACGCCGGTGTCCCGATCGTCGGTGACGACATCAAGAGCCAGGTCGGCGCCACCATCACCCACCGCGTGATGGCCAAGCTGTTCGAGGACCGCGGCGTGCAGCTGGACCGCACCATGCAGCTCAACGTGGGCGGCAACATGGACTTCAAGAACATGCTCGAGCGGGAGCGGCTGGAGTCCAAGAAGATCTCCAAGACCCAGGCCGTCACCAGCAACCTCAAGAAGGAGCTGGGCGCGGGCGACGTGCACATCGGCCCGTCCGACCACGTCGGCTGGCTCGACGACCGCAAGTGGGCCTACGTGCGGCTCGAGGGCCGCGCCTTCGGCGATGTGCCGCTGAACCTGGAGTACAAGCTCGAGGTGTGGGACTCGCCGAACTCGGCGGGCATCATCATCGACGCCATCCGCGCGGCCAAGATCGCCAAGGACCGCGGCCTCGGCGGCCCGATCCTCCCGGCCTCGGCCTACCTGATGAAGTCCCCGCCGAAGCAGATGGCCGACGACGTCGCCCGCGCGGAGCTGGAAACCTTCATTGTGGGAGCGGAATAGGCAGGAGCTTTCCGCGAACGAGGGAAAGCCCGGTCCGAATCCTCGGCCGGGCTTTGCTTTTCGCCCTCAGTCCAGTGAGACGTATACCTCGACCGACGTCGGCCCCGTGTAGCGCTCGACCTCCGCGGTGTGGGAACGGGTGATGGTCCCGGCGCTCTCGGCCTTGGCGACCTGTGCCCACGCCGTGCGCAGCAGGTCGTAGGGCTTGTCGGAGACGACGAACTTGGCGTAGCGCCCGGCCGGTATGCGGGTCATGACGTCGCCGACGTCGAGTTGCTCCAGCGAATCCAGCGCGTAGCCGAGCACGGCGACGGCGTGGTCGTGCTGGCCGATGTAGGCCGCCACCCGCGGCACGCTCTTCTCCCGGCACAGGTACCGGTCCCAGGTGAAGTTGACCAGGTCCAGGTCGCGGGCGGTCACCTCGCGGCCCGCCAGCGGGACGGTGAGGCCGGCCACCAGGCTCTCGTCCAGCGTGACGATCTCGAAGTCCACGGTGTGCCCCCTCTACTCGTCGCCGTCGCCGGTCGTGCCGTCGTCCTTCAGGGCGACGAAGACCTCGACCGTCCGCACGTCCGGATAGTGCTCGAAATCGCCGGTGTAGGCGCGCACCAGCGCACCGGCCGCCTCCAGATCCCACACCGCCCGCCACACGGACACGATGGTGTCGCCGAGGTCGTCGCCGGTGCGGATGAACCGCGCGAACCGGCCCGCCGGCACCCGGGCCAGTACGTCACCGGGCTGCAGATCGGCCAGGCTGTCGCAGCGATAACCGACGATGTGGGTCAGATACGAACCGATCTCCGGTGCGTGGTCGACGTACGCGGTCGCCGGCGGGCCGGGTAACGGGCGCGCCAGATTGCGCTTCCACGCCTCCTCCACCCGCAACCGCCGCGGTCCCTCGACCGCCAGCGCCGGGCTCCGTAGCACCGTCCCCGCCACCAGCGTCTCGTGGCGGTCAACGACATTGAAATCCACCGGTGTCGCCCCTATGTCTCGTGCTGTGTGCCGTCCCGCGCGGCTCGGACCGACGCCGGACTGGTTACTCACTGTGCGCACATCCTCCTGCATCCTGCCATCGCCGTCGGACATCTACCCGTTCGGAATCATTTCGGTTCGGCCATGATCATCCCGGCCCGGTCCTTGCCACGTCATCGATTCCACGGGACCTGCCCTTTCGCACCGGCTCCACCCTATCGGCGGCGGCTGGCCGACGGTCGCACAACGAGGATTCGGTTTGTCACAACCGCTGCGGCGTGTCCCCGTCATCCGGCTCGGATCAGCCCGGCACGGGGATGCTCAGGCCCGGGAAGATCTCGACCTGTCTCGGTTCCGGCGGTGCGGGCGCGGGTTCGGGTGGCGCGGGCGGGAATACGATCACCGGATCCGGCGGCGAGTCCGACGGCGGCGCGAGCACATCGAACGGGCCCTGCGCCTCCGTCGGCGGGGCGGGCGGGCCACCGAACAGCGGACCCGCGGAAGCGGCCGGACCGGGCGTGGGGAACTGCTCGACCGGGCTGCCCGCCAGCGCGCCGTCCATGGTCTGCTTCCAGATGTCCGCGGGCAGTCCGGAGCCGTAGATCGGGGCGCCGCGCGAGGTACGGATCGGCTGGGACTGTTCGGTGCCCACCCACACCGCCGTCGCCAGCGACGGCGTGAAGCCGATCATCCAGGCGTCCTTGTTGGCGCCGGTGTCGCCCAGCTGCGTGGTGCCCGTCTTGGCCGCCGACGGCCGCCCGGCCAGATCGTGCCGGTTCGAGTATGCCGCGATCGGCTGCATCGCCTGCGTGACACCGTCGGCCACGTGCCTGGGCAGTCGCTGTTCGCCCGGCGGCATGCGGCCCTGCCCGGGCGCGCCGCGGTCCAGCAGCACCCGGCCGTCACCGGCGACGACGCGCTGCACGAAATACGGCCGGTGGTACACCCCCGACGCCGCGATGGTCGCGTACGCCGAGGCCATATCGATGGGCCGCACCGAATAGACGCCCAGCACGATCGACGGCGTGGGGATGCCGCCGCCCTCCTCGGTGAGCGTCTTGCCGGGCACCCCCGGAATCTGGTCCGGAATCCCGGCCAGGTGCGCGGCGTCGGCGATGGCCTGCGGGCCCACCACATCGGCGAGCCGGTAGAAACTGGTGTTCAGCGAGCGCTTGAAAGCCTCTGCGAGCGAACAGGTTCCGCACGACTCGCCCTCGACATTGGTGACCCTGACCCCGTTCACCGTCACCGGGCCGCTGTCGAGCTGGTACGACAGCGAGACGCCCTGCTGCAGCGCCGCCAGCACCGCGAACGTCTTGAACGACGAACCCGTCTGCAGCGGAGCCTGAGCGAAATCGAATCCGACGCCGTCGTCGCCACCGTAGTAGGCGCGCACCGCACCCGACCGCGGATCGATCGACACCACCGCCCCGCGCAGTTCCGGCGGCTGCGGACCGAGGCGGTCGTGCACCGCGTCCACGGCGGACTGCTGGGCACGCGCGTCGATGGTCGTCACCACCTGCAGCGCGCCGGTATTGATCTCCTGCTCGCTCACCCCGGCCGCGCGCAGCTCGCGCAGCACCTGGGTACGGACCAGCCCGGCCGGGCCGTGCGCGGCATCGTCGGCCGCGACCGTGATCGGCGCGATCTCCGGGAACCGCAGCCCGGGCCGCTGCGCCCCGGGCAGCGTGCCCATCTCGACCATGCCGTCGAGGACGTAGTTCCAGCGCGCCTTCAGTTGCGGCAGATGGGTTTCCGGGTCGAGGATCGACGGCGTGCGCACCACCGCGGCCAGCACCGCGCCCTCGGCCAGGGTCAGCTCCGGCACCGGCTTGTCGAAGTACGCCTTGGCCGCCGCCGCGATGCCGTACGCGCCGCGGCCGTAGTAGATGGTGTTGAAGTAGGCGGCGAGGATGTCGTCCTTGCTCCACTGCCGCGCCATCTTCGCGGAGATGATCAGCTCCCGCATCTTGCGCGACAGGGTGCGTTCGGAGCTGAGGAAGGCGTTCTTGACGTACTGCTGGGTGATCGTCGACCCGCCCCCGGCGTCGTCCCGGGACAGCACGTTGTCGCGGGCCGCGCGCAGGAACGCCGAGGCCGAGTAGCCGGGATTGGTGTAGAAGTTGCGGTCCTCAGCCGACAGCATCGCGTCGCGGACCGGCTGCGGCACGTCCGACAGCGGCACCGGCGTCCGATTGCCTTCCGGCGGAACCACTTTCGCGAGCACCGTGGTGCCGTCGGAGGCGGTGATGGTGGCGATCTGATTGGTCTGCACCGCCGCCGGATCGGGGATCTCGGCGCTCCAGTACGCCAGTGTCATCAACAGCGCCGGAAATACCAGGAAGATCACGAACAGGGCCAGCAGCAGCCGCCGCACCCGCTGCGCCCGCGTGCGCGGCGGCCGGGACTGCGGCGTCTCGAGGGTGGGTGGCCGCCCGCGCCGCCGGAGCCGGTACTGCTGCTCGCGCTGCCGCCGTGCCGTGCCACTCGGTGGCTCGTTCCATCCGGCGACCGAGGCGTACGGGGCGTCGTTCCGATTGTCGTGGTGCCGTCGCTTACGGATCGAACTCACGATCATCTCCTGAGATGCCGGACCTATTGCACGAACACCTACCCGAACAAGGATCGAACTACCGCAACAAAGAGCGAACTACCGCGAAAACCCCATTCGAAACACAGACTACTGGTTCGACCGCGCGTGCTGTCAGCTCTTGACGCCGCCCGCGGTCAGGCCGGAGATGATGCGGCGCTGGAAGAGCAGCACCATGATGACCAGCGGGACGGTGACGATGGTGCCGGCGGCCATGATCGCGGCGTAGGGCTGGACCAGGGGGTCGTTGCCGGAGAATCGGGCGATGGCGACGGTGACCGGTTCGGTGGAATCCGCCGACAGCAGGCGGGCCAGCAGGTATTCGTTCACCGCGGCGATGAAAGCCAGGATCGCGGTGGTGAATACGGCCGGTGCGGCCAGGGGCAGCATGATCAGGCGGAAGGCCTGGAAGCGGGTGGCGCCGTCGATGCGCGCGGCCTCCTCGAGTTCCCACGGCAACTCGGCGAAGAACGACGCCAGGATGTAGACCGTCAGCGGCAGCACGAACGAGATGTTCGGGATGATCAGCGCCTGGTAGTGGCCGATCCAGCCGATATCGGTGAACAGCTGGAACAGCGGCGTCACCAGCACCACCACCGGGAACATCGACGCGCTCAGCACCAGCCCGGCCACCAGGGTCTTGCCCCGGAACGTGAGGCGGGCCAGGGCGTAGGCGGCCAGCATGCCGATCAGCAGCGCGAGGGCCGCCGTGGCGAGGCCGATGATGATGCTGTTGGTGACCGCCCGCCCGAAATCGTTGCCGCGGCTGGTGTCGAACGCGTTGCGGAAGTTCTCCAGCGTGACGTGGGTGGGCCAGGGCGTGTTCTCGAAGGTGTAGGCCGGGTCCCGGAAGGCGGTGACCACCATCCAGTAGAACGGTCCCAGTCCCCACACCAGCACGATCAGCGCGCCGACGTAGACCCGAGCCGAACGCAGGCGCTGGGTCCACGGCACGTCGGCGGTGACGGTGGCGGCGGTGGCGCCGGTGGGCGCGTCGGTGAGCGTGGTCATCAGTGCGCCTTCCGCTGTTCTTCCTGGGTCGCTACGGCATTGGCGCCCAGCACCTTCACCAGTACGAAGGCGACCGCGAAGATCAACAGGAAGGTGATGACCGACAGCGCCGCGGCACTGTTCTGGCCCTGGCGCACCTGGTCGACCACCAGGATCGAGATGGTCCGGGTCGCCGGGTTGCCCTGCGTCATGATCGCCGGCAGGTCGTAGAGGCGCAGCGCGTCCATCGTGCGGAACAGCACCGCGACCAGCAGCGCGGGCTTCAGCAGCGGCAGCGTGATGTGGGTGAAGCGCTGCCACGCCGAGGCGCCGTCGACCCGCGCCGCCTCGTACACATCGCCCGGAATGACCTGCAGCCCGGCCAGAACGAGCAGCGCCATGAACGGCGTGGTCTTCCAGACGTCGGCGATGATCACCGCGAACCGCGACCACCACGGGTCGGTCTGCCACAGGATGTGGGTGCCCAGCACCCGGTTCACCACCCCGTCGTACTGGAACATGAACTCCCACAGCCGAGCCGTGACCGCGGTCGGGATCGCCCACGGGATCAGCACCGCCGCCCGCAGCAGCGCCCGGCCGCGGAAGGTCTTACCCATCACCACGGCCATGCCGAGCCCGATGGTCGCCTCCAGCGCCACGGTCACCACCGTGAACAGCAGCGTGATGCCGATGGCCACCCAGAACTGCGAGCCCAGGTTGCCGGTGGGGCAGGCCTCGTAGGCTCCGCCGGGCAGGGTGCACTGCTGCAGCAGCCAGTGCGTGTAGTTGTCGAACCCGGCGAACCCGCCCTCCTCGAACATCCCGGTGGCGTCGTTGAGCCCCGAGTCCTTCTGGAAGGACATCACCACCGCCCGCACCACGGGATACCCGATGATGACGGCCAGCGTCACGAGTACGGGTGCGACGAACAACCACGGCCGCGCCGAACCCGGGGAACTGCTTCGGGATCCGGCCCGCCGACTCGGAGTCGGTTCCGCCGGTGCGGCGGGCGGCGCGAGGTCGGTCGCTCCCGAAGGATCTGACACGTTCTTCTCTCCTACGGGGCTGGCTCGGTGGGTGCTTCTCCGTCGTCTACGATCCGGCCGCCTGGATGCCCTTCTGCATGCCGGTGATCGCGTCGTCGACGGATTTGGCTCCGGTCAACGCAGCATAGGCGTTGTCCTGGATGGCTTTCGACACCGCGGGATAGTAGGGGGTGACCGGGCGCGGCACCGCGCTGGCGATGGAATCCTTGAGCGCCGGCAGGTAGGGGAACTTGGCGATCAGGGCCGGGTCGTCGTACATCGACTGCCGCACCGGCGGGAACGCGCCCTCGGCGACGATGCGCTGGGCGTCCTCGCTGATCATGAAGCGCAGGAAGTCCAGCGCGGTGGCCTTGTGCTTGGAGTACGCGCTGATCGCCGCGTTGTACCCACCGAGGGTCGACGCGCCGATGCCGTCCTTGCCGGGCAGTGGGGCGACGCCGACGTTGCCCTTCACCACCGAGGAGTCGGCGTTGGCGACGCCGTAGAAGTTCGGCCAGGTGCGCAGGAACAGCAACTTGCCCTGGGCGAAGGCGTTCTGGCTCTCGGGCTCCTTGAAGGAGATGGACTCCTTGGGGATCTCCCCGTTCTTGTACGCGTCGACGAGCACCTGCAGTCCGGCGCGGGCCTGCGGGCTGTTCACCGTCGGCGTCTTGCCGTCCGGGCCGACGAAGGTGCCGCCGAAGGCGTTGATGACCTCGGCCGAGTTCACCGTCAACCCCTCGTAGGGCGCGAATTGCCCGGCGTAGCAACCGATCTGGTGGTCGCGCGCGGCGCCACAGTCGTTCAGCAGCTCCGTCCAGGTCTTCGGCGGGTTCGGCACCAGGTCCTTGCGGTAGTACAGCAGGCCGCCGTTGGTGTTGCGCGGAGCCGCGTAGAGGGTGCCCTTGTAGGTGGCGCTGGCGACCGTCGGCGACAGCAGCGTGGCGGTGTCGATGGCGAAGGAGTCCTGCAGCGGCTGGATCCAGCCCTTCGCCGCGAACTCCGCGGTCCACGGCACGTCCAGCGCCATCACGTCGTAGTCCGGCTGCTTGGCCCGCATGTGCTGAGCCAGGTCGTCGTACTGCTGGGAGGCGTCGTTGGACTGTTCCTTGAACGTCACCTTCTCGTCGGGATGGGTGGCGTTCCAGCGCTCGATGAGCTGCTTCACCGCACCCGACTCCGTGGTGTCCTTGCCCTCCACGTAGGTGATGGGGCCGCGGCCGCTCAGGTTCTGATTGGTGGCGTCGTCACCCCCGCCGCTCGAGCACGCACTGGTGAAGGTCGCGGTGAGCAGCGCGGCCGAGACGGCGGCCAGCGCGGCGCGAGACACCAGGGACGAGCGTCGTGACGACACCTTGTTCAAAGCCATCGATACTCCAGGGTCGAGACGTGAGCGAGCTTGTGAGCGAACCATCGACACAGCGCGCTCCGGTGCACGAGTGACGCCGAACGCCAGCGAGGAGTGCTCGTGAGCGCCAGCACACTCAGCCGGTTGCACAAGGCAAGATACATTGTTCGCCGCGAGTTGTGTCGGCCGGTTCTTCTATCCTGGGCTCCGATGTCGACCCAGCTGACAAACGACAAACTGCTAACCAGGATCGGTGGGCTGCTCCGCCAGGCCGAGTCGACCGACAACGAGCACGAGGCCGAGGCATTTCTCGCCGCCGCGCAGCGCCTGGCGACCCGTTCGTCGATCGACCTGACGGTGGCGCGCGCCCACATCGCCGGCCGCGAGCATCGGAAAACGCCCACGCAGAAGGTGATTGCGATCGGCGCGGCCGGTAAGCGCGGGCTGCGCACGTATGTGCAGCTGTTCGTGGCGATCGCGGCGGCCAACGACGTGCGCTGCGACGTGGCCCGCTCGTCCACGCAGGTGTACGCCTACGGCTTCGACACCGACATCGCCACCTGCGAGGCGCTGTACACCAGCCTGCTGGTGCAGATGGTGCGGGCCTCGGACCAGTACATCAAGTCGGGCCGGTACAAGTCGGCGACGGTGGAGAAGATCGTCGTCGAGAACCGTTGGGGCCGTGCGGTGCAGCGCCGCGTGCAGGCTCCGGTCGCGGCGGTGACCGCCCGGCTGAACTTCCAGATGGCCTTCGCCGCCCGCGTCGGCAAGCGGCTGGCCGAGGTGCGCGCGGACGTGGAGGCCGAGGTGCGCGCGGAGCCGACCGCCGCCCCCGGCACCGAACTGGCCCTGCGCGACAAGGAACTGGAGCTGCACGACTTCTATACCCGCACCTCGGAGGCCCGCGGCACGTGGCGCGGCCCGCAGGAGTCGGCGGGCTACTCGGCCGCCGCCCGGCGCGCCGGGGACCGCGCGGGCCGGGCGGCGCGCCTGGGCTCGGCGCCCGAACTGGGCGCGGCCCGCGGTCAGCTCGGTTCGGGCGACGGGTGAACGGTGCCGCGTCGTGGGCTCGGGTGGGTAGGGGTCAGGTCGTGAGTGTGCGGGATGCCCAGCGCGGCAAGGTGTACGACGCCGAGGGGTTGGTGCGGCGGATGTTCGAGCGGGCCGACGCGTACGGGGCCCGGACGGTGGATCTGCACGGCTCGCAGATCACGCTGCCGGTCGAGCGGCGCTTCGCCTCGGTGGAGTCGGTGCAGAGCTACGTCGATCGTGTCTTGTCACTGAATTGGGTACGGGCACAATGGGAAAGGTCACACACTCCTCTGACCGTCCGTGCCCGGGCGGGTGCGTCGGCCGCGCACTACGAGGTCGAGACCGCGGTGCTGGCCGTGCCCCTGCACACCCGCGGAACCGCCTGGGCCCTGCGGGAATTGGTGATCCTGCACGAAATCGCGCATCACCTGGAGCCCGCCGGCGCCGAGCTGACCGCCCACGGCCCCGAATTCTGCTCTCGCTACGTCGAGCTGGTGGACGGCGTGATCGGTCCGGAGGCCGCGCTGCTGTTGCGCACCACCATGCTGGGCTGCGGCGTCCGCCTCGGCTGACCCGCTTCCGCTCCGGTCGGCCCCTATGGCCCGAGGCACGACTACGAGCAATCTACGTTCGCCGTACGTACGATTCAACTACGTACTATTAACCTACGTAGATGGGCTCTGACGCGCAGGTGAACAGGGCGCACGACAGCAACGAGGCAAAGGGGCCGACAATGCGACGTGTACTTCCGAGGCGACATCCGGCGACGGACCGCAGATCCCACCCCGAGGCGACGGCCGGTCGCCGGGCAACCCGGACGGCCGCTCTGGCCCTGGTCGCAGGCGCGGCCGCCCTCGGCTCCCTGGTCACCGCCGGGGTCGCGGCCGCCGACCCGGGCGTGCGGACGCACTCCGACCGCGGTCCGGCCGACCCGCGCGACACCACCGGCTGGCGGCACATCGACCCGCGTGGCTACCACCACCTCGAAACGAATAGGCTCCGTCAGAACGAGATTCGCGACAACAGGCGTGCATATCGTCAGCGCGACAACGGTCCGCAGCGACCCGAACGCGCCCTGGGCGCCGAGCGGGGCACGTCCACCTGGACCGCGGTTCCGAACGCCGACGGCACCGGCTGGCAGGTCTGCCGCCCCCACGCGAGCTGGTGCTGACGCCCGCCCATCGACCGTGCCGATGAGTTCGCCGATCTCGCCGCGTCTACACAGCGGGGACGGGACGGGCTATCGAGTGAGGTTCGATGATCGAGACCAACGACGAGCGTTCGCGTGCGTGGGCGCCGGTACTGGAGACGGCGCAGATCGAGGCCGCCGTGCGGGTCGAGCGGCTGCGGTTGTGTGAGTTCCTGGCCGGGCTCGGGGCCGACGAGTGGTCGACACCGTCGCTGTGCGCGGCGTGGACCGTACACGAGGTGCTGGCGCACCTGACCACGACGACCAGAACGTCGGTGTGGTCGGTGGTGAAGGAGGCGATCCGGGCGCGCGGCAGCTTCGATCGGATGGAGGCCACCGTCGCGCGGGAACGCGCGGCGCGCTTGCCCGCCGCCGAGCTGATCGAGCAACTGCGCGAGAGCGCCGAATCGTCCCGCCGCACTCCCTTCAGCTCGCCGATGGACCCGCTGATGGACGTGCTCGTGCACGGCCAGGACATCGCCCGCCCGCTGCGGCGGAGCCTGCCCCTGCTGCCGGAGCACGCGGTCCCGGTCCTGCACTATGTGGTGGGCAACCGTTTCCTCGGCGCCCCGGCCCGGCTGTCCGGCCTGAAACTCGTTGCCACCGATATGGATTGGGAATCCGGAACCGGCCCCGAGATCACCGGGAAGGCGGCGGATCTCCTGCTCGCGGCCACCGGCCGTCCGGTGGCGCTCGAGCAACTCGCCGGTCCGGGAGCAGGGGTGCTGGCGCACCGTATCGCCGGGTAAGGGCGCTCGTGAGCGGTGGTTCACGGCAGCAATCGGCGGACGCGGTCGAGGCGGTCGCGCCACCAGCGCTCCCGGTCCGCGTCCGGGTGGCGGAAGCGTTGCAGCAGTTCCGGATTCGGCTCCGGCGGGGTAGCCGGAACGGGCAGGAAACCGTCGACGGGGAGCAGCGAGGGTGCGGTGACGTCGCCGTCGAACAAGCGCAGTGTGCCCAGGCCGCAGGCGAAGTCGAGGTCCGGCAGCGCACCGGCCAGGGCGAGCTGAGCGGACAGGCCGACGCTCGTCTCCAGCGCCGAGGAGACCACGCACGGAAGTCCGGCGGCCGCGGCGACCCGCAGCGCCCGGCGCACACCGCCGAGCGGAGTGCACTTGAGCACGGCCACGTCGGCCGCTCCCGCGACCGCCACCCGCAGCGGATCCTCGGCCCGGCGGATGGATTCGTCGGCGGCGATGCGGACCTCGACGCGGCGGCGCACCTCCGCCAGCTCCTCGACGGTGCGGCACGGTTGCTCGACGTACTCCACACCGCCTGCCGCCCGGTCGATTCGGCGGATGTGCGCTACCGCCGTCGCCACATCCCACGCCGCGTTGGCATCGATCCGCACGGCCCCGCCGGGCCCGAGGGCGTCGCGGACCGCGGCCACCCGCTCCAAATCCTCGGTCAGGGCATCGGGGTGGTCGGCGACCTTGACCTTCGCCGTGCGGCATCCCGATCCGGCCACGATCTCGTGCGCCCGCTCGGGCCCGACCGCGGGCACGGTGCAGTTGACCGGGATCCGTTCCCGCACCGGCGCCGGCCACCCCTCGGTGATCTGCTCGACCGTAGTCGCCAGCCAACCCGCCGCCTCCCGATCGTCGTACTCGGGGAACGGGCAGAATTCGCCCCACCCACGGGGCCCTTCGACCAGCATCCCCTCGCGCACCGTGATCCCGCGAAAACGCGTCCGCAGCGGGATCGCGTAGACGAAGGCCGACTCGGGATCCAGCAGATCGCTCACCCCGGCAGCCTAACCAGCTCGCACTGAGTAGTTTTGCGGATCCCGAGCCGCCGCTGGTCGGCCACCCTGGACCCATGATGACCTACCCCCAGCCGATGGCCTGTCCGCCGCTGCCGCCCGCGCCCCGGCCCATCCGGACCTGGGATCTGGTGCTGGCCGTCGTGCTGTATTCGCTCGCCGCCCTGCTCGGCCTGTTCGCGGCGTCGTTCACCCCGTTCTTCGCCATGGCCACCGACCCGTGCGGCTACGGAACCGGATGCCGCGAGGAGTTCGCCACCTGGGGCATCCTGGTCTCGTGGGGCGGTACCGCGGCGGCCCTCGGCGGCGGACTGGTGATGGTGATCGTCGCGGGAGTCAAGCGCTGGTACATGTGGTGGTGGGCGGCGCTCGCACTCCTGCTGGTGCCCGCCTCGTTCGTCACCGGCCTGCTGCTGGCCGAACAGGTCACCGGCTGACGGCGATGCACCGCCCGGCCACCGTCACAACCGCTCGAAGACGGTGGCGTTGGCCAAACCTCCTGCCTCGCACATGGTTTGCAGGCCGTACCGCGCGCCGCGTTCGCGCATGGCGTGCACGAGGGTGGTGGCCAGCCGGGCGCCCGACGCGCCGAGCGGATGCCCCAGGGCGATGGCGCCGCCGTGCACGTTGACCCGCGACAGGTCCGCACCGGTGTCGCGCTGCCACGCCAGCACCACCGAGGCGAACGCCTCGTTGATCTCGATCAGGTCGATATCGGAAAGCTGTAAACCCGCGCGCCGCAGCACCTTCCGAGTGGCGGGGATGACAGCGGTCAGCATGAGCAGCGGATCGTCGCCGGCCACGGCGAAGCTGTGCAGCCGGGCCAGCGGGGTCAGGCCGAGTTGCTTCGCCTTCTCGCTGGTCGTGATGAGTACGGCCGCGCTGCCGTCGTTGATCTGGCTGGCATTGGCGGCGGTCACATTCCAGCCGATCTCCGGGAACCGGGCCGCGTACGCCTCGCTGTAATAGGCCGGTCGCAGGCCCGCGAGCGTGGCCGGTGTGCTGCCGACGCGGATACCCTCGTCGGTGGTCAGCCCGGCGAGGGGGGCGAGCTGCGCCTCGAACGAGCCGTTCTTCGTCGCGGCGGCGGCCTTCTCGTGGCTGGCGAGGGCGAACTCGTCCATGGCGGTGCGGCCGATTCCCCAGCGGGCCGCGATCAGCTCGGCGCTGATGCCCTGCGGCACAAGCTCTTCGGGGTAGCGCTCGCGGAACGCGACCCCGTCGAGATCGGTGGCGCCGAGCACGCTCGTGCCCATCGGGATCCGGCTCATCGATTCGAGTCCGGCGGCGACCACCACGTCGTACGCGCCCGCGATGACGCCCTGTGCCGCGAAGTGGATGGCCTGCTGGCTGCTGCCGCACTGGCGGTCGACGGTGGTCGCGGGCACCGATTCGGGGTAGCCGGCGGCCAACGCGGCCCGCCGGGTGACATTGACGGCCTGCTCGCCGACCTGGGTGACGACGCCGCCGATCACGTCGTCGATCAGCTCCGGATCGATCCCGCTGCGCCGCACCACCTCGCGCAGGCTGTGCGCCAGCAAATCGACCGGATGCACCCCGTGCAGGGCGCCGGTGGGCTTGCCCTTGCCGATGGGGGTGCGCACGGCCTCGACGATGACTGCGTCTCTCATGACGGTTCCTTCGCTCTAGCTAAACCGATCTATAGCCAGACTACGAGCTGGCAATAGTTGCCACAAGTCAGAATTGCTATGATCGATCTCATGGCGGCTGTACTGGAAGGACCCTTGCGTGACCTGAGTTCGTGGAAGCCCGACCACTGCTCGATCGTCAAGGCGCTCGATATCGTCGGCACCCGGTCGGCGTTGCTCATCCTGCGCGAGACCATCTACGGCACCACGCGCTTCGACGGCTTCGCCGCCCGTGTGGGCATCACCGACGCCGCCGCCTCGGCCGCCCTGCGCAAGCTCACCGAGGCGGGCCTGCTCCGCAAACAGCCCTACCGCGAGGACGGCAAGCGCACCCGCGACGAATACGTGCTCACCGCCAAGGGCCGCGACCTGCTACCGGTCGTGTTCGCCCTGTGGCAGTGGGGCGACCAGTACCTGCAGGACGGCGAACCCCCGCTCGAACGCCTCGAGGATGCCACCGGCGAGCCGGTGCGCGTCGAGGTGCGCAGCGCGTCGGGCAACGAGGTGCCCTTGGAGAACCTCCGCATCCGCGTCAACCGCAAGTGGCGAGCAGCGCGCGAGCGCGAGGCATCCGCTCCGGCCTGAGCCCTCGACGAGCGCGCTCACCCCGGCTTACCCACCGGCAGGCACCCGCCCCGGCTTACGCCGGGGGCGGGGCGCGCCGGTCGTCCCTCAGTTCAGGCGGCGGCCGTCCTCGGGCGCGAAGAAGTAGATGTGTTCGGAAGTCGCTGTCAGGGAGAGCTTTTCGCCCTTCGACGGGGGATTGCGCCAGTCCGCCCGTGCCACGATGGTCTCGCCGTCGCCCGAGTCGCCGTCCGTGCCGAGGGTGCGGCCGTAGATGTAGGCGTCGGAGCCGAGTTCCTCGACCACGTCGACCTCCATCGCGATCCCGTCACCGGACCCGGCGAGGTCGAAGTGCTCCGGCCGGATGCCGACCACGACGGTTCCCTCGACGGCGTCGGCGACCGTACGCGGCACCGGCAGTGTGTGCCCGCCCAGCACCACCCCCTCGTCCGCGACCGGCAGTGTGAACAGATTCATCGCCGGGGAACCCATGAACCCCGCCACGAACAGATTCGCCGGGTCCCGGTACAGGTCGCGCGGCGTCGCACACTGTTGCAGCAGACCGTCTTTGAGCACCGCCACCCGGTCGCCCATGGTCATCGCCTCGACCTGATCGTGGGTGACGTAGACGGTCGTGGTGCCGAGGCGGCGCTGCAACTGCGCGATCTGGGTGCGGGTCTGCACGCGCAGCTTGGCGTCCAGGTTCGACAGCGGCTCGTCCATCAGGAACACCTGCGGCTGCCGCACGATCGCCCGGCCCATCGCCACGCGCTGGCGCTGGCCGCCGGACAGCTGCTTGGGCTTGCGGTCCAGGAACTGTTCGAGGTCGAGCAACGCGGCCGCCTCCCGCACCCGCTGGTCGCGCTCCGCCTTGGGCACCTTCGCCATCTTGAGCGCGAAACCCATATTGTCCGCGACGGTCATGTGCGGGTACAGCGCGTAGTTCTGGAACACCATCGCGATGTCGCGTTCCTTGGGCTCGGCGACGGTGACGTCCTTGTCGCCGATGAGGATGCGCCCGCCGTCGACGTCCTCGAGCCCGGCGAGCATGCGCAGCGAGGTGGACTTGCCGCAGCCCGAGGGACCGACCAGCACCAGGAATTCGCCGTCGGCGATCTCGAGGTCCAGCTGGTCGACGGCGGGTTTGGTGGCGCCCGGGTACAGCCGGGTCGCGCGGTCGAAGGTGACCGTGGCCATCGTGAATCAATCCCTTCACCGGCAGGAACGTGCCGGACGATCCGAGTAGAGGGTGCCGCGGCGCGGCCGCAGAGCGGAATCCTACTGCCCGGGCGGGTAGCCTCGCCTGCGACGCATCGATACCGCGAGGAGGAGCAATGGCCCGGCCCGTTCGGATCGGAGTTCAGATACAACCCCAGCACGCCCCCGACTACGGACTGATCCGTGACGCCGTGCTCCGTGCCGAGGACGCGGGCGTGGACATCGTGTTCAACTGGGACCACTTCTACCCGCTCTACGGCGACCCCGACGGTGCGCACTTCGAGTGCTGGACCATGCTCGGCGCCATCGCCGAGCAGACCGAGCGGGTCGAACTGGGCGCGCTGGTCACCGGTGGCGGCTACCGCAACCCGGACCTGCTGGCCGATATGGCCCGCACCGTGGACCACATCTCCGGTGGCCGCCTGATTCTCGGCATCGGCGCGGGCTGGTTCGAGAAGGACTACGACGAGTACGGTTACGAATTCGGCACGGCGGGAACACGTCTGAACCTGCTGAAGGAATACCTGGCCCGCGTCGACAGCCGACTGAAGAAGCTCAATCCGCAGCCGGTCCGCGACATTCCGATCCTCATCGGTGGCGGCGGCGAGAAGAAGACGCTGCGGCTGGTGGCCGAGTACGGCGACATCTGGCACACCTTCGCGGAACTGGATGTGCTGGAACGCAAGTCGAAGATCCTCGCCGACCATTGCGCGGCCGTCGGCACCGACCCGGAGAGCATCGAGCGCTCCGTGGACTGGCCCGGCGCCGACAAGGCTCCGGCCCTGGTGGCCGCGGGCGCCACCACCTTCACCGTGGGTACCGGCGGTCCCGACTACGACCTGTCCACGCTGGTCGAGGCCATCCGCTGGCGCGACGAGTTCAATCCCGAATCCGTCACCGGCATCGCCTGATCCGGCGGATCGAATCCCGGTGATTCGATCACTTCCCGCGGGAGGTGATGCGGTTCATCATGGCGGCTGGTCGCGGGAGTGCCCCGGGATCAGCCGCGATGAGGGAGTCGGCCATGAGTGAACCGGGCGCTGCGCCCGCATCGGAGGATCCGGAGGCGTCCGCCGCACCGATACCGGTATGGCGCCGGATCGGCGTGGACTGGTGGGCGGTGCTCGTCGCGGGCGTATTCGTGCTGCTCGCCGTCGCCGACGTGCTGCCGACGATCCCGTGGTGATCCGATGAGCACCGAAACCTCCACGGCACCGGCGGATTCCGGCGCATTGCGCGGGGCACCGGCCTATCTGCCGGGCATCGCCCTGCTGATCGCGGTCGGTCTGCTCGGCAAATACACCCAGACCTGGGTGAACAACCTGGTCCACGACCACCACTGGCGCTTCCCCGACATCGAATATGTGCTCTGGGCCATCGTTTTCGGTCTGATCATCGCCAATACCGTTGGCGTGCACCGCATCTTCAAGCCGGGCATCGGCACCTACGAGTTCTGGCTGAAGGTCGGCATCGTCACGCTGGGCTCCCGGTTTTGCTCGGTGACGTCGCGAAACTCGGTGGCACCAGCTTCGTGCTGATCCTGATCGACATGACGGTGGCGGGCGCCATCATCCTCACCGTCGCCCGGCTGCTGGGCCTGTCCGGAAAGCTGGGTTCGCTACTGGCCGTGGGCACTTCGATCTGCGGCGTCTCGGCGATCGTGGCCGCGCGCGGCGCCATCCGAGCCCGCAACGCCGATGTGAGCTATGCGATCGCCGCGATCGTGACGCTGGGCGCGGTGTCGCTGTTCACCCTGCCCGCGATCGGGCACGGCCTCGGCCTGACCGATCACGAGTTCGGCCTGTGGGCGGGCCTGGCCGTGGACAACACCGCCGAGACCACCGCTACCGGCTACGCCTACTCCGACGCCGCGGGCAAGCTGGCGGTGCTGGTGAAGTCGACCCGCAACGCGCTGATCGGGTTCGTGGTGCTCGGCTTCGCCCTCTACTGGGCCGCCCGCGGCGAAGCCGACGCCCTGGCCCCGGGGCTGCGCGCCAAGGCGGCGTTCGTGTGGGCCGAGTTCCCCAAGTTCGTGCTCGGCTTCCTGGCGGTGTCCGCGCTGGCGACCGTGCACTGGATCGACAAGCCGCAGCTCGCCAACCTGGGCAACGTGTCGAAGTGGGCCTTTCTGCTCACCTTCGCCGGGGTCGGCCTGAACACCGATTTCCGTGAACTCGGGCGCTCCGGGTGGCGGCCGCTGGTGGTGGCGGTGGTCGGGCTGGTCGTCGTGGCGACGGTGTCGCTGGGGTTGGTGCTGCTCACCGTGCGGGTGCTGCACCGGGGCGTGGTCGACTGATGGGTGGCGGTTTCCGGCTAATGTTCTCGCCTATGGTCCGTTTGCCCGTGTCGCGATCCCGTGCGCTGCTAGCGGTGCTGTCGGTATTGAGCCTGCTGTTCCTCACGGCCTGCGGTTCGGACAGCAGCAATTCGTCGGCTAGCAGTGGATTGTGCGCGCCGCCGGGCGTCGAGTCGGCGTCGGCGGCCCCGACCAACCTGGCCACGGGCGCCGAGGCGGGGACCGACCGGTTCACCACACCGAACACCGTGCCGCTGGACCGAATCGACACCGGCAGATTGGGTCTGCTCACCCCGGGCAAACTGAGCGTCGGCACCTTGTCGGACGCCCCGCCGAGCATCTGCGTGAACGGCCAGGGCGTATTCACCGGCTTCGACAACGAGCTGCTGAAGGCGGTCGGCGCGAAACTCGGCCTCCAGGTGGAATTCTCCGGCACCGAGTTCGCGGGCCTGCTGGCCCAGGTGGCCAACGGGCGCTTCGACGCCGGTTCGTCGAGCATCACCACCACCGACGCGCGCCGCCAACTGGTCGGCTTCACCAACGGCTACGACTTCGGATACTTCTCGCTGGTCGTCCAGAACGGCAGCCCGGTCAAGGGCTTCTCGGACCTGAAATCCGGTGTGCGGATCGGCGTGGTGCAGGGCACGGTGCAAGACGAGTACGTCGTCAACACCTTGAAGCTCGATCCGGTGAAGTTCCCGGACTACAACACCGCGTACGCGAATCTGAAATCCGGCCAGATCGACGCGTGGGTGGCGCCGTCGGCGCAGGCCACCGGCGCGGTCAAGCCGGGCGACTCGACCTCGATCGTCCAGAACACCTTCAGCCTGAACAACTTCACCGCCTGGGCGGTGCGCAAGGACAACCAGCCGCTCATCGACGCGCTCAACGCGGGCCTGGACGCGGTCATCGCCGACGGAACCTACGCGCGGCTCTACTCCGACTGGGCGCCGCGTTCCTTCCCGCCGGGCTGGAAGCCGGGCTCCAAAGCGGCCCCGCTGCCGCAGCTGCCCGACTTCGACAAGATCGCGGCCGAGCATCAGAACACCGCCACCGGGCAGTCGGCGCCGAAGTCCACCCTCGAGCAGCTGCGGGACACGTTCTTCGACTGGTCGTTGTACCGCAAGGCTTTTCCCGACCTGTTCAAGACCGGATTGCCGAATACGCTGATCCTGGCGGTGGTTTCGGGCGTGCTGGGCACCCTGCTGGGCATGCTGCTGGCGGTCGCCGGTATCGCGCGGACGCGCTGGTTGCGCTGGCCCGCAAGGATTTACACCGACATCTTCCGTGGCCTGCCCGCCGTGGTGATCATCCTGCTGATCGGCCTCGGCATCGGACCGGTGGTCAAGAACCTCACCGGCAACAACCCCTACTGGCTCGGCGCGGTCGCCCTGGCGCTGCTGGCCGCCGCCTACATCGGCGAGATCTTCCGCTCCGGCATCCAGTCGGTGGAGGCCGGACAGCTGGAGGCCGCGCGCGCCATCGGGTTCGGTTACCGGCAGGCGATGACGCTGGTGGTGATCCCGCAGGGCGTGCGGCGGGTGCTGCCCGCGCTGATGAACCAGTTCATCGCGCTGATCAAGGACTCGTCGCTGATCTACTTCCTCGGCCTGCTGGCCTCGCAGCGCGAACTGTTCGCGGTCGGGCGCGACCTCAACGCGCAGACCGGCAACCTGTCCCCGCTGGTCGCCGCGGGCCTGGTCTACCTGCTGCTGACCATTCCACTCACCCATCTGGTGAACTACATCGATCGCAGACTGCGCACCGGGCGGCGCGAGGACCCGGCCGAGCCCATCGAACAGGCCGTCGTCACGGAAGGACGTGGAGCATGAGCAGTTCCTCCCTGACCGGTACCGGACTGCGTCTCACCCTGGGCGGCAACGAAGTCCTGCGCGGCGTCGACATCCACGTCGACGCCGGAAAGACCACGACCGTGATCGGCCCGTCCGGGTCGGGCAAATCCTCGCTGCTGCGCGTGCTGAACCGCCTGCACGAACCGGACGCCGGTGATGTGCTGATCGACGGCGTCTCGGTGCTCGGCGAGGACCCGGACAAGCTGCGTCAGCGCATCGGCATGGTGTTCCAGCACTTCAACCTGTTCCCGCACATGACCGTCGCGGACAATGTGGCGCTGGGCCCGCGCAAGCTGCGCGGGCTGTCCAAGGACGCGGCCCGCGCGGTCGCGCTCGAACAGCTCGAGACCGTCGGCCTGGCCGCCCGCGCCGATGCGCGCCCCGGCAACCTGTCCGGCGGCCAGCAGCAGCGCGTCGCCATCGCGCGCGCACTGGCGATGAAACCGGAGCTGATGCTGTTCGACGAGGCGACCTCGGCGCTGGATCCCGAGCTGGTCAAGGGCGTGCTGGCGCTGATGGCCGACCTGGCGTCGGGCGGCATGACCATGATCGTGGTGACCCACGAGATGGGTTTCGCCCGGTCGGTTTCCGATAGCGTGGTGTTCATGGACCGGGGCGCCGTCGTCGAATCCGGCGCGCCGGATCGGCTTTTCGACGACGCGGCGACCCCGCGATTGCGGCAGTTCCTCTCTCAGGTGCTCTGAGGGTGGCCTAATTGGTCGGATGTTCACTCGTTCGTCTTCTCCGGCTCGCGCGATGCGTTTAGCGTGCGCATCGCCGGACCATTCGAGGAGCGATTGTGAATCTCAAGCCTTTGTCTCTGTTCGTGACGCACGACGGCCGCTCGTCGCGCTCCTCGACCACCTGCGCCTACAAGTGTGGAAACGCCTGTTTCCACGAGGCGCCCAACACCTCGGCCGGTGAATACTTCGGCGATATCGTCGCGTCCATCTCGCGGCGGCGGCTGCTGCGGGGCAGCGCGGCGGTCGTGCTGGCGGCGGGGGCGGGTACGGCCCTCGCGGCCTGCGGGGACGACGAGCCCCAGCCGACCGGCAGCAGCCGTCCGGGCACGGGTACGGCGTTCCCAGCCGTCGCGCCCAATACCCAGGACGCGGTGGTGATCCCCGATGGCTATCGACAGGCGGTGGTCATCCGCTGGGGCGATCCCGTACTTCCGGACGCGCCCGCCTTCGACTTCGGCAGACAGACCGCGGCCGCGCAGGCCAAGCAGTTCGGCTACAACAACGACTTCGCCGGACTGCTGCCCATCGAGGGACAGCCGGACTCCTACCTGCTGGTGGTGAACCACGAATACACCACCGAACCGCACATGTTCACCGGTTACGTCCCGGACGCGCCGACCCGCGAGCAGTTCGAGGTCTGCCTTGCGGCGCATGGTCTTTCGGTCGTCGAGGTCAAGGGCGAATCCGGGTCGGGCAGACTGACCCCGGTGCTCGGCCGCTACAACCGGCGCGTCACCGGCACCACCGAATTCACCCTGACCGGTCCGGCGGCGGGCAGCGCGCTGCTGCGGACCTCGACCGACCCGACCGGCACCACAGTGCGCGGGACACTGAACAACTGCTCGGGCGGGATCACCCCGTGGGGCACGGTGCTGTCCGGCGAGGAGAACTTCAACCAGTACTTCGCCGGGGTGCTGGCCGATCCGGTCGCGCAGGAGCGCGGAAAGCGCTACGGCCTCGGCCACCCGGGCGCGGGTCAGGGCGAACTGCCGCGGCACTGGGAGCGTTTCGACAAGCGCTTCGACGTGGCGCAGGAACCCAACGAGCCGAACCGTTTCGGCTACATCGTCGAACTCGATCCGTGGGATCCCACCGCCCCGCCGATCAAGCACACCGCGCTGGGCAGGTTCAAACACGAGTCCGCCAACATCTACGTCACGCCGGACGGCACCGTGGTGGCGTACTCCGGCGACGACGAGCGTTTCGAGTACATGTACAAGTTCGTCTCCGCCAAGAAGATTCAGCAGGGCAACACCGCGGCGACCCGCAAGCACAACATGACGATCCTCGACGAGGGCACCCTGTATGTCGCGAAGCTGACCGGCGATCACCCGGATCAGGTCGACGGCAGCGGAAAACCGCCCTCGGACAAGGGATTCACCGGTACCGGGCAGTGGATCCCGATCCTGCAGACCGCCGCCGACGGCAAGGGCACGTCGCTGGTCGAGGGCATGTCCGCCGAGGAGGTCGCGGTGTTCACCCGGGTGGCCGGCGACAAGGTGGGCGCGACCAAGATGGACCGCCCCGAGGACTTCGAGCCGAACCCGAAGACCGGGAAGGTGTACGTGGCCCTCACCAACAACAGCAACCGCGGCACCGCGGGCAAGGCCGCCGCCGACGAGGCCAATCCGCGTAACCAGAACAAGAACGGTCAGGTCCTCGAGATCACCGACGACCACGGGGGCACGGCGTTCACCTGGTCGCTGCTGCTGGTCTGCGGCGACCCCCAGGCCGCCGACACCTACTTCGCCGGTTTCGACAAGACCAAGGTCAGCCCGATCTCCTGCCCGGACAACCTGGCCTTCGACCCCTACGGCAACCTGTGGATCGCCACCGACGGCAACGCGCTGAAATCCAACGATGGCCTGTTCTCGGTCGTGCTCGAGGGTGAGCGGCGCGGCGAGACCAAACAGTTCCTCACCGTGCCCAAGGGGGCGGAGACCTGCGGACCGGTGGTGACCGACAAGCGGGTCATGGTCTGCGTGCAGCATCCGGGCGAGGTCGACGGCGCCTCGGCGGACCAGCCCGCCTCGCACTGGCCCGACGGCGGGACCGCGCAGCCGCGCCCGGCGGTCGTCGCGGTGTGGAAGGACGGCGGCAACATCGGCGTGTAGGACCGCGCGTCGCTCGATCTGTGGATTAATGCGCAACTGTTAATGTGTGGTTATCGACACACGATGCCTTTAGACATGGGCACTCCACAAGGAAAGAGGACAGATCGATGACCACAGCACATGCCACGCACACCGATCACACCCATGTGCACGGCGCGGGGTGCGGACACGTGTCGGTGCCCCACGGCGACCACGTCGACTACGTGCACGACGGCCACCTGCACCGCGAGCACGACGGCCACTTCGACGAGTGCGAGCCGACCGGACACACCGAGCACACCGGCCACGACCACGTGCACGGCGACGGCTGTGGACACGTGGCCGTCCCGCACGGCGACCATGTGGACTACATCCACGACGGCTGCCGCCACGCCGCCCACGACGGCCACTACGACGAGCACTGACCCCGCCCCACCCCCTATTCCGGGCGTGGCGGCACCCATTGCGTGCGTGGCGGCACCCCACTCCCGGCGTGTGTGACCACGGTTCCCGGGAGTGCGACCACCACTCCCGGGCGTGCGGCAACCACCACTCCCGGGCGTGCGACCACCATTCCCCGGGCATGCGCGACCACCCATTCCCGGCATGCTTTCGCCGGGAACTACCCGCTCCCCGTGGCGGGCATGTTGGCGAAGCGGGCGAAATCGCCCTGCGCGCCGCTGTAGATGTTGAGATCGGTGCGGCCCGCGATGCCCGGGATCTGCCCGGAATCGGTGGTCTGCCAGAAGGTCCAGGCGGGCCAGCCGCCGGGCACCTCGGGCTGCTCGTTACCGCGGTAGTCGGCGATCCACAGGGGGTAGCCGGTGAACTCGCCGGTGTCGGCCATCGCCGTGCGCCAGAACGCCGGATAGGTGTAGATGATCGGCACCCGGCCGGTGAGGGCCCGCACCGTGTTCAGATAGCGGTGGGTCCAATCGATCAGCGCGGCCGGTGGCAGGCCGCCGGAGTTCTCCAGGTCCAGCACCGGCGGCAGGTCCAGCGGGCCGTTCTGGCCCAGCACGACCGTCGCGTACAGCGCGGCCTGCGGTTCCGGCGGCAGTTCCGGATGCGCGTAGTGGTAGGTGCCCCGGGCGACACCCGCCGCGCGCATCAGCACGCTGTCGGGCACGAAGTACGGATTGACGTAGTTCAGCCCCTCGGTGGCCTTCACCATCGCGAAGTGATTGCCCGCGGCCTTAACCTCGAACCAGTTGATCATCCGGCCGTCGATGTGCTGCCAGGACGACACGTCCGGGCCGGTCGGCTCGGCGGACACGGTAGTTGCTGAAAGGATGCCGACTGCCGCCAGCGCGGGCAGGGCCAGAAGCGTGCGACGAACTCTCGGGCGAGCCACGGTGCGTCGATACATGGTTATGAGAGTAGGCAGTGATTGCTCCGGATGCGCGGATCCGGGCCGCATCCCAATTCAGCCGAGCCAGTCGAGTACCGAAGCCGCCGTCCAGGACTGCTGCATGCTGCCCAGCGGCTCGCCGGTGAAGGGATCGTAGTACTCGGCGAAACTGCCGTCGCTGGCCTGGCGCAGGCCCTCCGCCCGCAGCATGAACGACCGTTCCGCCCAGCCGCGGCGGGCGAACACCCAGGAGAACAGCCAGCTCATCACCGGCCACACCGGACCGCGCCAGTATTCGCGCGCGCGAAAGTCCTTGGCCACGGGCGAGGTCGACGGCGGCAGCGCGTAGCGCAGGTCCGGATGGCCGCAGAAGCGCGGGCCCTCGAACAACCGCAGCAGGCTGCGCTCGGCGTCGCGGGGCAGGCCGCCGCACAGCAGTGGCGCGAACATGGCGAGGGTCTCGGTGGTGATCCAGCGGCCCAGGCGCACATCGAAATCGCGGGCCGCGCCCGTGCGCGAATCGGTGGTGGCGACGACGCCGGCGCGGAAGTAGTCCGACCATTCGTACAGCTCGCGCACATCGGCGTGGGGCAGGCGGTAGTCCTCGCCGATATTGGCCAGGACCTCACAGGCGAGCGCGAAGATCGCGGTGACGAACACGTCCTCCACCGCGAAACTCATCGTGGCGGCCAGTTGGTAATCGTCGTACCCACACCGGCGCATCTGCTCGACCAGCCACATGTAGCGGTCGTACTCGCGATCGCTGGGCCGCTGGGAGGCGTCGACCAGGGTGATGTCGGCGCGCTCGTAGGGTGTCAGGTCGCCGGGCACCACGTTCTGGTAGGCGCGGTCCCAGCGCGGCGAATTGTCCATCCCCGATTCCCAGCCGTGGTACAGGGTGAGGCGGCCGTTCTGCTTGGTGTCGCGCGCGTGCGCCAGCCAGCGATGCCAGCGCATCAGATCCACCCAGCGCCGGTTCAGGAATTCCTCGGCGACCGCCCGGGTGGTGCGGCCGTGCCGGCGGGAGTGGTCGAGGATGCGCTGCACGGCGATCGCGTGCACCGGCGGCTGCGTGATGCCGGAGGTGTCCGGGCCGTCCGGCGCGTTGGCGGCCAGGCGGCGGCACTCCCAGCGGGCCGGGCCGGGAAAGTAGCCGTCCACACCGTTGGCGAACACGATGTGCGGGATCATCCCGTTCTTCCACTGCGCCGACAGCAGCGTGTCGAGTTCGACCACCGCGCGTTCCACACTCAGCGGGGCCAGGCCGACCGCGACGAACGCCGCGTCCCAGCTCCACATGTGCGGATACAGCTTCGGTGCGGCGCTGGTCATCGTGCCCAAGTCGTTGCCACGCAGCAGGTATGCGGCACGGGCCGCCAGTTGTGTCGGGGTGAAACCGGGCCCGTTCATCCCCCCATTCTGCGACGTCACCTTCAGGTATGCGCGTTGCGCGGGCGCTGCGCCCGCCGTCCGGTGTGGTGCCGGCTGCTGTTCGGCAGTTCTCACGCTGTCCGCCTCGGTTCGTGATTCCGGGTTGCCGAGATTGATACACCCGGCCGCTCGGTGCTCGCCACTCGGGGAGTGACTGTTTGCTCACAGCTACGCACCACCCGGTTACGGTTGTCGCATGGCCGAATCCAGCTCCGCGCAAACCAGACCGACAGCGCTGATCACCGGGGCGAGCCGCGGGCTCGGCGCCGCCATCGCCACGGAGCTGGCGCCCACCCACGACCTGCTGCTCGGCGCCCGCACCGCGGCGTCGCTGACCGCCGTCCTGGCCGAATTGCCCGGCGCCGCCGGATGGCCGGTGGACCTGACCGACTACGCGGCCGTCGAGCGCGCGACCGCGCTGATCGAGCGGCTCGAGGTACTCGTGCACAACGCCGGTATCGCCGAATTGGGCACCTTCGCCGAGTCTTCCGTCGAGCAGTGGCGAAACACACTGGAGGCCAACGTAATCGCCGTCTCCGAGCTGACCCGGATGCTACTCCCGGCCCTGCGCGCGGCGAAAGGCCATGTGGTACTGATCAATTCGGGCGCGGGCCTACGGGCGAACGCGGGCTGGGGCATCTACGCGGCCAGCAAGTTCGCCCTGCGCGCCTTCGGTGACGCCCTCCGCCTCGAGGAACCCGACCTGCGCGTCACCTCGATCCACCCCGGCCGCATCGACACCGACATGCAGCGCGCCATCGTCGCGGGCGAGGGCCGCGCCTACGACCCGAACGAATTCCTCACCCCCGCGACAGTGGCGCGAGCAGTGCGCGACGCGGTACACACACCACGCGACGCCCACCCCACCGAAATAGTCCTGCGCCCGATCGCCCGCTGACCCGAACTAGGCGACCACGTTCACCAACCGCCCCGGCACCACGATCACCTTGCGCGGCTGCTTGCCGTTCAGGAACTCCAGCAGCTTCTCGTCCGCCAGCGCCAGCGTCTCCACGGTCGCGGTGTCGGCGTCGGCCGGGACGCTGACGCGGCTGCGGACCTTGCCGTTGACCTGGATCGGGTACTCGACCGAATCCTCCACCAGCAGTGCCGGATCCGCGGCCGGGAACGGGCCGTGCGCCAGCGCGGTGCGGTGCCCCAGGCGTTCCCACAGCTCCTCGGCGATGTGCGGCGACATCGGCGCCAGCATCTGCACCAGCGGCTCCACCACCGACCGCGGCGGGCCCTGCGGATACTCCTTGGTCAGGTGGTTGGTCAGCTCGATCAGCTTGGCCCCGGCGGTATTGTCCCGCAGCGCGGCGTAGTCGCCGTCGACGCCGTCGATCGTCTTGTGCAGCAGGCGCAGCGTGCCGTCCGACGGCTCGTCCTCGGTGACCCGCACCGCGCCGGACTCCTCGTCGACCACCAGCCGCCACACGCGCTGCAGGAACCGGTGCGCTCCCACGACATCCTTCGTCGCCCAGGGGCGCGAGGTGTCCAGCGGGCCCATCGACATCTCGTAGAAGCGGAAGGTGTCCGCGCCGTACAGGTCGTACATCTCGTCCGGGGACACGGCGTTCTTCAGCGACTTGCCGATCTTGCCGTACTCCTGGAACACCTCGTGCTCGGCGCCGTCGCCGTCGGTCCAGAAGAACTTGCCCAGCCGCTCCTCGACCTCGGCGGCGGGCACATAGGCGCCGCGCTTGTCGGTGTAGGCGTACGCCTGAATATAGCCCTGGTTGAACAGGCGGCGGTACGGCTCCGGGCCGGACACATCACCGAGGTCGAACAGCACCTTCTGCCAGAACCGCGCGTACAGCAGGTGCAGCACCGCGTGCTCGACGCCGCCGACGTACAGGTCGACGCCACCCGGATCGTTCGGGCCGTGCTCGGCCGGGCGCGGGCCCAGCCAGTACCGCTCGTTCTCCGGCGCGGCCAGCGCCTCGGTGTTGGTCGGATCGGTGTAGCGCAGCTGGTACCAGGAACTGCCCGCCCACTGCGGCATCACATTGGTGTCGCGGCGGTAGGTCTTGGGGCCGTCGCCCAGATCCAGTTCGACATGGACCCAGTCGGTGGCCTTGGCCAGTGGCGGGGACGGTTCGGAGTCGGCGTCGTCCGGGTCGAAGGTGACCGGGGCGAAGTCCGGTACCTCGGGCAGCTCCACCGGCAGCATCGAATCCGGCAGCGCGTGCGCCCGGCCGTCCTCGTCGTAGACGATCGGGAACGGCTCACCCCAGTACCGCTGCCGCGCGAACAGCCAGTCGCGCAGCTTGTACTGGACGGTGCCCCGGCCGCGACCGTCGGCTTCCAGGTGCTCGATCACCTTCGCCTTGGCGGCCTCGATCGACAGCCCGTTCAGATAGCCGGAGTTCACCAGGGTGCCCTCGCCCGGGTACGCGGCGGTCGAGATGTCGCCGCCCGCGACGACTTCCACGATCGGCAGCCCGAACGCCGTGGCGAACTCCCAGTCCCGCTGATCGTGGCCCGGCACGGCCATGATGGCTCCGGTGCCGTAGCCGCTCAACACGTAATCGGCGATGAAGACCGGGACCTGGCGGCCGTCGACCGGGTTGGTGGCGTACGCGCCCAGGAAGACGCCGGTCTTCTGCTTGTTCTCCTGGCGCTCCAGATCCGACTTGGCGGCGATCGAATCGCGGTAGTCGGCAACGGCTTGCGCGGGCGTGGCCGCGTGGAAGGTCCAGCGCGGGTCGACATCCTCGGGCCACTGGGCGGCGACCAGCCGGTCCACCAGCTCGTGCTCCGGGGCGAGCACGACATACGTGGCGCCGAACAGGGTGTCGGGGCGGGTGGTGAAGACCTCGATGGCGTGGTCGTTCGCGGTGAAGGTGACCTGCGCGCCGCGCGAGCGGCCGATCCAGTTGCGCTGCATGGCCTTCACGTTGTCGGGCCAGTCCAGCAGGTCCAGGTCGTCGACCAGGCGGTCGGAGTAGGCGGTGATGCGCATCATCCACTGCCGCAGGCGCTTGCGGAAGACCGGGAAGTTGCCGCGCTCGCTACGCCCCTCGGCGGTGACCTCCTCGTTGGCCAGCACCGTGCCCAGCCCCGGGCACCAGTTGACCACCGAATCGGACTGGTACACCAGGCGATAGGAGTCCAGCACCGCACCGCGCTCGGCCTCGGACAGCTCCGACCAGACCCGGCCGTCACCGATTTCCCTTGCACCCGAATCGAATTCGGCGGCCAGCTCGGCGATCGGGCGGGCCTTGTTCGCGCCGGTGTCGTACCAGGCGTTGTAGATGCGCAGGAAGATCCACTGCGTCCACTTGTAGAACTCGGGATCGGTGGTAGCGAACGAGCGGCGGCGGTCGTGGCCCAGGCCCAGCCGGTCCAGCTGGCGCCGCATGTTCTTGATGTTGGCCTCGGTGGTGACGCGCGGGTGGGCCCCGGTCTGCACGGCGTACTGCTCGGCGGGCAGGCCGAAGGCGTCGTAGCCCAGCGCGTGCAGCACGTTGCGGCCGCGCATGCGGTGGTACCGGGCGAACACGTCGGTGGCGATATAACCCAGGGGGTGCCCGACGTGCAGCCCCGCGCCCGACGGGTACGGGAACATGTCCTGAATGAACAGCTTGTCGGCCGGGGTCTCGCCGCTCAGCGGACCCACCGGGTTCGGCGCGAAGAAGGTGCCGCGCTCGTCCCAGACCTGCTGCCATTTGCGCTCGATGCGTCCGGCCAGGTCGGCGTTGTAGCGGTGTGCGGGCACGTCGCTGTCACCGGTCGCGGTCGCACCGGCTTGGTCGGTTGCACGAGTGTCCTGCACGATCCTGCCTTCTTGTCGCCATATCCCCGGGTGAACGTTGTCCCCAGACTAGAGCGTGCGCACGTCAGGGCCCAAAAAGGGGCGGAGTTGCGGCGGGGCGGGGGAATGGCGGCATTGCGGACCGGGTAGCGTGAGCGGAGTGTTCGTGGTGGCGCTGATCCTGTTCGTGCTGGCGGCGGTGGCCGTTGTCACCGGGGTACTCGGGCTGACCGGCTCGCTGCCCCGTAATCGGTTCTTCGGCGTGCACACCGACGAGGCGTTGCGCACGGAGGAGTCCTTCCGCATCGCCAATCGAGTGGCCGCGCCGACCTCCTTCGGTGCCGGGGTGCTGCTGGCCGCCGGTGGTGTGATCGCCTTGTTCGCGGGGCCCGTGGTGGGGATCATCGGCGCGCTGCTGGCCGCGTTGATCGCCGTGTTCGTTCTCGGCGCGGGTGTGAACGCCGCCGCCGGGGCGATCGCCGGGCTCGCGCCCGAGGTGGGCGGCTGCGGCCGGGCCTGTGGCGCCTGCTCGCTGCGGGACGCCTGCCAGCCAGCGAGTTGATGCGGCCGTTCACGGTCGGCTTCGACCTGGACATGACCCTGATCGATTCCCGCCCCGGCATCCGCGCCTGCTACGTGGCGCTGGCCGAACGCACCGGCACCTACATCGACTGCGATCTCGTCGTCACCCGCCTGGGACCACCGCTCGAGGACGAACTGGCGCACTGGTTTCCCGCCGCCCACGTCCCCGCGATGGCGAACCTCTACCGCGAGATGTATCCCGGCCACGCCGTCACCGGAACCCTCGAGATGCGGGGCGCGCGAGAGGCGATCGAGGCGGTGCACGCGGCCGGTGGCCGGGCGATCGTCGTCACCGCCAAGTATCAGCCCAATGCCGAACTGCACCTGGAACATCTCGACATCCCCGCCGACGCCGTCATCGGCGACCTGTGGGCCGACGGCAAAGCTCGCGCCCTCCGAGCGGAGGGCGCGAGCATCTACGTCGGTGACCACATCGGCGACGTCCGCGGCGCCCGCGCCGCCCGCGCCTACTCGGTCGCCGTGACCACCGGCCCGTGCACCGCCGAGGAGCTGCGCGCCGCGGGCGCCGACACCGTCCTGCCCGACCTGACCGCCTTCCCGGACTGGCTCACCCAGGCCGAGGTCGGCTGACTCAGGCGGTCTTGCGGCGGAATGTGGTTTTCGCCCAGAGATATCCGACCGCCGCGATGGCCGCGCACCAGCCGAGGGCGATGATGCCGTTGTTGCCGATCTCGGTGCCCATGAGCAGGCCGCGCAGGGTCTCGGTGATCGGGGTGAACGGCTGGTACTCGGCGAAGTGGCGCACGCCGGCGGGCATGGTGTCGGTGGGAACCAGGCCGCTGCCGAGCATCGGCAGGTAGACGACCGGGGTGGGCGTGTTGCTCGCGCCCTCCGGAGACGCGGCCGCCAGGCCGAAACCCGCTCCGAGCCAATTGAATGCGAACAGCACCAGGACCAGCAGGCCGAGGGCGAGCACCCATTCGATCGCGTCGGCGTTCGGGCGGAATCCGAGCAGCAGCGCCACCCCCACCATGAGGGCAACACCCAGCATCCCCTGGATCATCGTGCCGAGTATCTCGCCGGTGAGTATCGACGAATGCGACATCGACATGGTGCGGAACCGGTTGACGATGCCCTTGGTCATATCCGTCGCCACCGACACCGAGACGGAGGTGACCAGCAGCGCGGGGACCATCAGGATCATGCCCGGGGCGATGTAGTCGATGTACTTCTCGCCCGCGGCGAGCGATTTCTCCAAGGCGCCGCCGAATACGTAGTTGAACATCAGCAGCAGCACCAGCGGCATGGCGACCAGCATGATCGTCATGGCCGGATAACGCTTGGCGTGCACGATGTTCCGGCGCAGCATGGTGGCCGTGTCGGCCAGCGCGTAGGTGGCGGTACTCATTGCGCGATTTCCTTTTCGGGAACGGATTGTCCGGTGAGAGCGAGGAATACGTCGTCGAGATCGGGGGTGTGCACGGCCAGGCCCGCGGGTTCGATCCCCGCGGTGTCGAGCCGGTCCAGCAGTGCGCGCAGCGTCTGCACGCTGCCGTCGCCGGGAATCGCGAGTGTCGGGTCCTCGGGCTGTGGCACGCCACCGAGCAACTGGGTGGCGATGTCCAGGGTGGCGCGATCGGCGAAGGTCAATCTGATGTGCCCGCCCGGCACGAGCCGCTTCAACTGCTCGGGCGTGCCCTGCGCGACGATGCGGCCGTGATCGAGGACCGCGATCCGGTCCGCCAGTTGGTCCGCCTCCTCCAGATACTGGGTGGTGAGGAAGACCGTCACGCCACCCGCGACCAGTTCGCGGATGATCTCCCACATGGCGCGGCGGCTGCGCGGGTCGAGTCCGGTGGTGGGTTCGTCGAGGAAGATCACCTGTGGATCGCCGACCAGTGTCATGGCCAGGTCCAGTCGCCGGGTCATGCCCCCGGAGTAGGCGCCCGCCACCTTGTCGGCGGCCTCGACCAGGTCGAATCGCGTCAGCAGGTCGTCGGCGCGGCGCTTGCTCTCGCTGCGCGGCAGATGCTGCAGGTCGCCCATCAGCAGCAGGTTCTCCCGGCCGGTCAGCAGCTCGTCGACCGCGGAGAACTGGCCCGTCACGCCGATCACGGCCCGCACCGAGTCCGGATCACCGGCGATGTCGTGCCCGCCGACCCGGACCTCGCCGCCGTCGGCGCGCAGCAGCGTCGACAGGATCTGCACGGTGGTGGTCTTGCCCGCGCCGTTGGGGCCGAGCAGCGAGAAGATCGTGCCTTCGCCGACGGTCAGGTCGATGCCGCCGAGCACGACCTGTTCCCCGAAGGATTTCCGCAGGCCGGTGACCGAGATGGCCGGCGGGGGATATCCGTTTTTCATCACTGTCCTCTCATCAACAGATATGAATCAATGCATGCGTCGACCGAGCCGTGACCACTGTGCGGTGGTCAAGGTGTGGTCCTATTCGCTTGTGCGGGAGCCGGGCTCGCGCCCGGCCGCGATCAGATGTCGAGATCCTCGATCTGCGGGTGCTCGACGATGTCGGTCACTCGCTGATACAGCGCCTTCGGAATCCTCCCCTTCAGATCGGTCACCGAGTCGTAGATGTCGATGGTGAACTCGCCCCATTCCGGTTCGCCGACGCCGAGCAGCTTGCGCCAGTTGGTCAGATCCTTGATCCAGTTGGTGCTGGTGTCGGCGGGGTAGTCCTCCCAGGCCGAGGTCCGCATGTGCAGCACGAATTTGCCCTTGCGGCTGCGGTAGACGCGGATGTGCTGCTGGTGGCGGTCGTTCAGGTCGCTCATCTCGCCCAGCAGGGCGCCGGAGAACCGGACCTGCCGGGCGCCGTTGTGCCCGACGCGCAGGACGACCTCTTCGAAGCCCTGCTGCCGGCCCTCCTCCAGTTCGATGAACCGCCGCAGTGCCGTCACGATCGCGCCCGACAGGTTTCCGCCGACCAGCTCCTGCGCGCGCTGGAACAGGGGAAGATCGTCATCGGACACGTACACCGTCTTGTTGGGCATGGCTCCACTATACGTAGACGTATACATACACACAAGCGCTCCCCGGAAACCGCCACGCGGCCGATGCGCGGCCGGAGATGAACCATCGCGGGGCGCCGCTCGTATCTCGGGGCAGAGCGGACCGATATCGGGCGCTCGAGTGCCCGGCCGAAAGGAGTCTCGATGCCGTCACGAACGGTGGACTATCTGGTGCGAGCCGTAGGGGCGCTGGGAGTTCGGCACATCTTCGGGGTGGACGGCGCCAACATCGAAGACCTCTACGACGCGATTTTCGATACGCCGCAGGACATTACGGGTGTGGTGGCCAAGCACGAGTTCTCCGCCGCCACCATGGCCGACGGCTACGCGCGCAGCAGCGGACGGCTCGGCGTCGTCTGCGCCACCTCCGGCGGGGGAGCGATGAATCTCGTTGCGGGACTCGCCGAATCGTTCGCCTCGCGGGTTCCGGTGCTCGCGCTGGTCGGGCAGCCGCCGACCGCGCTGGCGGGCCGCGGCGCGTTCCAGGACACCAGTGGCCTCGCCGGAACATTCGACGCGACAAGACTTTTCGAGCAGGTCGCACATTACTGCGCGCGAGTGGACACGGTCGAATCGCTATCCGGGCAGCTGAACCGGGCGATCACCGCCGCCCGCGGCGGTGGGCCCGCGGTGCTGTTGCTGCCCAAGGATGTCCAGCAGGCCGACGCCGGTGACCTCCCGCCGTTCCGGCCACCGCTGCCCGCGCACACCCGCGACGAGGCCGGTCTGATCCGGGTACGGGCGGCGCTGGAATCGGCGCGGGCGACCGGCAAGATCACCATCATCGCCGGGGATCAGGTCGCCCGCAGCGACGCCAGAGCCCAATTGCGGCAGCTGGCAACGGTTCTCGACGCGGCGGTGGGTGTGGCTCCGGACGCCAAGGACGTCTACGACCAGAGCGAGCCGGGCTTCTGCGGGGTGTCCGGCAGCATGGGCCACCCGGAGCTGGTCGACGCCGTGCGCCGCTCGGCGCTGTGCCTGCTGGTCGGTACCCGCATGCCGATCACCGCACGGGCGGGGCTGGAGGACGCGCTGGCCCGGACGGCGGTCGCCAGCGTGGGCGCCGAACCGCCCTACCCGGACGCGCTGCACGCCAACGCCACCGACCTGAAGGCGGTGCTCGCCGAACTTGTCGACCACCCGGCGGGGGAGTCGCCCGTCGCTCGGGAGCTCCTGCCGGTGCCGGATACCGACGCCGCCTTCTCGGCCCCGCCGCCGCGCCTGCTCACCGCACTGGAGGTGCCACCCGCCACCGGCCCCGGCCTGCGTTATCGCGACATCGTCGAAACCCTCAACGCCGCACTGGAACCCGGGACCGACGTGTTCGCCGATGCCGGGAATACCGGCGCGTCGGTGGTGCACCACCTGCGCCTGCCCCGCGACGGCCGGTTCGTCGTGGCGCTCGGCATGGGCGGGATGGGGTATGCCTTCGGCGCGGGCATCGGCTCGGCCTGCGCGCGGCGGCGGCGTCCCGACGGCGGGGTGCGTCGGACCGTCGTGGTCGCCGGTGACGGTGCGTTCTTCATGCACGGCATGGAAATCCACACCGCGATCGAGCACGAGTTGCCGGTGACCTTCATCGTGCTCAACAACAACGCACATGCCATGTGCGTCACTCGCGAACAGCTGTACTACGGAGACCGCTACAGCTTCAACCGTTTCCACCCCGCGCGGCTCGGCGCGGGGCTGGCCGCGATGTTCCCGCGGCTGCCGTCCTATTCGCCCGCCGACCCGGGCGAGCTGACCGCCGTCCTGGCCGGCTGCTTCGAGACCCCCGGGCCGTCGTTCGTCTCGATCGACTGCGATCCGGACGAGATCCCGCCGTTCACCCCGTTTCTGTCGACTCCGAGGAGGAACCCGTGACCACCAGTTCCCTGCCCGCGCTCAGCGATATCCCCGAGCACGAGTTGCCGGGCGTGCTGCGCATCGAGAACTCCGATCGCGAGGCGACCACGCCGGTCATCATGGACATGCTGCGTTCGGTGTATCCGCACGATCAGATCTACGGCGAATTCTGCCCGGTGCAGGCCTACATCGACGCACCGCCGCGCGCGGTCTACGACTATCTCGCCGACACCCGCAGCCTGGAGGAATGGACCTACAGCCTGCGCGGATTCGTCGAGACGGACGAGCCGGGGCTCTGGCTGGCCTACGACCGGCTGGGCCCGGAGACCAAGATCTTCACCCGCACGGTCGCCAACCCGGACGCCATGACGGTCGACTACCACTGCGCCTGGGATCAGGGCCAGCACCTGTGGATGGTGTACCTGATGCGCGTGGTCGACGCCCAGGTGGTCTTCAACAAGCCGGGTTCGGTAGTGCTGTGGACGAATTGCCACCACCCGTTCTACGACGAGAATCCCTATCCCGAGGCGGCACCGCCGAAGCGCCCGGTCTGGGTCGGCGACTTCTGGGAGATGTTCTCCGCCGGCCACCAGCTCGAACTGGACAACCTCAAGGCGATCTGTGAGTACCGGGCCGCCAACGAACTGCCGATCAAACCCGACTGGATGAAGTGAGGCATGTCGATGGCATCCACCGAAACCGCACCCGCGTTGCCGCCCGTCAGCCTGGCCGACGTGGCCTCCTACCTGCCCGGCGATCCGGTCGGCACCGAGTACTTCACGCGCTTCTCCCGTTCCGAGCGGATGGCGAAGAACGTGATGTTCCGGGCGCCCAAGGCCCGCCACCACGCCGGACGCGACGAGACCGCGGTCGACATGGTCGAGCAGGCCGTCGCGCCACTGATCGAACGCCATGGGGCGCAGACGATCTCGGACATCGATGTGCTGATCACCCATACCCAGCTGCCGACCAACCCCGTGCTCGGCGCGGGTCCGGAGGTGGCGCGGCGGCTCGGTATGCGACCGGGTTGGGTATTCGACGTGCACAACGGCGGCTGCGCGGCGTTCGTGCACATGATGTCGCTGGCCCGGATGATCCTGCAGACCACCGCGGCCCGCAGCGCGCTGATCGCGACCGTGCAGAACACCGCGGGCCCGGTGTTCACCCAGACCGAGATTCGCGGACTGGCCCAGGCCCCGGTGCCCGGTGACGGTTGCGGCGTCGGGCTGCTGCTGAAGAACGACGCCGCCCCCATCCTGGACATCGAATCCCGCACCTACCCCGAATTCGCGGGCGACATGGACTTCACCACCGGCTCCGATCGCAAGTACTGGGAACCGGGCGAGGGCCAGGGCTGCGTCAGTTTCAGCGAATCCCGCATCACCAAGGTGTTCGCCCGCGGCAACCGGCTGGTGCCCGAGGTGGCGCTGGCGGTGTGCGAACGGATCGGCGTGAAGGGCCGCGACATCGACACCTTCGTCACCAACCAGCCCAACCGGCTGTTCCTGCGGAACTGGCACGACGCGCTCGAGTTGCCCGCCGAGCGTCACCCCGACACCTTCGACCAGTGCGGAAACCTGTTCGCCGCGGGCATTCCCGTCACTCTGGACGCCGAGAACCGGGCGGGGCGGCTGCGCAACGGCTCGGTGGTACTGCTGTCGGCCTTCGCGCACGCCGGGGATTTCGCCGCCGCGGCGGCCGTGCGCTGGGGAGCCGCCCGATGAGCGGCAGCCGGTCGATCTCGTTGCGGCACACCGAGCCCGCGACGCTGTCCGAGCGGCGCGCGGCGCTGTGGCACGAGCCGGGGTCGGTGCGCTTCGATCTGTCCCTCAGCGAAAACCCGTTCCCGCCACTGCCTTCCGTGCTCGACGCGATCCAGCACACACTGTCGCGGGCGAACCGGTATCCGGAATTCCTGCCGCACCGGCTGCCGCGGCTCATCGCCGAGCAACTCGGCGTGCGGACCGATCAGGTGGTGGTCGGTTCGGGGGCGACCGGGGTGGCGTTGCAGATCATGCAGACCCTGACCCGCCGCGGTGCGGAGATGGTCTTCGCCACACCGACTTTCGACGGTTACCCCATCCTCGCCGATATGGCCGGGCTGACACCCGTCGCGATACCGCTGGATGCGCGCGGACGGCAGAACCTCGCCGCACTGGGTCGTGCGGTCGGCCCGCGCACCGGCCTGGTCACGGTGTGCCGCCCGCACAATCCGACCGGCACGGTGGCCTCGGCCAGTGAACTGAAGGCATTCCTGTTCGGCATCCCGCGCGACGTGCCGGTGATCCTGGACGAGGCTTATGTCGAATTCCTCGGCGCCGCCGATATTCTCGACGCCGCGGAACTCGTCTCGCGCTATCCGAACCTACTGGTGTTGCGCACTTTCTCGAAGGCGTACGGGCTGGCCGGAATGCGCATCGGATACGCCTTCGGCCACCCGGATCTGGTGCGGCGGGTGCGCCGGTTGCAATTGCCGTTCGGCGTGCCCGAGACGGCGGTCGCGGCGGTGTCGGCCTCGTTCGCCGCGCGGATGGAGCTGGGCGAACGGGTGCTGCGTATCACCACCGAACGCGAGTTGCTTCGTACGGCCCTGCGCCGCAACGGAATCCGAGTACCACGCAGTCGCGCGAACTTCCTCTATCTGCCGGGCGCGGATATCGCCGCCAGGCTGGCCCGCGCGGGGATCGCGGCGAAGACGTTCCCGGACGGCAGCGCACGCATCGCCGTCGGTGATCGCGCCGCGGACGCCGCGGTCCGGCGCGCGCTGGGCGGACCGCCGTTACCCGGCGGACCGCACGGCCGCACGGTGGGCGAGGACAGCGGGCTGTGCGCGCTGACGGTGCCGTCCACAGCGGGCAATGGGTGGGACGCCTGAATATCTAGCGGCGCTAGACAACCTAACGTCGCCTTGCTACGCTCCTCACCAACATCTAGCGCCGCTAGATTTTGGAGTAGGAGAAGCAGATGCTCACCACGACAGCCCAGGTCCTCGCCGTTGCCGCCGTACTCGCCAACGGCATCGTCTACGGCACCGACACGTCGGCCGCCCTCATCACGCGGTCGGTGTTCCGGCACCTCGACGACGCGTCGGTGACGAAGTTCGCGGGCTGGGGCCACTACTACGGAGACCGTCGCATGCCGTTCGCGGGCGCGGGCGGCGTGATCGCCACCGTGCTGACGATCGTGGCCGCCGTCCTGGCGGGTGCGGGCGCGGCGGCGATCGCGGCGGGCGTCGCGTTGGTCGCGCTGGTGACGTGGCTCGGCTTCTACGTCCGGGTCGCCAAGCCGATCAACACGGCGCAGACGGCGGCCGCGCAATCCGGCGTCATTCCCGCGAACGCCCGTGCGCTGCAAGACGAATGGGACAGCATCCTCGGGTTCCGGGTCGGCCTGCAGGCCCTCGCCGTCGCGTCCCTGTGCGTGGCCCTGATCCTGCTGTGAGCGGTCGCCGCGCTACAGGCTGCTGCTGAGCATCACCTGATTCGTCGCGGCGGAACGTATCTCGACCGAGCGCACCTGATCCGGCGCGGCGGCGGTGGTGCCGTTCGGAGCCACCGTCTCGCCGGGCCGGGCGGTCCACTGCGCGATCATCGACTGGGTGCCGTCGGCATGCACCACCCACATCGAGCCCTGCCAGGTGTACCGGGTGTCCGACGGCGCGTAACTGCACGACATCTCGACCCGCGTCCCGTCCGGCACCGCGACCAGCCGGAAACTGGCCGTGATCGGCGACGGCACCACCGCGACCATACTGCGCTCGGCCACCACTTCGGCGGCGGGCGGCGGCGCGGCGGGCTCGTTCAGCGAGGCCGTCACCGGGATCGTGACGGCCACCGCGGCGGCCGCCGCCACCACCGCACCCGCCACCGCGACCATCCGCCCGCGCCGCCGTTGCCGCCGGGTCCGATCCGCCAGCCGGGCCAGCGCGACCGGCGGCGGCTCGGGGATCTCGGGAACCGCCGCACCCGACCGTTCGGGCGGTCCGGCGATCGGATCGATGAACGACAGCGCCACACCGGAATCCACCTGCCCGAGCAGTCCGGGCAATCCGGCCAGCTCCGCCACCGCCGCCCGGCACGACGGGCACACCGCCAGATGCTCCTCGTACTCCAGCCGATCGTCGCGGCCGAGGGCGCCGAGCACATACGGGCCGTCCCACGTCGCGTAGTCGTCGCCCTCGGGCTCCGCCGCGTGCGCGGTCTCCGTCACTTCGTCACCCCCATCTCCGTCAGTGTCGAACGCAGCGCCCGCATGCCGTAGTGCATCCGGGACTTCACGGTGCCCTCCGGTATGGCCAGTTCCGTCGCGATCTGATGTGTCGACAGGCCACGGTAATAAGCACGCACGATCACCTCGCGGTGGTCGGTGCTGAGCCGGGCCAGCGCATCGGCGATCAGCCACCCGTCCAGGGCGCGGTCCGCCTGATCGGGGGTCGCCAGTTCCGGCGGCTTGTCGGTGCGGTACTCCCGCCGGTGGCGGGCGCTGCGATACTCGTCCACCGCCATGTTGCGGGCCACGGTGAACAACCACGCCCGCGCCGACGCCGTCGACTGGTCGAGTACACGCGGCCGCTGCCAGGCCCGCAGCAGCGTCTCCTGCACGATGTCCTCGGCGCGGCCGGAATCGCGGACGAGGCTGTAGGTGTAGCGCCACAGCGCGGCGCCGTGCTCGTCGTACAACGCCCGCAGCAATTCCGCCTGGACCGGATCGCCGTCGTCGGCGGGCAGTGCGGGAACGCGGCTGCGCGAGGGCTGCGTATCGGCCCCATCGCTGGGGTAGCGGGGTGAACGCGCCATCTGCTCACCAGGTCGATCGGCGGATCAGAGATCCGGGTGTAGTGCCCACACCGGATCGATACGTGCTCAGTTGCGTTCGAGTTCGATCGGATGTGTGGCCAGCAGGGACAGCGGCAGCGGCTGGCGGCGCAGCACCTGCGCCCACAGGTCGGTGCGGCGGGCGATCGGGTCCGAGGGCAACGCCGACAACACGATCCAGTCGCCGCGCTCGAGCTCGCCCTCCAACTGCCCGAACGTCCACCCGGCGTATCCGGCGAAGATGCGGATGCCCTCCACCATCGGGCCGATCACGTCGGGATCGGAATCCAGGTCCAGCAGCGCCACACGGCCGTCCACCCGGCGCAGGCCCGCCGACCGATCGATACCGGTGCCGACCTTGACCGTCGCAAGGCACAGGGCGGCATCCCTTTTCACCGGGCCGCCGAGGTACAGCGCGCCGGGCGCCGCCGCCAGGTCGGCCCAGCGCGGCAGCACGTCGCGGACGGCGGTTTCGCTGGGGCGGTTGATGATGACACCGAGACTGCCCGCGTCGTTGTGCTCCACGATGTACACCACGGTGCGCCGGAACGACGGCTCGGTCAGTTCGGTAGCCGAGACCAGCAGCGTCCCGGGCCGCACCGGCTGTTCATCGTGCCGGGATTCCCGTCTGGAGCGGTCGCCGTGTTCCTCTGCGCGTGCCACCACGCCATCATCGCACCGGAGCGGGGGGTATGGATGGGTTTATCGGCTGGGTCTGCGTCGCGGCGTGCGGCTGGGCGCATTCGCATGTAACGCAAATCACAGCGTCCTTCGGGTGGCCGGCTCCGGTCGCTACTGTTTCGGCATGCGGCATCCCGAGGTGGTTCTGGATAATTGCGATTCGGTCTACGACTTCTATCGGGACCATCGGCAGAATCGCGTGCAGGCCATGGGCGCGTACGCGTTGCTGGCGCGGCGTTATCGGCCGCGGATCAGCTATGCCGAGGGGGCGCGGGAGGGGTTGCGGGAGTTGACCTCCCAGCGGCGGCCGCTGCTGATCTCGATCAATCACCTGTCGCAGCAGGATCCGTACACGGTGGCGGCCGCGGCGTGGCGCAGCGGGCTGCGGCCGGTGATCGGGCGGGCGCGGGTGCTGGCCAAGGACGAACTGTTCATCGATCCGGACCAGCGGCGCAAGGTCGAGATGATGGGCGGCATTCCGGTCTTCCGCGGCAAGGACCACGGCATTCGCGCGGTGAACGCGGCGGGGCAGCGCATGATCGACATCTGTGCCGAGCGGATGGCCCGCGGCGACAGCGTCGCGGTGTTCCCCGAGGGCACCTGCAACGACGTCGACCCCACCCGGGTGCAGGCGGTCGGCAGCGGGATCGGGCACATCGCGTTCCGGGCGATGAAACTCGGCGCCCGCCCCGCACTGGTCAGCCTCGGACTCAGCTACGGACCGCGACCCGACCCGACCGTGGAACCGACCGCCGAGGAGGTGAAATCGGCCAGCTTCCACTTCGGGGTGCCGATGCCCGAGCTGCCCGCGCGGCCCGCCGAGATCGCCCGCGTGGTCCGCGAGCAACTGCAGCTGGCGCTCGACGGCGCGGTCGCGGCCTACTGACGGCCCGAATCACTCAGCGCCGCAGGCCGAATCGCTCCCTTGCCCACTGCGGCACGAGCGACTGGTACTCCGGCCGCGTCTCGATGAAGTGCTGCACCATCCCGCACATCGGCAGAATGCCGAAACCCTCGTCGCGGCTGGCGTCCAGCGCGCCCTGCACGAGCGTGCGGCCGTAGCCGCTGCCTTCGTAGCGGGGATAGATCTCGGTGTGGACGAACGCGCGCTCGGCGGCGGTGTCCTGGTATTCCGCGATGCCGGCGAGTCCGCCGTCGACGTAGATCTCGAAACGATCGAGCTGCGTGTTGTTGCGCACATCGGTCGACATGGCTCGACGCTACTGTGTCTCGGGCACAATGTGGCCGAATGTGACGGTTATCGGCTTCTCCCGCCGGGGAGTGTCGAGTTGTGACCGGCGGCCCGCCCGCCGAGAATGCTTCACGTCGGATGCGAGCGCGGCCGATCGTCGGTCGGCCGGATCGGGGAGAAGACGCGGATGATGACACGACGGACGGCGCGCTCGCTCGCGTGGCTGTGTGCGGCATTCCTGGCGGCGCAGCCGGCGGGTCTCGCCGCCGCCGACGATCGGCCGGTGTTCGGCGCCTGCCCCGACGGCGCGGTGACGCCGGATCGCGGCGCGGAATGCGCCGTGATCTCGGTCCCGCGCGACTACGGCGCGGCCGACGGGCCCCGAATCGACCTGACCGTCAGCCGGATTCGCGCCTCCGGCGAGCGGTACGGCACCCTCTTCACCAATCCGGGTGGTCCGGGCGCGGACGCCCTCGACTACTGGGCGCGCCGCTCGCCGGAGTTGCCCGCCGAGCTGAGCGAGCACTACGACCGGATCGCGGTACAGCCGCGCGGCCTGCGCTGGGCGACACCGCTGGAGTGCGGGACCGCGGGCACACAGGACCGCGGCGCCACCAAGGCCGCGTGCGACGCCGCGCAACCCGGCTATGTCGAGACCGTCACCACCGAGAACACCGCGCGCGATATGGACGCCGTGCGCGCCGCGCTGGGCCTGGACCGCATCGACTTCTTCGGCACCTCCTACGGCACCTATCTGGGCGCGGTCTACGCCAGTCTGTTCCCGCAGCGCATCGATCGCATGGTGCTCGACTCGAGCGTGCACCCGGACTGGGTGTGGAACGAGCAGTTCGCACAGCAGCAGTTGGCGGGCAAGCAGCGCCTCGACGACCTGTTCACCTGGATCGCCGCCCACGACGGCGACTACCACCTCGGCGCGACACCGCTGCGCGTGTACGAGAACTGGGTGCGTCTGGTGGTCGCGCAGGGCGGCGGCTGGTACGCCAACCTGACCCCGCCCCCGGCCTCGACCGCCGACCTGCCGGGCGAGCTGCCCGAGCCGATCGCCCGGCTGGCCCGCGACGGCTTCAACGGCAGCCGCGACCAGATCGGGCAATTGCAGAACCTGGTGCGCACCTTGGCCTCCGGCGGGATGTCGGCGCAGGTGCCGCTGCTGGCCGCGACCGCGGTCGCAACGTATACCCGCTCCTTCTGGCCGACCTTCGCCCGCGCCATGGCCGACGCCGACGCGAATCCCGCCGACACCCGGCAACTGCGCGCGATCGAGGGCGTGGCGGCCATCGACCGCACGGGCCGCAACGTCTTCTCCGCCGTCACCTGCAACGAGAACGCCGTGCCCGGCCGCCCCGAACTGCTCGGCTCGGCCGCGGCCACCGTCGCCTCCGGCGGCAACGCCCTCGACGCCCGCGCCGATCTCGTCCGTTCCGGCGTGGCCTGCGCCGACTGGGACCCGGTCACCACGCCCGTGCCGATCGCCGATCGCGGCCTCGCCACCCGGCCCCTGGTCCTGCAGAGCCGCCACGACGCGGTCACCGAATACGACGGCGGTCCCGCGATGGCCGCGGCTCTGCACGGTGCGCTCATCACCGTCGAAGGTGGTGACCATGGGACCTTCGGCCGCAACAACCCCGCCGTGGACCAGGCCGTGCTGACCTACCTGCGCACCGGCACGGTCGCCATCGACCATGCCGATCAGGCGCCGATGAACTGATTCGAACGACTTCGGCGGATACCTCAGCGGCTCGCTCGTAGGATGCGGACCGGGCGCAACGCCTGGGGTGGCTCGCCCTCGAATTCCGCGGAGTCACCGAGGTACCCGGCGATGAGGTCCGTAGCGGCGTGGTCTTCGACGTCGGTGAAGCCGAGTGCGCGCAATCGAGCGGCGATGTCGTCGGGAGCGAAGTAGCTGAACCACGGCTCACCGACAGCCGCCGCGCGCTCCGCACGCGCCCGCAGTTGCGCTCGATCCTCGTCGGTGTCCGCGAGATAGTCGAAGATCACCTCGACCGATCCCGATTGCCGCGCAATGTAATCGAGGGTGCCGTCGGCGGCGTCCGGGGTCAGATAGTAGACGACACCGAGCCACACGAATACCGCCGAATCGCTCCGGCTGAATCCGGCGTCCGCCAATCGTGTTGCCAGCGTGTCGGTTTCGAAGTCGACCGGTACGAAGGACAACCCCTCGGGCAGGTCGATACCCGATGCCGCGAGGCGTTCCGATTTCCACGCCTGGGTAGCGGGATGGTCGACCTCGAATACCCGCAGGCCGGAATGCGAATGACGGTAGGCGAAGGTATCCAGCCCCGCGCCCAGGATCACGACCTGCCGCACACCCGCGCCGACGGCCGCGGCCACCCGATCCTCGGCGAAACGGCCGCGAGCGGCGAAGAACAGGCGGCGCGGCCGGTCACCGACACCCAGCCGCAGGATTTCCTCGCGGCCACTCTCCCCGGGGCGGCCCAATTCGTTCAGCTCATCGACCGTGACATCCAGCAGCCGTGCCGCCAGCGGATCGGCGAGAATGCGCGGCTGGTCGGCGATCTGATGGTAGGCACGGGCATAGGCGGTGACGAGCGCCGTCCGGCTGGGTCCGTCATTGTCCATACCCGAGAAGCTACTCACGGGCGGGCGCACGCCATGTTCAGGGTGTCAGCGCCGCAAACAGCGGTCGGCCAGGGTGGCACCCAGGCGTTCCAGCAGCGGGGCGGCGTGGGCGATGGATCGGGCCGGATCGGGTTCGAGATCTGTGAGGGTGAGGGCCGCCTCGAAACCGGCTGTGCGCAGCTCGGATTCGGAGAGCAGACAGCGGCCCGCGACGGCGACCACCGGGATTCCGGCAGCGCGGGCGGCGGCGCAGACGCCCATCGGGGCCTTGCCTCGCAGGGTTTGGTCATCGAGGGATCCCTCACCGGTGACGACCAGTTCGGCTGCGCGGACCAGGGTTCGGAAATCGATCAGGTCCAGCACGACGTCGATGCCGGGGCGTTCCACCGCGCCGAGCACGGCCATCGCGCCGAATCCCGTGCCTCCCGCCGCACCCGCGCCGGGCCGCTCCGCGCACCCGGGGTCGATCAGCTTCGCCCAATTGGCCAGGGCCGCTTCGAGAGTGGCGCGCTGGTCGGCGTCGGCGCCCTTCTGCGGTGCGAAGACCGCCACCGCGCCGTGCGGGCCGAGCAGTGGGTTGTCCACATCGCTGGCGAGGGTGAACGAGGTGTCGGCCAGCGCGGGATGCAGGCCGGACCGCTCGACTCGCTCCGCTCGGGCCAGCGCCGCGCCACCCGGCGGCACCTGCTCGCCGTGCGCATCCAGAATCCGCAGCCCCAGCGCCTGCAACATGCCCGCGCCGCCGTCACTGGACGCGCTCCCGCCGACGCCGAGCACGATATCGCGCACGCCTCGATCGAGCGCGTGCGCGATCACCCGGCCCAGGCCGAAGGTGCTCGCGCGCAACGGATCCGGCTGGCCGTCGGGCAGCCGCTCCAGGCCCACCACGCGCGCCAGCTCGATCACCGCGGTGGGCCGCCCGGCAGCACCACGCCGCACCGCGTACACCGAATCACCCACCACCCCCGTAGGCCCTTCCGCCCGCACCGGTACCGGCTCCCACCCGGCGGCCACGAACGCGTCGACGGTCCCGTCGCCGCCATCGGCCACCGGCACCGCCACCACCTCCACGTCCGGCGCCGCCCGCTCGATCCCCGCGGCCAGCGCCCCGGCAACCTCGGGAGCCGTCAACGACCCCTTGAACTTGTCCGGCGCCAGGATCACCCGCCGCGCCACCCCGCTCGTCATCCCGACATTCTCCGGTGTGAACCGCCTTCCCGCCGCACGAGACGCGCTCGCTCTGAACCGGCACTAACACTTTGTCGTGCCTGACGTTCACACCGGGTTGAGTTCGCAGCCCAGGACGTGGTCACGGTGCCTGTCGCCCCACTCCTCCAAGGGAACGAGGGCCTGGCGCAGTTCCTCCCCGCGCGGTGTGAGCGAGTACTCCACGCGCGGCGGGATCTCCGGATAGATCTCACGATGCACCACCCCGGCCGACTCCAGATGCCGGAGATTCTCGGCGAGCACCTTCTCACTCACCCCGTCCAGCATCCGCCGAATCTGGCCGAACCGTTGCGGCCCCGCGCCGAGCACCCACATCAGGTGCAACTTCCACTTGCCGCCGACGACATCGATCGCGATCGACATCCCGCACACATCGTGATCTGCGTCACGGCTGGTTTCCACTGCGACCTCCTGACCGGTTTCCGAACCTCGAGGTAAGCAACCCGACCTCGACGTGCGCTCTTCCCGAGCCTACCTGCGGCGACGACTATCGGAACCGGCGCCGAAACCCGACCAGAGCAGCACAGCGAAGGATGCAAGATGTCTCAGCAGACCCGTTCCGTCACCGTCGTCGGGCTCGGACCCATGGGCCAGGCGATGGTGCGGCAGTTCCTGGCCGCCGGTACCGAGGTGACGGTGTGGAACCGCAGCCCCGAAAAGGCCGAAGCCATGGCCGAACTCGGCGCGAAGCGGGCCGCCACCGTCGCCGAGGCGCTGGCCGCGAACGAGGTGATCGTGCTCAGCCTGACCCACTACGCCGCCATGTACGACGTGCTCGGCCCGGCCGTCGATCAGCTCCCGGGCAAGGTGATCGTGAACCTGTCCTCCGACTCCCCGGAGAAGGCCCGCGCGGGCGGCGCCTGGGTGCGCTCGCACGGCGCGCAGTTCCTGTCCGGCGGGTTCATGTCGGCGGGCGACAACATCACCCATCCGGCCTCGTACATCTTCTACAGCGGCCCCCGCGAGGTCTTCGACCGGCACGCCGAGCTGCTGCGCCCGCTCAGCCCGCAGGAGTACCTCGGCGCGGACGACGGTGTGGCGCAGGTCTTCTACCAAGCGCTGCTGGTGGTCTTCCATCCCTGGATGCTCGCGTTCGACCAGGCGCTGGCGGTCATCGAGCGCTCCGGCCACGATATCGACCAATTCCTGCCCTACGCACAGCGTTCCAGCGAGGCGTTCCCGTTCTTCATGGCCGAGTACGCCGCCGCGGCCAAGGCGGGCGGCTGGGGCGACGAGTCGGCGTTCCGGATGATGGACGCCGGGGCGCAGCACATCATCGACGCCAGCGAGGAGGTCGGCGTGGACGCCACCCTCTCGCACACCGCGCAAACCTTCTGGCGCAAGGCACTCGCCGCCAGCGAGCAGGCAGGCCGCGCGGTGTCGATCTTCGAGCTCATGCGGGGTCGCGCGGCCTGACCGTTTTCATGAAGTTCCGACGCTGAGTACGGCGGCCGGGCTATTCGTTCAGCCACTGCTCTATCAGGGCGAGGGTGGTGGACGAATAGAGCGGTGCGCCGTCTTCGGCGTCGAGCAGGTGCCATTCGTGTAGCGAACCGGGCATGTGCTCGAGGCGGTAGCCCGCCCGTTCGGCGCGTGCCGTGATCTCGTCGGCACGGTCGGTGTCGGTCGGCGTGTCGTTCACATCGTCCCCCGTGAATGCGCCTGGGGCGTAGTCGCTTCCGCCCAGTATTCGTGCCGGATCGCGTTCCATAGTATGGACAGCTCCGGGAATCGCTCGCGCACTTCGGCCAGATCCGGTGCGTGCGCCGGGATGTGGGCGCGCAGCAACGGCCGCTCGTCCCCGGCGCTGCCGCGCACGAGCAGCACGCGGATGCGCCAGTGATCGAGTCGCCAGACGGCCAGCCATTCCCCCGCTCGGGTGCGGCGCTCACACATCCCGTGCCAGCTCGGACAATTTGTCGAGTATTTCCCGCAGGGTATGCAGCGATGGTCCGACCACCGTGGTCGGTTCATTCTGGCCGACGCGAAATTCGTCGGTCCCCTCCTTTCGAACTTCCTTCGAGAATGAGTGCGGCACAGCGGCGTTCGGGTGTACGCTGGCTGCTATCTCGTCCGGGGGCAACGCATTCTGATCGGTGACTGGGATTCCGAGCACTCTGCACCTCCGAAAAGTGTTTTTGCAGTGGCGATCTGGTACGTCCGGGGCGGCCGGGCGTGCATCTAGAACACACCCGTGCAGGTCTCTACGCAATGCTCGGGCACCAATGTTCGGCAGAAATCCGGCTCCGTTTCAGTAGCCGGTGAATTCCTGTTCGAGTAAAAACGCGTTTTCTCAAACGAGCCGTCCCGGAGGCCCTTTCGATGACACCCACAGCCGATACGAACACCGCCCGCCGCATGCTCGGCCTCACCCTCGAGGCCATGCGCAAACAGGCCGGCATCAGCCGCGAGGCCGCCGCCGACGCCATCGGCGTAGCCCGATCCACCCTCTGGAAGATAGAGACCGGCCAGAACGCCCGCCTCTACCCGGTCCTCATGCAACACCTCTGCGACCTGTACCAGCTGACCCCCAAGGAAACCCGAGTCATCACCGAACTCGTCAAGGAGACGAAGGCAACCGGCTGGTGGCAAGCCTTCGCCGACGACGCCATCCCCAAGGAGTTCGGGTTGTTCGTGAGCCTGGAGGACGCGGCCCAGCGCATCACGTCGTACCAGACCACCTTCCTGCCCGGCCTGCTGCACACTGCCGACTACCGACGTGAGCTGATCTGGACCGAGTTTCCGAACAAACCTTCCGCCGATGTCGAGCGGATGTTGGAAGCCGGTTTGAAACGCCAGGAGAGACTCACCCGGATGAACAAGCCGTTCGCCCTGCACGTGTTGATCGATGAGTCAGCACTGCGGAGAACGACGGGCAATGCGCGAATTATGGAGGCGCAACTGCGCCACCTCGCCGAGGCAAGGCCGCTGTCCGACATGTCGATTCGTGTAGTTCCGATGTCCGCTGGGACCTACCGAGGTCTGATGGTCGGTGCGTTCGTGATCCTGGAGTTTCCCGTCCATCCGAAGGCCGAACTGACGATGCCGCCAGTCGTCTACGTGCAAGGCTTCGTGGGAGATCTGTATCTGGAGCAGCCGGAGGAGGTTCGGCAGTATCGTGAGGTGTACGCCGACATCGAACGGCGGGCGCTGGATGAGGCGGAGAGTCGCGCATTCATCCTAGAGATCGCAAAGGAGTATGCAGCGTGAGCGTAGACCTAACCCAAGCCCGATGGTTCAAGAGCAGCCGTAGCACGGGGTCGAAGGATTGCGTCGAAGTCGCGTTCCTCGATGAAGGTGCGGTCGGGGTGCGTGACAGCAAGAACCCCTCCGGCCCCGCACTGGTGTTCGCACCGGGCGAGTGGGATGCCTTCACCACCGGTATGTGGCACGGAGAGTTCGATCGACCCTGAGGGCAAGCGTTTTCGAGGCTGTGCACGGCCCTGATCCGAATGTGGATCAGGGCCGTTGCCGTTCGAGCGGATTCGGAGACAGTCGCGGTGGAGGAGACCTCCGGTAGCGGCGGTGCAAGGGCTTGGTAAGGGCCCGGCAAGGGGTTCGCGGTTTTCTTTCGGGCATCGGGTGCTGACAGTGGGTCGGACCAGGTGTCGGAAGGGAAGTTCATGTTCGAGGTGTACGTCGGGATGCTCGCGGTCAGTGGCATCGTCATGGTCTCGATGGCGGCCGTGAAGGGTGGGCAGAGCGAGACCGTGCGGTGGTTCAATGCCGCCTTCGGCGCCGGATACCTCGCTTACGCGGCGTATTTGGCCTTCGTGTTCGAGGGTGGCAGCTACCTGATCTTCTTCCAGGCGTTCATCCTGCCCGTGCTGATGGTCGTGAACTTCGTCCGCTCGACCGACTGGCAGGCACTCATGACGAAGCCGACCCCGACCCAGCAGGCATGGCGCGCATACCAGAAGGAACAGGACCGGCTCGCGAAGCTTTGACGAAGGGGACGAGACGAAGCCGTGCGGCTCAGGCGGATTCGGATTCGGAGCCCAGCCGGGGGAACGGTGTGGTGGAGAAGACCACCTCCACCGCCACCCCGAAGAACTCCGAAATGCGCAGCGCCAGATGGAGGCTCGGGCTGTACTCGCCGCGTTCGAGGTATCCGACCGTCTGGTAGTGCACGCCCAGTGCCTCGGCCAGCTGCCGCCGCGAGATGCCGCGTTCGGCGCGCAGCATCGCGATGCGGTTGTAGATGACCTCAGTAGGCACGCTGCATCGCTTTCTCCCGGCGGGTCGCCACGCTCGAACCGGATTCGCGGCGAGCCATGCGGCGCAACATGATCGGCGCGATCGCCAAGCCTATCGCGGCCCAGGCCACGAAGACGCCGAAGGTCTCCCAGTGCCGCCAGGAGTGCCCGAGCTCGACCACCGCCGCCTCGTCCGGCAGCAGCGCCGAGCGCATGCCCAGGCCCATCCAATAGATCGGGAACACCTGCGCCAGCCCCTGCACCCAGCCCGGCATCGAGGTGATCGGGTAGAAGATGCCCGACACCGCGACCAAACCCATGATCGGGAACGAGGCGAATCCGACACCGCGCGGATTCTCGAACGCCGATCCGATGATCGCGCCGATCGGCAGCGTCGCGAGCAGGCCCAGCACCAGCACCCAGAGCAGGGTGAACCAGCCACCGAGACTGTCGAGGCGGATGCCGCCCACCACCAGCGCCCCGGCCGCCAGCATCACCAGTACCTGCACCAGCACTGTGCCCGAGGTGCTGATGAGCTTGCCGATCAAGTAGCCGGCCATGCCGTTCGGAGTTACCTTGGCGCGCAACAACGTTCCGTCCTCGCGGTCCATCGTCAGCCACTGCGAGATGCCCATCAGGCCGGTGGAGGCGACGAGCAGGCCCAGAATGCTCGGCAGGGCCAGCGAACCCAGGCCGATGCCGGTCGCCTCGAAGTGACCGTTGCGCATGAAGAACAACGCCACCAGCATGAGCACCGGCCAGAAGTACTGCATGAACAGGTCCTGGCCGTTGGTGTGCAGCTGGCGCAGCTCGATCAGCCCGCGGGCCGCGCCCGCCCGGACCGCCGCCGTCTTCGGTGTCATCGGGTGACCTCCTCGAGAGTGTGGACCTCGGTGTCGGTCTGCCCGGATTCGAAGCGCTGCACCAGGGTCATGTACGTGTCCTCCAGCGAGGCGCGGCGGACCTCCAGTTCGTCGATCGCCGCGCCGTACTGCTGGAACAGTTCGTAGACGAACTTGGTCGACTCGGTCGTGGTGTGCACGAACCGCTGACCGTCGCGGGTCCATTTCACCTCGGCCTCGCCCTCGATCCGCCGGGACAGCTCGTCGGCCGAGCCGTTGGCGATGATGCGGCCGCCGGCCAGGATCAGGATGCGGTCGGCCAGCTTCTCGGCCTCGTCCAGATCGTGGGTGGTGAGCATGATGGTGGTCTGCTCGTCGTCGGCCAGGTGGTGCAGCAGGTCGTGGAATTCGCGGCGGGCCTGCGGGTCGAAACCGGCGGTGGGCTCGTCCAGGAACAGCAGTTCCGGGCGGCCGACGATGCCGATGGCCACATCCAGGCGGCGGCGCTGGCCGCCGGACAGGCTGCTGATCCGGGCGTCGCGCTGTGCGGTCAGGCCGACGGCCGCGATCAATTCGTCGGTATCCCAGGGCCTGGTGATCGCGGCCGTGGAGTACGGCCCGTAATACGCGCCGACCTGCGACAGCAATTCCCGCACCCGCCAGCGGCCGTGATCGCGCCAGGACTGCAGCACGACACCCAGCCGCGCCCGCCACGCCTCGTCGCCGTGGGCCGGATCGATGCCCAGCACCGAAACCTCTCCGGCCGAACGCATCCGGAAGCCCTCGAGAATCTCGATCGTGGTGGTCTTGCCCGCGCCGTTGGGGCCCAGCAGCACCAGCACCTCGCCCGCCCGGGCCTGAAAAGTCACGTCGTGCAAGACATCCCGGCTGCCGTACCGCATCCGCAGACCTCGGACATCCAGCACCACGCCGTCGCCTACCGTCATCCCACCCTCCGTAGCACACTAGAGATGGGACGTAGCATAACTACTACATCTCGGACCGGACAAGGCATTTTCCTTCGTTCCACCCGGTAACGAGTCGCGCTCGGCCATCGATGATCAAGCGACATCGAAGCGTTGCGCGAGAAGGGGTTTCGTGAGGTCGGCCGCCTCTGAACTCGTCGCTCCAGCAGTGCCCCGAGGCCGTGCTCACCAGGGAGAAGTCATGACCCGCAGCGCATTGTTCACCGCCTTCGCGGCCGCCCTCACGATCTCGGTCGCGGCGTGCGGCGGCGGAAGCGAATCCGGCGCGGAAACCACCAGGCCCGCCCCGGGCGGAACCGCGTCGGTTGCCTCTTCGGCGCCCGAACCCGCCGCCGCGCCCGCAGCGCCGAGCGCGGCTCCGGCACCGGGCAATTCGGCCGCGCCTGCCCCCGCGCCGCCGGTGGCCGATCCGTGCGCTGATGTAACCGACGAGTACCTGATCACCACGTTGAGAATGACCGGGACGCCTCGATACCCCTTGGCCCGTCTCGAACAGGCCCGATGCAGTGGCTCGTTCGCATCGGCCATGTCTCACCCGGAGGGCACCCTCCACCCGGTCATGTATCTGTTCGAGTACTCCGAGCGGGACGGGCACACGCACTGGCGCGTGATCGACGTCGGCGAGGGTCTCGACTGCGTGAACCGGCACGGGGTCCCGGCGGCCGCAGGGGCCGCAATCGGCTGCGCCTCCTGAGTCAGTCCCCGCCGTTTATGTTGTGGCACAGAGGAATTCGATAGCGGCGGCGTAACCCTGGATGCCCATGCCCGCGATCACGGCGGTGGCGATGGGCGAGATGTAGGAGTGGTGCCGGAACTCCTCGCGGGCGTGCACGTTCGAGATGTGCACCTCCACGATCGGCACCTCCGGGATCACCAGGGCATCGCGCAATGCCACCGAGGTGTGGGTGAGGCCGCCCGGGTTGATCACGATGGCGCCCTCGACGCCCCGCGCGGCATGGACGCGATCGATCAGCGCGCCTTCGGAATTGGACTGGAACGGCTCGACCTCCCGATCGAATCGCGCGGCCGTCCGGCGGCACAACGCGACCACATCATCGAGCGTGTCCGACCCATACACCTCAGGCTGCCGAATGCCCAGCATGTTCAGGTTGGGGCCGTTGAGCACGAGAATCGGTGCCATCCCGCCACCCTAGCCCGACAGGTCGGCCGGTACGCCGAGACCCGCCCCGCCAGGGCGGACCGGGTTCAGGCAGGGAAACCCGTCCTCCCGTGCCGGGGCCGTGGGATGCCGCTTCCCGCGTCCGTCAAAGGCCGCGGGGGCCTTCGGCGCGTAGGTCTTCCACCTTGCGCATGGCCGAGCGCAATTCCTCGAGCCATTCCTCGGCGTGTTGGCCGGCCAGTTTGACCGTCCAGGCCAGGGCGTCGGCGCGGGAGCGGGCTACCCCGGCGTCCACCAGGGTGTCAAGGACCTTGCGTTCGGGCTGGCGCAGGCGGGTCATGACCGGAACCGCCGAGTGGGTGAACAGGATTCGCTCGCCCTGTACGGAGACGCCCCAGGCCACACTGCGCCCGTATCGGGCCTGGGCCTCCTGCGCGATCCGCATGCGGGCCGGGCGGGTGGACTCGCGGAAGCGCGCGACCAGCCCCTCCCAGGTAGCGCGCGGAACGGAGGTGGCGGCATCGTCTGCCTCCTGCTCGTCACCATCGCTCGATTCCGGCGTCGGGAGCGGCAACTCGCCGATCACGATGATCTCGTCGCGGTCGATCTCGATCGTCGGCGGGCCCGCGAACCACTCGCTCGGCAACCTCCCGGCGAACCAGTCCGGGGCATCGGCGGCGTCGGGCAGATCGGCTTGCTGCCAACCGCCGGGACGTCCGAATGCCCGGCCTCGCGATCCGTGTCTCATGGTCCTACCTCGCTTGCTTTGAAAAGCTTGTAACAGTGATTACAAGATTACGCCGTCGAGTGCGCGACGAATTCCGCTGTCGGAGAACGGGCTGCGAGACGGTCGCATGATCAACACGGTCGGCGATTCCGCGCCCTATGCGCCGGTTGTCGCGGTCGGGGCACTATTCTGGTCTCTGAGCATGGAGAATGCGGGCGGCGCCGAGCCGGCGTCGCGGCAGATTTATTCGGGTACCGTTGGTCTTGTTACTGGAGTGGCAAGAGTGAAGAGTGGGCGATATGGATGTGTGGGGATCCCGCCGCTTTCGCGTTCGCGGCGCAGCGGCACTTGCGGGCGCGGTCGCCCTGGTGGTCGCGCTGGGATCGTGCGGCCTGGACGACAAGCCGGACAGCCCCCAAGCCATCGTCGAGAAATTCACTCAACTACTGGACGATCGAGACGCCGAGAGTGCCGCCCAGCTGACCTCGTACCCCAACGGCGCCGAGGCCACCCTGCAGAAGTTGTTCGACGGGCTCAATCCCGGCAAACCTGATTACCAGGTTGCCCAGTACATCGGCCTGGACGGCGATTCGGGCATGTTCAACCTGAAGGCCGACTGGAACTTCGGTCCCGGCAAGGACTGGACCTACGATCTGCAAGGCACCATTCGCAAGCTCGCAATCGGCTGGCGCATCTCCTGGGAGCCCAATGTGGTGGCCCCGCAACTGGACGGCCAGCGCAGCATCAAGCTGGTACGCACCGACGCCCCGCCGCCCAAGGTCAACGACAACGCGGGCAACACGCTGATGACCGAGCAGGTGATCAACGTGGTGAAGCTCGATCCCGCCAAGACCCCCGACCCGGTGGCCTCCACCAACGCGCTGGCCGACGCCATCGCTCCGGTCGCCCCGCTGATCACCGGGCCGTCGCTGATGCAGCAATTGGCAGCGTCCCAGGGCAAACCCGTGGTCGCGGTGCAGTTGCGGGAAGACGATTTCGCGATCCTGGAGCCGCGGATGGCGCCGATCCCGGGCGTGGTCATGGACAAGGAGCCACGGCTGATCGTCACCGACCGCCGCATCTTCTCGCCGCTCACCGATGCCTTCCGCAAGGTGTGGCAGGAGAATCGCGACAACCACGCGGGCTGGGGCGTGAAGCTGTTCGAGGCCGACGGGCGTCCGGTCGCGCAGCTGGCCGGACAGCAGGGCCCGCCCGGACCGGATATCGCCTCCACACTGGACCAACGGTTGCAGCGGGCCGCCGAGGACGCTGTGGTGAGCGCCGGGACGGCGGCCTCGATCGTGGCCGTGCAGCCCTCCACCGGCGCCGTCGTGGCCGCCGCGCAGAACACCTACGCCAGCGAGCAGGGTCCGGTCGCGTTCACCGGCGCCTACCCGGCCGGGGGCATGATCGAGCTGTTCAAGCAGGCCGCGGCGGTCGCGAAAAAGAAGGCGCCGCAAGATGTTTCGGTGCAGGACGCGGCCGAGGCGGCGGCCACGCTCGGGGTCGGCATCGGCTTCAAGGTGCCCGGCCTGGAACAGACCACGGGCCGATTGCCGATCGGCGGCCGCGGTGTGGAGCAGGTGCGCCAGGGCGGGGCCGACCCGATCCTGGCCAGTCCGTTCGGAATGGCGCTCGCCGCCTCGACCATCGCCCGCGGTTCGGTCGTCCCGCCGATGATCGAGATCGGTCGCCCCGCCACCACCGAGGCCGAGCTCTCCCCGCTGCCCGACCCGGTGCTGCAGCAGCTGCGCCGCATGCTCACCGACGATGCCGCGGGTGGCCCCGAGCTGGCGGCGCTGCGCCGGTACGCAGGCGTAACGGCATACGCCGCGACCGCCGGAACCAGCGGCTGGTTACTGGCGAACATGGGGGACCTGGCCTTCGCCATCCACATCGACGACGTGGACAGCGGCGACGCCACCTCACGCATGGCGGCCCGTATGCTCCAAGCCCTCGCGGCCCCGGACGACAAGTAGCTGTCCTCACGCCGACGTCCCGAAAGAGCCTGGTGGCGCAAAGAAGTCAGCGCCGGAATCGCCAGGCGAGTCGCCAGCCGAGCAGGAAGACCGCGAGGACCGTCGCCGCCACGATGATGAAGCTGACCGCGGTGCCCTGACCGCTGACCACGCGCAGCAGCATGCCGACCACGAGCGTGGACAGCCACACCACGACGCCCGTCGGCCACAGCGGCAGCGGATCGAATCGCCGTAGCGCAGCGGCGAATCCGTCGCGGGCGCCCAGCCCCGCCGCCAGCAACCACCCGACGACCAGCCCCGCGCCGAACGGCCACAGCGTACGCAGCAACCCGGTGAGCACCGCCTCGTCGTGACTGCGCCGCCCGATCGCGCAGAAGACGATCACCAGCAGCAGGTCGACCACGAACGGCCCCAGTTTCCTCACGCCGTCAGGGTAATGGGAGCGATGTGGCCGCTCGTCCCGAGGCCACAGCGGAGCTTGCGGCGGTTCCGCGTCGCGTCACGGTGACAGACGGGGCCGGTGTCAGCTCTCGCCGGGCTGTCCGGCGGCGGTGCCGTCGGCCGACCCCGGGCTCGCCTTGCCCGGGGACTCGGGCGCCTTCTCCTCCCGTGGACGCTTCTCGTTCAACAGCCGCTGCTCGGCCAGAATCGCCGAGCGGCGCTCGAACTCCTTCTCGAACTCCGCGTCCTCGGCCTGCGGCTTGCGGAACAGGAACGCGAAGACGATCCAGCCGATGATCGCGACCAGGATGAAGCTGACCATCCGATAGACGAAGGCCGCAGCGACGGCCTGGGCGGCGGGCAGCCCGGCGGCGGCGGTGAGGCTGTAGACCAGGGTGGCGTCCACGTAGACGATGCCGCCGGGCGCGAACGGTATGGTGCCGACCGCCTTGCCGACGCTGAACGCGATGAGCAGCCCGGCCAGCCGCGGCTCGGCGCCCACGGCGTAGCAGGCGGCGCCCAGGCAGGCCACGTCGCCGATCCGGTGCACCACGGCCCACGCCCCGACCAGACCGCCGTCGCGCCGCCCCAGCTCCACCGACTCCAGCTGGTGCAGGATCTCGTGCACCTTGTCCATGCCGCTGTCGGCCGCATGGTGCCGAATCCGGTTGACCAGGCGCAGTACCCGCCGGACCAGCGACTCCAGCGTGCCCGGATTGTTCGAGACGTAGTTGCCCGCCCAGATCAGCGCGATCACCGCGGCCACCGGCAGCACCAGCTTCCACGGCCCGACCTGATCACCCACCAGCACGGCCCCGCCCACCCCGAGCAGCACCATGCCCGCCGCGGCGACCACACCCGACATCACCAGCTGCCACGACGCCACCATCGGACTCGCGCCCCAGCGCCGCGTCTGGCGATAGGTGAACGCCGTCGAGAACACCTGACCGGCGGGCAGCGTCACCGACATCGCGGTCGCGCCGTAGACGACCGCCACGGATTTACGCTGGCTCACCGCCACGCCACCGGCCCGCAGCAACTGTTTCTGGATCCGCCCGAAACCGCTCATCGACACCGCCTGCACGAAGATGCAGGCCGCGACCCAGCCCCAATGGATTTCCGTCAGATTTCGCCACGAATCGTGCAAACGGGGCCACAGATAAACACCCTCGGCGATCAGCAGTGCCGACAGCCCTACCCCGAGAACCCATTTCACCCACCAGAACCGCCCCCGGCGGCCCGGTTCGGCGGGCGACTCGGAGTCGCCGGCTAGTTCACCATGGGCCCTCACGTCCGTCAGCCTAACGAACGGTTCTTTTGCGACGCAGCCCCCTGCTTTCGGCACGTGTTTCGCGCCGGGCACGCAGACCGTTCAGTCCACTATCGAGTCGGGGCGCAGCTCGACATCGGCCCCGCCGGCCTCCGCGCGGTGGTTGTCCAGCGGCTTCGGCCAGGCCAGACGGGTTTTGCGGCGGCGCCCGCGCAACTGCACCTCGTCGCCGGATTCCCAGAATTGCTGCTCCCGCGCGTCGGCGAAATACAGCGCGCTACCCGAACCGAGCACCCGGCCGGGATGTTCCTTGGCCAGTTCGGTCAGCCGGGAAGCCTCGTTGACCGGATCGCCGATCACGGTGTATTCGAAACGATTTGCGGCCCCGATATTTCCGGCCACGGCCAGGCCCGCGGACACCCCGATGCCGATATCCAGACCAGGCACCTCGCGCAGCGCCTCACGCAGTTCCCGGGCGGCGGTCAGCGCGGCCGTGGGTGCGTCGGGGCGATCCAGCGGTGCGCCGAAAATTGCCAGCGCCGCGTCCCCGACGAATTTGTTGATCAGACCGTTGTTGCGATCGACGACGTCGACCACGACCCGGAAGAACTCGTTGAGCAGGCTCACCACCTCGGTCGGCGGGCGCTCGGCGGCGGTCGCGGTGGAGCCGACCATGTCCACGAACAGCACCGCGACGAACCGGGTCTCGCCACCGAGTTCGGTGCCGAACTCGAGGGCCCGGCGGGCCACCTCCTCGCCGACGTGCTGGCCGAACAGCTCCTGCAGTTCGCGGCGCTGCGCGGCCTCTTCCATCATCCGGTTGAACCCGACCTGCAGCAGCCCGATCTCGCTGCCGTCGAACACCTCCACCTGCACGTCGCGCGCGCCCTCCTGCACGCGATTGATGGCGCGCGAGAGCTGGCGCACCGGATCGGAGATGCTCGAGCCGGTCAGCATCGACAGCGCCAGCGCCTGCATGATCACCACACCGCACAGCAGCAGGATCGACACCGCCAGCGACCGCGCGGAGAACTGCACCTGCGAGGTGATCTGGGTGACGCACAGCAGCACGATCGCGATGGTCGGCGCGAAGGTCCCCATGCCCCAGGTCATCGCCATCCGGGTGCCGACGCCGGGGGTCAGGGTGTGGTCGAAGGTTCCGGTCGACAGCGCGTGCGCGGCGACGGGGCGCAGGATGCGTTCGCCGAGCATGTAGGTGAAGCCGAACACGATGGTGGCCGCCATACATTCGGTGACGATGACCGCACCCGCCAGCTCGGGCGTGTCGACGATGATCGTCGCGGCCAGCACGCCGCCGCCGACCAGCCACAACAGCAGATGCACGATGGCCTGCCGCAGCGGCGCGTGCAGCGCGGCCATCTGCTCCTGACGACTCGGCGGGCCGCCCCGCAATTGCCAGCGCATCACCGGGCGCAGCATCAGCGCCGACGCGGTCACGCTCAGCGCACCGCCGACCACGAACACCGTCACGGGAATCAGCAGGCCGGTGCGGCGCACACCCGTCGGCGAGCCCTCCGGCGAGGGCAGGCCGTACTGGATGAACGCGTACACCAGAATCGCACCGAAGGCGTTGGCCGCCAGCATCGATGCCAGGTACAGCGGCCAGCGCGTTCGCATGGTCTGTTTGACCGCTTCCAAGGGCGCCGACACGAGGACCAATCTAGCGTTTCACGCCGGTGCGGTCCCGCGCGCACGCGTGCCGGTGCGGTTAGGCTCGCGGCGTGAGTGACGTGGGGAGCAGCCGCGAGGACAGCGAGGACACGGCCGGGGGAGCGGTGGTGCGGGAGCGGCCCGCCCGGCGCGCGGCCGAGGCGGTGCATCCGCTGGTGCGGGAGGCGGCCGAATGGTCCTGGCGGTTGCTGATCATCCTGGTCGCGGTGCTGGCCGTGGCCTATCTGGCGCACCGGCTGACCACCGTGGTCATTCCGCTGGCGATCGCGTTGTTGCTGGCGGCGCTGCTGTCGCCGGTGGTGGACTGGATGCAGCGGATGGGGTTGCCGCGCTCGGTCGCGGTGTTCGTCGCACTGATCGGATCGCTCGGATTGCTGGCGGGGGTCTTCACCTTCGTCATCGAGCAGTTCGTCAACGGCCTGCCGCAGTTGACCGACGAGTTCAAGACCAGCATCCACACCATTCAGGACTGGCTGATCAACGGCCCGCTGCACCTGAGCAACGACCAGATTCGCAACGCGGGCAACACCATCATCAAAACGCTGGAGTCCAACCAGGATTCGCTCACCAGCGGCGCGCTGACCACCGCGGCGGCGATCGGGGAATTCCTCACCGGCATCTTCCTGACGCTGTTCATCACCATCTTCTTCCTCTACAGCGGCGACCAGATCTGGCAGTTCGTCACCCGGGTCATTCCGACCGAGCAGCGGCCGCGGGTGCGCAAGGCCGGGCAGCTGGGTTTCGGAACGCTGATCGGATTCGTGCGGGCCACCGTGGTGGTGGCGGCCGTGGACGCCATCGGCATCGGGGCCGGGCTGGGGATCCTCAACGTGCCGTTGGCGCTGCCGCTGGCCTCGCTGGTGTTCATCGGCGCGTTCATCCCGATCGTCGGGTCGGTGCTGGCCGGGTCGGTGGCGGTGTTCCTGGCGCTGATGACCAAGGGACTGGTGACCGCGCTGATCGTGCTGGGCATCACGATCGCGGTGATGCAGCTGGAAAGCCATGTGCTGCAACCGTTGCTGCTGGGCCGGGCGGTCCGCATCCATCCGCTGGCGGTCGTGCTGGCCATCACCGCCGGTGTCGTGCTGGCGGGCATCGCGGGCGGCCTGCTGGCCGTGCCGTTCGTCGCGGTGCTCAACACGGCCGTCCGCTCACTCCTGGCGGGCAGTCCGGAGGAGCTGTACCAGGAACTCAACACCGGCGAACCGGACGAGCCGATGTTCCACGCCGAACCCGACACCCCGGACGAGGGCCGCTACTCCCTGCCCGCCCCCGCGGCCTCGGCCGGGGAAGCGGAGAAGATCCGCGATGCGGGCGACGGCTGAGCCGAGGTGGGGATAGTGGCCGCCGAGCAGGGCAACGATGCGGTGGCGACTGCTCCGCTGTGGCGGGCGGCGCAGGCGTTTCGGCTGGTCACCGTGTTGTATGCGGTGGGGCAGCAGGTCGCTTCGGTGGACTCGTATCGGGAGCCCGGGCTCAGCTGGCTGCTGATCGGGGGACTGGTGGTGTGGTCGGTGGTTTCGGCGATCCTGTTGTCGCAGTGGGCCGATCCCGAGTCCGCGCGTCGGCACACGGCGGTGGTGCTCGGGGACCACGCAGTGGTGATCGCGCTGATGGCCTCGACCCGGCTGGTCGCCGACTACGACTGGTATCACGGGCACCAGACGTTGCCGACCACGCTCTGGGCCGCGAATGCGGTGATGTCGGCGGCCATCCGGTGGGGTGCGATCGGCGGTGTGCTGTCCGGGCTGCTGGTCTCGGCGGTGAGCATCGCGGTGCGGGAGCAGTGGGAACTGGAGCTGTGGAACGACGCCACCGCGCCCGTGCTCGTGTCGGTGGGCCTGGCGATCGGCCTCGCCGCCAGCACGGCCCGCCGAGCCCAGCGGCAACTGGAGGCCGCGATGCGGTTGACCGCCGCGGCGCAGGAACGGGAGCGCTTGGCGCGCGAGGTGCACGACGGTGTCCTGCAGGTACTCAGTTACATCAAGCGCCGGGGGAGTGAGATCGGCGGCAGCACAGCGGAACTCGCGCAGCGCGCGGGGGAACAGGAAGTGGCCCTGCGGGTCTTGATCTCCGAGCAGGGCGCCCGGTCCGAATCCGGCGGTGCGCGAGTCGATCTACGCCCGCTGCTGACCGCGCAGGCGTCCCCCTCGGTCTTCGTCTCCACCCCGGGCGACCCCGTGCGGATCGGCGAATACACCGCCCGGGAAATCGCGGCGGCCGTCGCGGCGGCGCTGTCGAATACCGCACTGCACGCCGGACCCGATGCCAAAGCGTATGTGCTGCTGGAGGATATGGGCGATGCTCTGGTGGTGAGCATCCGCGACGACGGCCCCGGCATCGCCCCCGGCCGGCTCGCCGACGCGGCCGCCGAAGGGCGAATGGGAGTGACGCGCTCGATCGTCGGCCGCATCGAGGCCCTGGGCGGCGAAACGGAATTGCTCACCACGGAGGAAGGCACCGAATGGGAATTCCGCGTGCCCCGACCGACCGGGGCCTGACGATGACGCGGTCGCGTACAGCCGGGGGGTCCGGAGCCGATGCGGACGAGCGGAGTCGGTGTGGGAGGCCGGAGTTGGTGTAGGAGACCTGAATTGGTGTGGAAGGCGCGAGTTGGTCTGGGCGGCCGGAGCCGGTGCGGTAGGTCGGAGTTGACGCGGGAGACCGGGCGGGACGGGAGACGAACATGAGCGGAGATGATGTGCCGGGCGGCGAACGTCCGGGCGATGCGAAGCCGGAAGGCGCTGCCGCCGAAGACGTTTCGGTGATGGTGGTGGACGATCACCCGATGTGGCGCGACGGCGTTTCGCGCGATCTGACCGAGGCCGGGTTTCAGGTGGCCGCCACCGCCGACGGTGTCGGGTCGGCGACCCGCCGCGCCGCGGCCGTGCGGCCGACGGTGGTGTTGATGGATATGCGGCTCCCCGACGGCAACGGCGCTCAGGCCACCACCGAGATTCTGCGGGTCTCGCCGGACAGCCGGGTGCTGGTGCTGTCCGCCTCGGCCGAACGCGGCGACGTGCTGGACGCGATCAAGGCGGGCGCCACCGGCTACCTGGTGAAGAGCGCCTCGGCCGCGGAACTCGTCGCGGCGGTGCGCGCCACCGCGGCCGGGCAGGCGGTGTTCACGCCGGGCCTGGCCGGTCTGGTCCTCGGTGAGTACCGCCGTATCGCCAGCGCGCCGTCCGGCCGCGACGAACCGCACCGCCCGGCACTGACCGACCGCGAGACCGAGGTGCTGCGCATGGTCGCCAAGGGCTTGTCCGCCAAGCAGATCGCCACTCGCCTGGGCCTGAGCCACCGCACGGTCGAGAACCACGTCCAGGCCACGCTGCGCAAACTCCAGCTGGCCAACCGGGTGGAGCTGACCCGGTACGCGATCGAGCAGGGCCTGGAGTAGCCCTCGGCTGCCCCCGAGGGCGTAGCCCGGATCAGGGATTGCCCTGATGTGCGGGAACGCCGCCGTCGGTACCCTCGACGGCATGGGTGGTGAGACGGTTTCGGCTCCTGGGACGCGATCGGTGCCGGAGCCCGGCGGCGCGGTGGGCGACCGCGATCTGCGGGTGTCCGATGCCGAGCGCGAGCACGTCGGAGTGCTGCTGCAGCGGGCCGTGGGCCTGGGCATGTTGTCGCTGGGTGAGTTCACCGAGCGGATGGATACCGCGCTGGCCGCCAAGACCCGCGGCGAGCTGAACGCCGTACTGATCGACCTGCCCGGGATCCGGATGGCGGGTCAGCCGCAGCCCGCCCCGCCGCCGTATTCGAAGGCGCCCTCGTTCGGCGCGGCGCGTCCGGCACCGGCCGCATCGTCGGGCGATCGGATCCGGGCCCGGCTGTCCGGCATCACTCGCAAGGGCCGGTGGCAGGTGCCGCCGGTGCTCTACCTCAACAGCCAATTCTCCGGCGTCACTTTGGATTTCACCCAGGCGATCATGTCCACCCAGGTGGTGGAGCTGCGCGTGGACGATTTCTGCAGTTCGCTCACGCTGATCGTGCCCGCGGCGGCCACGGTCGACCTCAACGGCCTGGACCTGATCGGCTCCAGCGCGAACAACAAGGTGCGTACCGGCCCCCCGATCGGCCCGCTGCACCTGGTCGTCAGCGGGCGGCTGCGATTCGGCTCCGTCACGGCCAAACAGCCCTTCGGCGCCCAGTGGCGCCGTCTGATGTCGGGCTTCTGACCGGCGGGCAAGGTCAGGCCCCCACCGAAATCCGCGCCGCCGTCGCCCGTGGCCGCGTGCCACCATGCGCGGCTGAGTGTTCCGGAGAATTTTTCGAAGAAATCTTGGGTGGGGTGTCGGATCGGGGTGGTGGTGTTCGTAGCAGTGGTGAGGCCGCCCAACGGGGGTGGCGCGAGCGAGGAGAGCATCATGAGCACCACCTTCACTGTCGACTTCTTCAGCACCGTCGATGGCTACGGCATGGCGGAGGGCTGGCCCGGGTACTGGGGGAAGGAAGGGCCCGAGCTGATCGCGGATCGGGTGCGTACCTTCGCCCAGGAGCAGGTGCTCGTTTTCGGCGCGACGACGTTCCGCGAGTTCCGGCAGTTCGTGACCGAGTACGACGAGCCCTACTACGACAGCCTGAACGAGCTGCCGAAGATCGTGTTCTCCAGCACGCTCGAAGAGCCGCTCGGATGGCAGAACTCGACGGTTCTGCACGAGGACGCCGTGACGGCGATCGAGCGACTGAAGCGCACGACGGACGTGCCGATGCGTTCGCACGGCAGCATCGCGCTCAACCGTGCCCTGCTCGCCGCCGGGCTCGTCGACCGGCTGGAGGTCATGATGTTCCCCGCCGTCTCCGGCCGCGCCGGTGGCGCGGGTTTGCTGCACGGCGGTGCCGAGCTGGATCTGGAGCTGGTCGAGTCGACGGTGCTCGACGGCCGGACGCACAAGCTCGTGTACATCCCGCACGTGCACGGGAAGGTTCCCGAGGGTGTCGGGCCGCAGCCTCGGAAAAGCGGGGGCGCGATCGCCGACCGATAGACCACACCCGCCGGCGACGCACAGGAGAGGACTTCAGATGCAGTATCTGGTTTCGGTGATCGACGACAAGAGCAATCCGGGCAGCACGGACCGGGAGCCCGCCATCAGCGCGTTCAACGAACGACTGCGGGCCGAGGGCTACTGGGTTTTCGCGGGGGGACTCGCCGACACCGACACGGCCACGGTCGTCGACAACCGAGGCGAGCAGCCGGTATTCAGCGACGGGCCGTTCGTGGAGTCGAAGGAATACCTTGCCGGAGTCTGGGTGTGGGAGGCCCCCGACCTGGACGTGGCGCTCGCACTCGCCGCCGAGGCGTCGAAGGCGTGCGATCGCAAGATCGAGGTACGGCCGTTCCGGTGAACGACATCGAGCACGCGATCACCCGCGCCCACCACGACGAGTGGTCGCGGGTGGTCGCCGCTCTCACCAGGCGTTTCGGCGACCTCGACATCGCCGAGGAGGCAGCGGCCGAGGCGTTCGCGACCGCTGTCGAGCGGTGGCCGGGCGACGGCGTGCCGCCCAACCCCGGCGCCTGGCTGACCACCACGGCCAACCGCAAGGCCATCGACCGGATCCGGCGCGAGAACAAGCGCGACGACAAGCACAAGGAGGCTCGGATCGTGTACGACGACACCCCGCCCGAGCCGCTCGGCGCCATCGACGACGATCGGCTCCGGCTGATCTTCACCTGCTGCCACCCGGCGCTGGCGATGGAGGCCCGCCTGGCATTGACGCTGCGCATGGTCGGCGGCCTGACCGTGCCCGAGATCGCCCGCGCCTTCCTGGCGACCGAAAGCGCTGTGGGGCAACGGATCACGCGCGCGAAGGCCAAGATCACGGCGGCCCGCATCCCCTATCGGGTACCGTCCGCCGAGGACCTTCCGTCCCGCGTCACCGGCGTGCTCAACGTCCTGTTCCTCGTCTTCAACGAGGGTTACCTGGCGACCGGCTCCGACACCGAGCCGCTACGGCACGACCTGACCACCGAGGCGATCCGGCTCACCCGTTTGATCCGTACCCTGCTGCCCGGCGACGGCGAGGTGGCCGGACTGCTGGCGCTGATGCTGCTCATCGAAGCCCGCCGCCCCGCCCGGGTTTCGGCCGACGGCGAACTGGTCGCCCTCGCCGAGCAGGACCGCGGCGCCTGGGACGAGACGTTGATCGCCGAGGGGCATCGGTTGGTGCGCGAGCGTCTCGCGGCCGGAGCGGCTCCCGGCCGCTACCAGATCCTCGCCGCGATCAACGCCGTGCATACCTCCGCCCGCGACGTGCGTGATACCGACTGGTCCCAGATACTCGCTCTCTACGACCAACTCGTGCGCCTCGACGCCTCCCCGATCGTCGCCCTCAACCGGGCCATCGCCCTCGCCGAGCTGGACGGGCCGGAGGTCGCACTCGCCGCTGTCGACCGCATCGAAGGCAAGCTGGCCGGATATCACGCCTACCACGCAACCCGGGCCGATCTGCTGCGGCGGCTGGGCCGCAGCCGGCAGTCGCGTGCGGCCTACGACAAGGCCATCGAGCTGGCGGGCAACTCCGCCGAGACGGCGTACCTCGCTCGCCGCCGCGACCAACTCGGGTGACCACGGACCGGCCGGGCTACGCGGGAGTGGTCTGCAGGGCGCGGCCGTAGTGTTCGGCGACGGCGGTGAAGGCCCGCTTGGGTTCCCAGCGCATGTCCGGGTAGGTGTCGCCGTAGCCGTTCTCCAGGACCTTCACGATGCCGAGGCTGGCTAGGTCGAGGTCGGTGCGGGGGTCGGTGCGGTGTGGGTAGTTGTACAGGGCGAACAGGAAGACGAAGGTGCTGTCGACGCCCTCGGAGTCGAAGATTTCCAGCAGCTCGCTCAGATAGGCGGCCTGACCGGCCTCGTCGCGGGTGTACTCCCCGTTCAAGCGGACGGGGTCGCCGGTCGCGGGGTCGTGTTCGACGATCTCCATGCTGCGCGGCGCGACGTCGCCCGCGCCCTGCCAGGTGGCCGCGCCGAATCCCGTGACAGCGACCGGCTTTCCCGGTGCGACCAGATCGCGCACGCCCTGGCGGAACCGGTCGGCGACTTCGGCGGAGCGGATGAGTTCGAGCGATACGAAGTCGAACGGTGCCCAGTCGATGCGCTCGAACTGGATGGCGCAGTAAGTGATTCGGCCGCCGAAGCGTTGGCGGACGGCGGGCACGGCCGTGCCGAAGAACTCGTCCAGCCGGGCGCTCACGCCCGCGAGTCGTTCGGCCCGGCCGTCGGGGTCGGCCAGCAGCAGGCGCAGGCGTTCGTCGACGTCCGCGCCCGGCAGCCAGCCCTTGTTCATGACGGTCAGCTCGACACCGGCGACGAACACCACCTCGGCTCCCGTCCGCCGTAGCCGTTCGGCTCGCTCCGCGCAGTCGAGGAACAAGGTGTGGATCTCCCCGGGCGTCAGATCCAGCGGGTACGGCGAGAACCAGACCTCCAGGCCGAGTTCGGCGGCGTGGCGGGCGGCCTGTTCGAGCCGTTCCGGATCGCCGCCGATGATCTGAACGGCGTTGCAGTGCAAGTCATCTCGAATGATGGTGAGTTCGCGCGCGACGGTCCGGAGATCCCAATCCGTTCTCGAAATCCTGCCCGCGCTCACGAAGCCCGTGTCGTACGTCATTCCTCTGCCGCGCATGTGTGCTGTCCCTTCTGGTGCGGATGGGCGGTTCGGGCACAGCGTAGACCGCAAATTTGCGTGCACGCAAGTTTGCGTGTGTGCACGAATTCGTGAAAGGCTGGGCGGGTGGCGGGTTTACGTGAGCGAAAGAAGCAAGCCACGCGCGAGGCACTGCGCGCGGCGGCACTGCGGCTGGCCATGGAACGGGGGCCCGGCAACGTGCGCGTGGACGACATCGCCGAGGCGGCCGGTGTCTCACCGCGCACCTACAACAACTACTTCTCCAGCCGCGAACAGGCCATCGTCGCCGCCGTCACCGCCGAACGCGAAGAGCGGGTCGCGGCCGCGGTGGCGTCCCGCCCGCCCGAGGTCCCCCTCGCGGACGCCGTCGTCGACGCGATCGTGGAGCAGTACACCGCCTCCGGCGACACCGCCCGCGAGGCCCTCCTTCTGATCACCCGCACACCCGCCCTGCGCGAAGCCTTTCTCCGAACCACCACCGTCATCACCGACCCCCTGGCCACCGTCATCGCCGCTCGCATCGACGACCCCACCGGCCTCACCTCCCGCGTCCTGGCGGCCGGAGTAGCCGCCGCCATCCGCGTCGCTCTGGAACAGTGGATCCAGCCCGCGAGCGGCAACCTGGTCGTGGTCTCCGGTTCCCTCGCCGACCTCCTCCGCTCCGCCCTCGCCCCCCTCGCCCCCGCACTGGACGCCGCCAGCGGGACCGTCGAAACAACCGGAAAGGCAAGGTAGTTCGCGCAAGGTACGCGCTGTCGATCCGGTCGGCGGGCGAATCCGACTCGGCCACAAGGTGTTCCGTGGCTATAGGCGATCTATTGCCCGATCGGTGGTGCGAGGTACTCCAGCGCGTAGCCGTCGCCGGAGCGGGTTACGCGGGCGATGCCGGGGGAGTCGAGGTGGGCTCCGGCTACGAAGTGGTCCGGTCGGGTCAGTTGTTCGAGGAGGGCGGCGCGCGCGGCGCGGGCCTGGGGCTGGTTGCCGTCGAGTTCCCATGACACGGTCGGCTGCTCGAACTGGAGGGTGGGGACGTGGACGGTGTCGCCCCAGGCGAGCAGGTGGCCGGTGCCGCCGCTGAGGTCGTAGACGGTGTGGCCGGGGGTGTGGCCCGGTGTCGGGACGGCGGTGGTCCATTCGTTGATCGCGACCCTCTCCGACACCGGTACGACACGGTCGCGGATCGGCTCGAGCCGCCCCGTGAACACCGCGGTGTCGCCCGCGCCGATCCACACGCGCTCGAGTCCGGGGAACGCCTGCGAACCGTCCGGCGCGATCAGGCCGCTCACGTGGTCTTCGTGGTTGTGGGTGATGGCCACATCGGTGATATGCGCGCGGTCGATTCCCGCTTCGTCGAGCGCGTCGTGGAGCAAACCCATGGTGGGGTCGTGCCAGACGTTGGACGCGCCGGTGTCGATGAGCACCGATCGCGTGCCGTCGGTGACGAAGAAGGCGTTGACCGACAGCCGCAAGTTGTCGCCGACCAGCGGGACGGCGGCGGGCAGCGCGTCGAGCGCGCACCCGTTCTCGTCGCGCAGTCGGGTCGGCGGCATGTCGATGTACCCGTCCCGCAACGAGATCACTCGCAGGTCGCCGAATTCGAAAGTGGCGTGGTGCTTGCCACTCGAGATCAAACGCATGGAACCTCCGGCCGTACGTCTCCGATAGAAGACAACCGTCTTCTATCGGAGAAACATACACTGTCGGCAGCACAGGCGCCTAGTGATCGAGGAGCAGGGTGGTCGAGCAAGACCGGAACGTGGCCGCGGCGCTGCACGGTGACGACCTGGCCGGCGCTTTCGGCCGGAACGTGCGCCGACGCCGCGAGGAGGCGGGCCTGACGCTGGAGCAACTGGCCGCGCAGTCGTCGGTCAGCAAGGCGATGCTGTCCAAGGTCGAACGCGGTGAGAAAAGCCCGACGATCGGCGTCGCGTCCAAGATCGCCCACGCGCTCGGTGCGTCGCTGTCGGAGCTGATCGGTGGGGCTGCCGCTGCCGCGCCCGGTGCGGCCGTTGTCATGCGCAGGAACGAGCGCCCTGTCTTCCGTGACCCGGAAACCGGTTTCGAGCGGCACATGGTGTCGGCGGCCCCGGGCGCGGGCGGGGCCGAGATGGTCGTCCACTACCTGCCCGCGCGGGTCTCCACCGGCCTGCTGCCCGCGTATCCGCCGGGCACCGAGAAACAACTCGTGGTGCTCGCAGGCACCCTCACCGTCGCGATCGGCGGCATCAGCGAGACCCTGCACGCGGGCGACTCGCTGTTCTTCCAGGCCGACGCCGACCACGGCTTCGCCAACCGGACGGACGCGCCCTGCGAGTACATCATGTTCATCTCACGCAGGACGTGATCGGCCGCGGCCGATCGCTCACCGGAGCGTTCAGTCGCGGTTCTGGCGGCGGAGCAGTTCGTTCACGCTGACGGTGCGACCGGCTCCGCCGGAGTGCTTGCCCTCGTCCGGATCCGGATGTCCCGGGCGGCGTCGGGAGGAGCGGAGGTCGGCCATCCAGCGTTCGATGGTGTTGCGTTCGGTATCGTCCGGCTGGTCCCCGGCGGCGTCCGGCGTCTCGGCCTGGTTCGCCGATTGCTCTGGCGCAGTAGACGACTGGTCCGCCGCGCTGTAAGCCTGGTGTTCGGACAGATAGGCCTGCTCAGGCGCGGTGTAACCACCGTCTCCCGGTTCGGGCTCGGAGTAGGTCTCACGGGAGCCACCGTGGTCCCGCTGAAGTGCGTCGTTCGATTCGCCCTCAGCACCGTAGCGCTGTTCGGGTGCGATGCCGGCCTCGCCGGTGAGACCGTAGCGCTGTTCGGGTGTGGAATGGGGCTCGCCGGTGGAGCGGTAGGGCTGTTCGGGGGCGGGGTAGGGCTCGCTGGTTGCGCTGTAGGCCTGGTGGGAGTCGGCGTATGACCGGCCGGACGCGGTGTACGGCTGTTCCGGTGCCGGGTAAGGGTTTTCGGTTGGCTCGTACGACTGCTCCGGTGCCTGGTATGCGCCGTCGGTCGGGCTGTAGCGGCGCTCGGGGGCGGGAAGCAACTTGCCGGGCGGGGTGCGCGGCGCCTCGGGTGCGCCGTAGGAGTCCTCCGATACGCCGGACCGCTGCCCGGGCTCGATGAACTTCCGTTCGGCGGCCGAGGAACCCTGGTCCGAGGTGGGATATCCCTGATCCGGTGCCGACGCGGGATCCTTTGCGGGCGAAGGACTCTCGTGACTCGGACCGGAATGGAACAGCTGTGCGCGGCTGGCGGGGTGCGGCGCCACCCCCGGCTGCGGTGGCAGCACTCGGGGTGTGGTGCCGACCGGTGCGGTCGGCTGTGTCGGCTCACTGGGCGCGGCGGATTTCGACGGCTCGGTGGGCCGCGTCTGCTCCTGCGGCCGGACGGTTCGTGGCGGCAGCGGCGGTCGCGCCGTCTGCGGCGTCGAGATGGCGGGCGTCGACACCGAGGGTGTCGAGATGGAGGGCATCGAGGCCCGGGGCTCCTCCGAGGCCGCCCGCGGGGGCTGTGGCAGCGGCCCGGACAGCGACGGCCGGATCGGCGGCGTCGGCCCGGGAGCGGACTGCGATGTCTCCGTGGCCGATTCGGGCGGCTCCGGCGGCGTGGGCGCGGACGGTTGCGCCCGGCGAGGGGCATTCGGCGGCGTGACGGACTGTGTGCGGACGGGAGTCGTCGGCATGGCCTCGGAACGCGGCGTCACGCCGATCACGCCGGACTGCGGTTCGATGGCCCGCGGCAGTTTCAGGTTCGTCTGCGGGGTCGTCTGCGGCGCGAACATGCCCGGCTGCGGTCCGCGGCCCTGCGGCCCGGCGGAATTCTGTTGCGCCGTACCCGAATCCGACGCTCCGCCGCGCTCGGCCGCGGCACCATCGCCCGGAACGTCTTGCTCGGTACCGAGATTCAACAGCGACGCGGTGCCGGACGACAGGGCGGCCGGATCGCTCTCCGAATCCTCCTGTGCCGCATCCGGAACCCGCGAAAGGTTGCCGGTGTCGCCCGGCCGCCCCGGTTCGGTCCGAATCTCGCCGAGCCGCTGCGTCGGCGCCTCGCCGTCCACTCCGCCGATGAACCGCGCCCGCTTGGGCTTCTTCTTACGCGCGGGCTTGGCCGGAGTGCCGTCGGCCAGCACCGGAATCTGCAGCGTCACCGGATCGGTGACCGGAGTGGTCTTCACCAGGTCGACCAGCTCGTCGGTGCCGGGCCGCTCGTCGTCGAGGATGGGCTCGCCGAGGCCGATCTTCTGCTGAATCTTCTTCATCCACTTCGGCGCCCACCAGCAGTCGTCACCGAGCAGCTTCATGGTCGCCGGCACCAGCAGCATGCGCAGCACGGTGGCGTCGATGAACAGCGCGGCGATCATGCCGTAGGCGATGTACTGCATCATCACCAGGTCGGAGAACGCGAACGCGCCCGTCACCACCAGCAGGATCAGCGCGGCCGCGGTGATGATCCGGCCGGTCTGCGCGGTGCCGATCCGGACCGCCTCGGTGGTACTCGCGCCCATGGTGCGCGCCTCGACCATGCGAGAGAGCAGGAACACCTCGTAGTCGGTCGACAGGCCGTAGATGATCGCGATGATCAGCACCAGTACCGGCGACATGATCGGCTGCGGCGTGAAATTGAGCAGCCCGGCCGCGTGCCCGTCGACGAAGATCCAGGTCAGAATGCCGAGCGTGGAGCCGAGACCGAGCGCGCTCATCAGCGCGGCCTTGATCGGCAGTACCAGCGAGCCGAACGTCAGGAACATCAGCAGCGTGGTGACCAGCACGACCAGCGCGATCATCAGCGGCATCCGGGTGAGCAGCGCGTCGATGCTGTCCTTCTGGATGGCCGGTTGCCCGGTCACCATGAACTGCATGTCGTCGGGGACCGTGACGTTGGAGCGCAGATAGTCGATCGCCTCGTCGGCGGTCGTGGTGTCGGCGTCGACCAGCGTCGCCTGCGTGGCCCACACGTTGGAACCGCCCGGCGGCGAATCCGGCGTCTTGAACTTGGTGGCCAGACCCGGCGCCTCGTTGGCTTCCTGCAGGATGTTGTAGATGCCGCTGGGGTTGTCGGTGACCATGACGATCTGCAACGGATTGGACCGATACTGCGGGAACAGCGCGTCGAACTGTTCCTGCGCGACCCGGGTCGGATTGTCCGGCGGCAGATAGGTTTCGCTGATACCGCCGAACTTCAGGTCCTTCACCGGAATGATCAGCAGCAACAGCAGGATGCACAGCGGGATCGCGACCTTCAGCGGGTGCTTCATCACCCACTGCGTGCTCTTGCCCCAGAAGCCGTTCTCGATCTCCTCGGCGGTCTTGGTCTTGCGGAACCACTTGAGCCCCAGCATGTCCACGCGACGACCGAGGATGGACAGGATCGCGGGGAGCACGGTCAGTGCCGTCAGCGCCGCCAGCAGCACCGTCGCGATGGTGCCGTAGGCCACCGACTTCAGGAAGCCCTGCGGGAACAACAGCATGCCCGCGCTGGCCGCGATGATCATGGTGGCCGACATCGCCACCGTGCGGCCCGCGGTCATCACCGAACGGCGCACCGCGGAACCGGTGCTGTACCCCTCGGCGAGTTCCTCGCGGAAACGACTGACTATGAACAGGCCGTAATCGATGGCCAGACCCAGCCCGATCATCGACACCACCGGGCTGACGAACGAGTTCACCTCGGTGAACTTGGTGATCGCCATGACGATGCCGTTCGCGCCGAGCACCGTCAGCCCGCCGACGATCAGCGGCAGCGCGGCCGCGACCACACCGCCGAAGATGAAGAACAGCAGCACCGCGACCACCGGGATGGCGATGACTTCCATCCGCTTCTGGTCCTGCGCCATGGTGTCGTTGAGCGTGCCGGAGACCGCCTGCATGCCCGCGACCTCGACCTCCACGCCCGGGATGTCGAAGACGTCCTTGACCTCGCGGAAGTTGTTCACCATCTCGGTGTCGTTGGAGCCCTTGATGGCGAGGGTGGCGAAGGTGGTCTTCTTGTCCGGGGTGGCCACGCCCGTCGTCGTCCACTGGGCGCCGCCGGTGGCCCGCCAGTACGCCACATTGATCTTGTCGATCTGATCCGGGTACTGCTTCGGCAGCGCGACGAGACTGTCGGTGACCTTCTTGCTGAACTCGGGGTCGTCGACGGTCTTCCCGTCCGGCGCGGTGTAGAGCAGGATCACGTCGCCGGTGTGGTCGCGGCCGTAGGCCGCGTCCTTCAGCTGCGCGGCCTGTGTCGACTGCGAGGTCGGATCGTCCCATCCGCTGGCGCTGAGGTGTTTCTCGATGCCGAAGCCGAAGCCGCCGAGGGCGAGCAGCGCGGCCACGACCGCGGCCAGAACGAGGAAGCGAAATCTGTAGACCAGCTCGCCCCAGCGGGTGAACACTAAGCGACTCCTTGAGCGGGGCGGGAGGTGAGCAGGGCCGACAGCGGCCGGAAGGGCTGCAGCCAGGCTCCCTCTTCGGGCAGCGAGTCGAGAGAGACCCGGGGCAGCGGTTCGCGGAACACACCCGGGATGTCCTCGAGGTCGATGAATTCGAGGATATCGGACGTCACCGCCCAGCTGGCGTGCTCGCGGAATCCCAGCACCTGCACCGGAACTCCGCTCGCCGCGAGTTCCTCGAGCGGCTCGCGGAAGGCCTGGCCGTCGGCCGACGCGACCATGATGCCGGCCAGTCCGGCGTTGCGGCGGCGCGTCTCGATGTGCGCCAGCATGTCGCTGTCGACGTCGGAATCCTCGTCGATCTTGGGCTTGGCGAAGACCGCGTAGCCCACGTTGCGCAGCGCCTCCACCCACGGGCGGACCACGTCGGCGGTGCCGGGCGCGATGTTGGTGAACACCGTCGCCTCCGCCTCGACCCGCTGCACACTGCCCACCGACAGTTCGGCGGTGCGGGCCAGCAGCCATCTGCCGAGCGCGTCGAAGCGCGGCCGGTACGCCGCGGTGGGCCGGCCACCGAGGATCGCGCCCAGGCCCATATCGAGGTTCGGGGCGTCCCAGACGAGTAGCACCCGGCGCATGTCCGCGGTGTTACCCGATCCGGGCACGCCCGCGTGCCCCTCCGAGGAGGTGCCGTGCATTATTCCGGCAACATCCATGACCTCGTGGGCCATCTCGCTCACGCTCATAAGTCGATCTTCCCCCAAATGAGCTCGGTGATGGCGCTACCGGCACGATGTGCCTTGCTTTCGAACTTGGTGACGGGCCGGTCGAACCCGATCGGGGCGGTGGCGCGGAACCGCTCCGGATCTCCGCCTGTCGCCTCGTTCATGCCGATGAGCTGTGGTTCTTCGGCGCCGACCGCGGCGATGTGCTCGGCGTAGCCCGCGTGGTCGGTGGCGACGTGCAACACGCCGCCGGACTTCAGGCGGCTGGCGATCAGCGCCACCGTGTCCGGCTGCAGCAATCGCCGCTTGTGGTGGCGCGCCTTGGGCCACGGATCCGGGAAGAAGACTCTGACGCCAGTGAGCGAATTTTTGGCAATCATGTGTTCGAGTACGTCGACCGCGTCGCCGCGCAGCAGCCGGATGTTCTCGATGCCCTCGCGTTCGATGCGCTGCACCAGCTGCGCCAGGCCGGGTTTGTAGACCTCGATGCCGATCAGGTCGAACTGCGGTTCCGCCTGTGCCATGGCCGCGGTGGCGGTGCCCGTACCGCAGCCGATCTCCACGATGAGCGGCGCCTCGCGGCCGAACCAGGCGGCGGCGTCGAGCGGATCGTCGGACACCTCGCGGCCGATGCGTGGCCACGTCCGCTCCCACGCCTGCTGCTGGGACGGCGTGAGCGCGCCGCGCCGCGAGCGGAAGCTGGTGACTCGGGGATAGAGGCGGGAGCCGGTCGGATGCCCGCCGGGCTCGGCTGTGTCGATGCGCCGTCCGCGGGGCCCGTCGTCGTGGCGCAGGCTGCCGCCCACAGGCCCGTCGCTCCCGGCGTTGGGTTTCGCGGCGTCGTTCACGGCGTCCATTGTCCAGTATTCGATGATTAGCGCAGCAATCGACCGCACCGACGGCTGTGGCACCGCATTCAGGCGGCCAAGGTGTCGGCGCGGCGCAGGACGGGCTCGGACCGCTGGCGCAGCGGCCGGCCGAGTACGACTCGTGTTGCCGTACCTGCCATTTCGAGTAGGCCCCGCCAGCTTGCCGGAGCCGCCAGCACCGACCAGACAATCCGTGATGTGGTGTCCGTCACCGGGTGCCCGGCGATCCGGTCGGCGAGCCAGTTCAGGCTGAGCGGCGTGGACAGCGGCAGCAGCGAGAAATGGTCACTGAGACGGTCGCGGAGATAGACCACGGTGGTGCCGCCGCGGCGGTAGCGGTCGAGCTGAGCCTCGACGCCGTCGGCGTGGATGATGCGGTCGTGCACCGGCTGGGTCACCAGCAGCGGGCAGCGCGGGGCGGCGGTGCCCAGGCGTAGGTCGTCGAATACGTCGCGCATTTCCGGTTCGTCCAGGATCTCCTCCAGCGGGCGGGTCAGGTAGTCGGAAACGTTGCGGCGGGCCAGTGCGGGCAGCGCGACGAGCGGTGTCAGCCGGGCCGCCTTGTCGACCAGCTCCAGGCCCTCGGGTGAGAGGTGCTCGTCGAGAACTCGGCCCAGCACCGGATAGATCTTGCGCAGCGCCGCGATCACGATGGCCGGGAATCCGGCGTAGCGGCCGCCGTTGAGCCGCAGGAAGACCTCGCCGGGATCGCCGACCGGCGCGCCCATCGCCGCGCCGACGATATCGAGTTCGGGTGCGTAGGCCGGGGCCATCTCCACCAGCCACGAACTGGCCATGCCGCCGCCCGAATAACCCCACACCGCGACCGGTGTGCCGGTGTGCAGACCGAGCGGCGCGAAGCGCTGTGCCGCGCGGATGCCGTCGAGCGCACGGTAGCCCGGCTCGCGCGGGGCGCCGAAATGCCCGCTCGGACCGCCGTGGTCGGCGATGCTCACCGCCCAGCCGCGCCGCAGCGCATTGGCGACCAGCAGATACTCCAGTTGGGTGATGGACCCGAATACGAAGGCGCCGCGGCGCAGGGCATAGGACGGCGCGCATTGCTCGCAGACCGCGTCGATGGCCGATTGGAACGCGAGCAGGGGGCGCTCGGTGGTGTCCGAGTCGTCGCCGTCGGGCAGCAGCACGGTGGTGACGGCGACCTCGGGGCGGCCGTGTAGATCGGTGCTGCGGTACAGCAGCTGCCAGGCCCGGATCCGCTGCGGGATGAGACCGAACAGCGCGATCTGCACGGGACGGCTGCGCAGGACGGTGCCCGGGGCGTAGTCGGCCAGGTCGGCGGGTGCGTGCCGGAACGGATCCCGCGAGGGCAGCAGTGGTCGGGCCGCGGACCGCCCGGCCGGGTCGGTGCGGGCGATGGTTCTGACGATTCCGGCGAGCGTGGCGACGCCCGGTATCGCGATGCCGCCGACTTTCTCGACGACGCCGATGACGGTCATCGCATTCTCCTCACTGTCGCCGCGGCCGACGGCGGGCGCGCCCGATCCCGAGGCCGGCCGACCCCACCGCCACACCGGCGGCCGATCGCTCCAGACTAGGGGACCACCGCCCCCGCAAACAGCGGATGACCTGCCAATTGTGCTGTGCCACAATGAGTACCGGTACGGTGCGGCGAACCTTCCCGACTTCCGCGCAGCCCTTCCCAGCTGCGACGATACGGATGCCCACCCACCGTCCGCGATAGCCGACCCGGCGCGGTTGTGAGTGGACGCACAGCATCGGCCCGTCCTGCACCGTCTCCTCGCCCGCCGGATGGGAATGCTCGGGGGTGCGGGAATGGGCACGGGGTGCGCGAAGAGTGTTCGCGGGGCCGCGGCCGGGTGGGGCCGCATATGCTGCGGCACATGGAGAAACCGGTGGTCTTCGTTACCGGCGCGGCCGCGGGAATCGGGCGCGCGACGGCGTTGCTGTTCGCCGCGCGCGGATATCACGTCGGCGCCTACGACCTCGATGACGCGGGGCTGCGGGAGCTGGCGGGGGAGATCCGTGCGGCCGGAGGGACCGCCGATATCGGGGTGCTGGATGTGACCGATGCCGCGCAGTGGGCCGAACGTCTGGGTGAACTACATTCCAGCACAGGGCGTTTGGATGTGCTGGTGAACAACGCCGGAATCCTGCGCGCCGGTCCGTTCGAAACCGTCGACCCGGCCGCGCACCAGGCGATCGTGGCGGTGAATCTGGTCGGGGTCATCGCGGGCACTCAGGCCGCGTTCCCGTATCTACGGGATACGCCCGGGGCTCAGGTGGTGAACCTGTGTTCGGCCTCGGCGATCTACGGGCAGGCCGAACTCGCGACGTACGGGGCGAGCAAGGCCGCGGTGCGCAACCTCACCGAGGCGCTCGACCTGGAATGGCGCCGGCACGACATCCGGGTGCTGGCGGTCTGGCCGCTGTTCGTCGCGACCGGAATGCTCGCGGGAGTGCAGACCGGGTCCACCCGATCGCTGGGGGTGCGGTTGACCGTCGACGATGTGGCCGAAGGGATCTGGCATGCCACCCGGCGCCGCGGCCTGCTGCCGCGGGTGCACTACTCGATCGGCGCACAGGCGAAAGTCCTTGCCGCCGCCGGGAAATACGCCCCCAACTGGCTCGTTCGTACCGCCAACGCGCTCATCACGCGCTCACACTGATCCGATGCGCGCGGACCGGGCCGCGACGCCCGCGCGCATCCCCCGCCGACCTCGGCGGTCGATGCCGACAGCCGGTTCCTTTTCTGACAGAATTGTGCGGCGGAAGGGGGTTACTCGTGTCGACACCCACCGCATCGGGAGTCGTGAACGATCACGGCGGTCCCGCACCGGAACTCGATCAGCTGATCGCCGCCCTGCGCGTCGGCGGGGGCCACGAGCCGCAGCTCGCCGATCAGCTCGTGGCCGCGGCGAGCGAGTGGCGGCGGCCGCCGCGCATCCAGGTGACCGGGCGCGCCCGCGCGGGCAAGACGACACTGTTGCAGGCGCTGGCGCTGATGTCGGCGGTGGAGACCGAACCGGTCGACGAACCGGGCCGACCCGATCCGGTACTCGACGGCGATCTGGTGGTGTACGTGGTGTCGGCCTCGCTGCAGGCCGCCGATCGCCGCATCCTGGCCGAACTGCCCCGGGACCGAACGATCGTGGTGCTCAACAAGGCCGACGCGATCGGTTCCCAGTGGGCCGAAGCCGTCGCGACCGCCGACCAGATCGCCTACGGCCTCGGCGTTCCGGTCCTGCCGCTGGTGTCCGCGCTGGCCGTGCGCACCCGGGCCGGGACACCGAGCGACGACGACCTGCGCACGCTGCGCCGCCACGCCGCCAACGCCGATCCGAACTTCACGCTGTCGCCGGAACTGTTCACCGCCCCCACTGCCGGTCCCGACGTGGCCGAGCGCACCGAGGTGCTGGCGCGCTGGGGCCTGTACGGGGTGTCGTGCGCCCTGACCGCGCTGCGCTACGAGCCGGATCTGGGCCCGCGTGAACTCCTGCAGCTGTTGCACGCCGTCAGCGGTATCGATCCGGTGCACGATCTCCTGCATCGGCGCTACGAGCAGATCGGCGCGCGGCGCGGCGGCGCGTTCCTCGACGAGCTCGCCCGCCTGGCCGCGCGCTCGGTGCCGGGCCTATCGGCGAGCGCGGGCCGCGGCCGCGACCTGATCGAGGACTATCTCGCCGGTGACGAGGCGCTGTGGCTCGGCCTGCAAGCCGGCCTGGCCTGCCCCGACGTGCGGCACCTCGCGACCGGTTACCCCGCCCCGCAGCCCGCCGACGCCGACGACGCCCTGGCCCGAGCCCAACGCTGGCGCGCCGTCGTAGCCAGCGACATGCCCGCCCCCGCCCGCCGCGCCGCCATCCGAGTCCACAACGGTTACGTCCGCATCTGGGAGCGAATGAGCAGTGCCGGCCTCTGATCCCGCCCACCCGGCGCCCCCCGCTCCCCACCCACAACCACCCGAGAACGAAGGACCCCCACCCACCCCCACCCCCGCCGCGCCCCCGCCCGCCGCATCGTCGCCATCCCCGTCCGCCACACCCCCGGCAACTGCCCGCGCTGCGTCGGCTGTCGGCGGCGCAGTGTCATCGGCTCGGGGTGAGCCGTTCGCGGCGGCCGCTGCATCGGCGGGTGGGGGGACGGCGGGGGATGGGGTGGTGCTGCCCCCTGAGGTGGGGGCGGTGGTGTCGCGGTGGAATCCGCAGGGGAGTGCGTTGCTGGAGGCGGTGCCGGGGGAGGCGGAGGTGGGGCATACGGTGCCGGTCGCGTTGATCGGGCCCGCCGATACGAACACCACGCTGTTGCGTACCGAGCTGGCGCGGTTCGAGCCGCATATCGACCTGTCCGATCCGCAGACCGATCCCGCCGCGCTGGTCGCGCCGCCCCCGGTAGCGCTGTTCCTTATCGACGCGGGTACCACGCTCGGGGCCGCGCTGCTGGAACTGGTGGGTCGGCTGCGGACGGGTGGTACGCGAATTGTGTTCGCTATGAACGGGATTCACGCGCACCCGGATTGGCGCACGGATTTCGAACGCAACCGGGCGCTGCTGATTCCGGTGCTGGGCGCGGACCCGGACCTGGTGGCGGTGTCGGCGCGGCTCGCGGTGGCCGCCCGCGCCTCCGGCGACGCCGCCCTGCTGGACCGTTCCGGACTCGGCGCCCTGCACGCGCACCTGACGCGGGCAGTCGGCGCCGGTGGCGAAGGGCGCGCGGCGGCGATCATCGCCCACGTGCTCGCCGAAACCCGTCGGCGCATCCGCGCCCAGGCCGAAACCCTGCGCTCCGGCGCTTCGCTGACGCAATTGCGGGAGGAGCGCGCGACTCTGCTGGCCGCTCGCGACGGCGGCCGGGCGCAGGCCATGGCCGCGCTGCGCAACCGCCTGCATCTGGCTCGGGTGGACCTGCTGCACGATGTCGGCGCCCGGATCCGGGCCTTGAACGCCGCGGCCCGCACCGATGTCGAGCGCCTCGGCCGCCGGTCGGCGCGCGGCTTCCCCGACGACCTGCAGCAGTCGGTGAACCAGCTGTCCGCCGAACTGGATGCGGTGGTCGAGCAGCGGCTGGCGGAACTGGCCCGCCAACTGGAGTCCGTCAGCGGCCCGCCGCCCGAGCCCGCCCGCGAGCCCGCCCGATCGCGGTCGGACCCGCCCCCGCGCCTGGGCCCGGACCTCGAACCCCGGCCTCGCGGCCTCGAGGACACGCTGATGATCGCCCTCGGCGCCTCCGCCGGGTTCGGGCTCGGGCGCCTGGTCGTCGCACCGCTGGCGCTCGTTCCGGAACTCGATTACGCGACCGTCCCGGTGACCCTGGCGCTCGGCGGCGGCGTGGCGTACTGGGTCGTCCGCGCGCGCGGCCACCTCGCCGATCGCGCGCATCTGCGGCAGTGGGTGTCGGACGCGCTGGTGAACGTCAAGGCGCAACTGGAGCAGCGGGTCGCGACCGCGTTGGTGGAGGCCGAGTCCCGGCTCACCGATCAGGTGGTGCGAGCCACCACCGCTCGCGTGCTGGAAACCGATCGCCGCGTCGCCGAACTGGAACGGCAACTGCGCGAACTCGCCACCCAGCAGCCCGCTCAGGTGGCCGCCTGTGAACGAGACCTGGCCGTCATCGCCAAGGCGTTCCCGGAATAGTCCCGGAAGCGGGCCCGAACGGCCATGCGGATCGGTAATGGCGCCGAGATCGGGGCGTGCGGCCGCCCCGCCATTCCGGCGTACCCGTGTGTGACGCATCACATGCTGGGCGGATGCCGTGATTCCTATCAATAGGCCCGGACCACCTATGAGCCCCGCAAGTGCGGCATTACCGATCAGTATCCGACCGTCTGCACCTGCGGTACGGAGGATTGCCGAGCATCTCGACCGGGTACCGAGTGAGCGACCCCATTCCGTACCTGGGGTCACATCGCGTTAACCTCTTAAACAAGGAACCTGGGCGTCCGCTTTCGTCCTTGTACGCCGCCCAGCCGGGGCGTGCTTTCGCAAGCCGGAGCGGGTACCCACCGCCAACGGTGGCTCCCCCGGCGTCGCGGGCTGTGCCACAGCCCTCGAATCCACCCCTCAGAGCCGCCCGTCTCAGGAGAGTTTTCATGACCTCAGTGACCATTCCTGGTCTTCACGGATCCGATGGCACCGCACCGACGGCGCACGCAGGACTGCTGGCCTGGGTGCAGGAGGTCGCAGAACTCACCCAGCCGGACCGCGTCGTCTGGGCGGACGGCTCCGACGAGGAGTGGGACCGGCTGACCACCCAGCTGGTCGAGGCCGGCACCTTCAAGAAACTCAACGAGGCCAAGCGCCCCAACTCCTTCCTGGCGCTCTCCGATCCGTCCGACGTGGCCCGGGTGGAATCGCGTACCTTCATCTGCTCCCGTGACGAGGCCGACGCCGGCCCGACCAACAACTGGGTCGACCCGGCCCAGATGCGCAAGACCATGACCGACCTGTACCGCGGGTCGATGAAGGGCCGCACCATGTTCGTGGTGCCGTTCTGCATGGGCCCGCTCGGCGCGGCCGACCCGAAGCTGGGTGTGGAGATCACCGACTCGGAGTACGTGGTCGTCTCCATGCGGGTGATGACCCGCATGGGCAAGGCGGCGCTGGAGAAGCTGGGCGCCGATAAGCCGTTCGTGAAGGCGCTGCACTCGGTCGGCGCCCCGCTGGAGCCGGGCCAGGCCGACGTCCCGTGGCCGTGCAACGACACCAAGTACATCACCCACTTCCCGGAGGATCGCGAGATCTGGTCCTACGGTTCGGGTTACGGCGGCAACGCGCTGCTGGGCAAGAAGTGCTACTCGCTGCGCATCGCCTCGGCCATGGCGCACGACGAGGGCTGGCTGGCCGAGCACATGCTGATCCTCAAGCTGATCTCGCCGGAGAACAAGAACTACTACGTGGCCGCCGCCTTCCCGAGCGCCTGCGGCAAGACCAACCTGGCGATGATCCAGCCGACCGTGCCGGGCTGGCGCGCGGAGACCCTGGGCGACGACATCGCCTGGATGCGGTTCGGTGAGGACGGCCGCCTGTACGCGGTCAACCCCGAATACGGTTTCTTCGGCGTCGCGCCGGGCACCAACCACAGCTCCAACCCGAACGCCATGGCCACCATGGACGCCGGCAACACCGTCTTCACCAACGTCGCGCTGACCGACAACGGCGACGTGTGGTGGGAGGGCCTGGAGGGCGAGCCCGACCATCTGGTCGACTGGAAGGGCAACGACTGGTACCTGCGCGAGACCGAAACCCTTGCGGCCCACCCGAATTCGCGTTACTGCACCCCGATGTCGCAGTGTCCGATCCTGGCGCCGGAGTGGGACGACCCGCAGGGCGTGCCGATCTCGGCGATCCTGTTCGGTGGCCGCCGCAAGACCACGGTGCCGCTGGTGACCGAGTCCTTCGACTGGCAGCACGGCGTGTTCATGGGCGCCACGCTGTCCTCGGAGCAGACCGCCGCGGCCGAGGGCAAGGTCGGCACGGTGCGCCGCGACCCGATGGCGATGCTGCCGTTCATGGGTTACCACGTGGGCGATTACCTGGGCCACTGGATCAACATCGGCAAGAACGCCGACGCGAACAAGCTGCCGAAGATCTTCTACGTCAACTGGTTCCGCCGCGGCGAGGACGGCCGCTTCCTGTGGCCGGGCTTCGGCGAGAACTCGCGCGTGCTGGAGTGGATCATCAACCGCATCGAGGGCAAGGCCGACGCCGAGGCCACCGCGATCGGCAATGTGCCCACCGCCGCGCAACTGGACCTGGACGGTCTGGACGTGAACCCCGCCGACGTCGACGAGGCGCTGAAGGTCGACGTCGAGGAGTGGCGCAAGGAGATCCCGCTCATCGAGGAATGGTTCGAGTTCATCGGCGAGAAACTGCCCTCCGGCGTGCGCGACGAGTTCGAGGCGCTCAAGCAGCGACTGGGGTAATTCCCGGCCGATCACGAAATTCCGCCGCCCGCACCGTAGTTCGTACGGGGCGGGCGGTTTCGTACGCCGTGCCGCAATCGTTGTGGGGTAATCGTGGTCGTCTGCTTTATCCTGGATGTGTTCTACGTCTCAGGACTGACCAGTTTCGACTGCCGGATATCGACTGGTCGACGGCACCGGTAGCCTCGAAGTTGCTCGCGGATGTGTCCCCGCCGCGGTCGCACGGGGCTGAACGTGGAGAGGTGGGTGGTGGGCATGATCGATCCGACGTTCGAAGCCATGGTTGTCCCGGAGGTAGCCAGCCTTCGGTTGGACTCCCCTAGTACTCCGTTGCGCCGGGCCGCCGACCGTTTGCAGGACGTGCTGCCGCCGGGTTGGTGGGTGGAGGTCGCGGATGTGCCGCGCGGCCCCGGGCGGCGGCCGGAGCCCGTCCTGCGCATTCGGATGCCCGAGGACTGACGCGCACCAATTCGAAACCCAACCTGCCGGTTCGCTTTTCGCAGAACGCACTATTGCATTCCGGACGGTCGCAGAGCATGCTTAGAGCAATCTGCTTCGCCCGTTTGATTTTTCAAATGCAATCGCAGGGGAGTCCGAATCATGGCGGTGCAAGTGGTCGGGCGGTCATTGATGACCAGCGACCAGACCCCACATCAGGCGAGGTGTGTCGGCCAAGGGGGCTGGGTCGTCTCGTTCCTCCCGGGTCGAACGCTCACGCTGGAGCAGGCCACCGCGGCGCTACAGGCGGCCGAAGCCGTGTCCGCCGTGCGCGCGTTGGCCGACCGAGTGGGCCTCACCCCACTGGAGACGGTGGGCCTGGCAATGCAGGAGCCACCCTGGAGCGAACCGTCGCACACCGGCACCGGCCGCTTCTGGCGACGCGGCCGCCCGGCGCGCTGACGGTCAGCGCTTCGCCGCGACCACGACGAGGTTGCTGACCAGCACCTCCCGCAGTCCCGGCGTCCGGACCAGCCACCAGGCCCAGTGCGGGTGGTAGCGCGGGAAGGTAGCCAGGATGTGCGCGCGGTCGCGGGCCTGGTCGGCCCAGCGCATGCCCTCGGCCGCCGTCACCACGAACAGTGACCGGCCGAAACGGTTCTTCGGCTCGTGGCCGTGCCGACGCCGATAACGGCGGGCGGCGTACTCGCCGCCGAGGTAGTGCCAGGGGCCGGTCTCGTGCCCGCCGAACGGGCCCAGCCAGACCGTGTAGGAGAAGATCATCAGCCCGCCCGGCTTGGTCACGCGCAGCATCTCGTCGGCCATCAGCCACGGCCGCGGGACATGTTCGGCCACGTTGGAGGAGATGCAGATGTCCACGGCGTCGTCGCGGAACGGCAACGCCATCCCCGAGCCGCGCACCGCGCCCGGCACGGTCAATCCGGCGGCGTGCATCTCGCTGGGATCCGGTTCCACCGGGATGTAGCGCGCGCCCGCGGCGGTGAACTCGTCGGCGAAGTAACCCGGCCCGCCGCCCACGTCGAGCACGGTCGTGCCGGTGAGATCGCGGCCCGTCAGATCGGCGTAGAAGTCCCGGGTCAGCTCGGCGGTATCGGTGGCGATGCCACCGTAGAACAGCGCGGGATCGCTCTGCTCGTGCCGGAAACTACCCAGCAGCCGCAGCGACCGCCGCAATGTGGCCCGTCGCGCGAACCGTACCCCGCCCCCCGCACTCCACATCCCCACTAGCCCGCGCACAGCGGACCAGTCTCGCACAATATCGTTGCACCCACTTCCCGGCCACGGCGACATCGTCGGTCGCCATGCTGCGCATCCGGCGGCGCCGACCGGTGGCCTGGTGATCACACTGATCTCGGGAGGGGGCTATAGGGTGGAGCGAACTGTCAGTCGTCCGACCTAGTGCCACCTGGAGATGTGCCGTGCGCGATACCGGCTTCCGTGAACTCGATCCGGTTGCGCGGGGCGTAACCGGGCGCGGTGCCGGTGGGATCGATCCGCACGGGGTGCGCGAGGTGTTGCTGCTGTGCTGGCGGGACACCGGGCATCCGCAGGGCGGCGGTAGCGAGCGGTATCTCGAGCAGGTCGGCGCGCATCTGGCCGCGCGCGGAGTGAAGGTGACGTTGCGGACCGCGCGGTACTCCGGCGCACCGCGGCGCGAGCGGGTGGACGGGATCGATATCAGCCGTGCCGGGGGCCGCTACACCGTGTACCCGCGGGCGCTGGCCGCGATGGTGGCGGCGCGGTTCGGCCTCGGACCGCTGCGTGGGGCGCGGCCGGACGCTGTGGTCGACACCCAGAACGGCATTCCCTTCTTCGCCCGGGTGGCGACCCGGGCGCCGTCGGTGGTGCTCGTGCATCACGGGCACCGCGAGCAGTGGCCGGTCGCCGGTCGGCTGGTGGGGCGGATCGGTTGGTGGATCGAGTCGCGGCTGTCCCCGCGGGTGCATCGGCGCAACCAGTACCTGACGGTGTCCCTGCCGTCGGCGGAGGAACTGGCGGGGCTGGGTGTGGACCGGGAGCGAATCGCGGTGGTGCGCAACGGCGCCGAGCCCATACCGCACCGGGCGCCGACCGGAGCGCCGGGGAGCCGGACGGCGCATCCGAGCATCGTGGTGCTGTCGCGGCTGGTGCCGCACAAGCAGATCGAGGATGCCCTGGCCGTCGTCGCCGAACTGCGCCCCGCTCTGCCGGCCTTGCGGCTGGACGTGGTCGGCGACGGCTGGTGGGCCGAGAACCTGAAGAGCCGCGCGCGCGAACTCGGCATCGCCGACGCGGTAACCTTCCACGGCCACGTGGACGAATGCCGCAAACACGAATTGCTCTCGCGCGCTTGGGTTCACGTGCTGCCCTCGCGCAAGGAGGGGTGGGGCCTGGCCGTGATCGAGGCCGCCCAGCACGGCGTCCCGACCGTCGGCTATCGCAGCTCGCGCGGACTCACCGATTCGGTGGTGGACGGCGTCACCGGCATGCTGGTCGACGACGCCCCCCAGTTGGCGGCGGCGGTGGGAGAACTGCTCGACTCGGCCGAATCCCGCACCGTCATGGGCGAGAAGGCCCGCGCCCGAGCCCGCGAATTCTCCTGGGAGCAAACGGCCAACGGAGTTCTCGAGGTGCTCGCCGCGGCAGTCGCCGGGGACTACGTTTCGGGCCTGGTCGGGGTGCCTTCAGCAGATTCGGAATAGCTCACCGGGTGGGGTTTCGGAGGTGGGGCAGGGCCCGCCGAACGATCATGGTCGCGGGTCCGGCGACGAGTAGCAGTGCCCAGAGCAGGTGGGCCGCGGCGGCGATACGACGGTGTTCGGCGCGAGATCGCGGGCCGGGGTCGATGGTGCCCGGGACTCGATAGAGGGCCAGATCCGCGTCGGCGTATGCCGGAATCAATTGCGCGAGGGCGGTTTCGGAATCGCCCAGTGGACCCGGGGTGGTTCGTTCCACCAGAACCCAGCCGACGCCGTGTGCCGCGAGATCGGTCGCCGGACCACCGTGCAGCAGCAGCTGTTCGACCTCGTGGGCGCGGTTTCCCTCGCCACTGACTACGCGCCCGCGAACCGGCAGTTCCCCGGTCTGCAGCACGTCCCGCGGCAGCATGCGCGGCGCTGGATCGAGCACGGGGGCCTGGCCGCTGTACGGGAACTTCCGGAACATGCCACCGGGCAGCACCGCGACGTCGCCCGGCCCGTGCACGAGCCCCGCGACGCGCTGCCAGCCGGACGGATAGCGCACCGGACGCAATTCGCCACCGACGCCCCAGGCGAGGTCGGGCAGGGTGAGTACCAGCGCGGCGATGAAAAACGTTGCTGTCGCGGTTGTTCCGAGCGTGCTGCCCCACCGTCGCCCGACATCGGCGAAGGTCCGGCATCCCGCCGCCGCGCACAGGGCGAAGGCGGGCATGGCCAATGCGACGTACTTCTGTGTGTCCCTGAGCAATCCGGCACCGGGAATCCCGGTGACCAGAAGTTCTCCGATCCGCAGTCCCCATCCGGTCGCCCCGAGCGCGGGCAGCGCCACGGCCACGACCGCCACCAGCAACAGTGCTCGGCGGGCGTGCCTGGTTCCGCCGTCACCTGCCGCGCCTACCCGCCGCACACCCGCGGCGACGAGCGTGAGCAGCACAGCCGTCCCCGCCACCGCGAACAGTGTTGTGCGCGAGCCGGGTACGGCATCCGAATTCCATATCCCACCCAGCCCGGCAAGACTACCCACCGTCGCCAGCCCGGGCTCGGCCCGCGCCGCGAACGCCGCGACCCCCGCCGGATCCGACGGCTCGGCCCCCGCCCCCGACAATGCCGTAGCGACCAGCCACGGCGCCGATGCAGCACACCAAACACCCAGCACGCCAACGACATTCCGCCATCCGGCCACAACGAGCGCCACACTCCCCGCCAGCACCGCCCCGGTAGGCGTCAACCCCGCAGCCGCGAGACAACTCCCCAACCCCAGCCACGCGACAACCACCGGCCTGCCCTTGGACACCACACTCGGTCCGCCCGCCCCCGCAACAGTTCCGGTCCCGCTGCCGGCTGCGCTCCTCCCCGAATGCCCGTGTGCGGCGGCCGCCCTGGCGTCGCGGGTGTCGGACTCGCCGGTGCCGTGGCCGCTGGCGGAAACGCCTTGCTGGTTCGCCGTTGTGTCGCGGAGGCGTTGGGCGGCGAGCACTGTCCAGGGAAGGGCGGCGTATCCGGTCAGCAGGCTCCAATGTCCTTGGAGGAGGCGCTCGGCCACGTACGGGTTCCATATCGCGACCGTGGCGGCGACCAGTTGGGGTGCGGTCGAGACGTGCAGGAGTCGGCGGGCCAGGACCGCGGCGCCAAAGCCCGCCGCCCACAGCGCCGCCACCAGGATGACCTTGACCGCGACACCGCCGTCCACGACCGTCGACACCACGGCCAGCAGCGCGTCCTGCGGCACGGCCCGGGGCGCGGCATCCCCCAGCCCGAGCGCCGAATCGGTGAGATACGACCGCGGCGTGCTCACCGCATCCCGCAGCAACAGGTACCCGGGCCCGAGCAGCGGCCCGACCACAACCAGCGCCAGCACGAGACTGTAGACAGCGGGCACGACCCGACCCCACCGCCCGCCCCACCCCCAGCCACCCGAGATCACGCTCAGCCACCCTACGTGCCGGTCGATGCCCAACGCCCCCGGGTCACGCGCGCCGTGCATTCCAGGTCGATGCCCAGCGCCTCTGGGACTTGCCGTCGCGCACCGGCGATCGATGCCCAACGCGCCCGGGGCCCTGCCCCGCCGCCCAATCGCCCTCGGTGTTGTACGCGCTCGGGCCTTGTTGTGTCGTGCATTCACCGTCGGTGCTGTACGCGCTCGGGTCGTGTTGTGTCGTGCATTCGGGGTCGGTGCTGCACATGCTCGGGTCTTGCGGTGTCGCGCACCCGCGGCCGGTGCTCAACGCGTCCTGGTCTTGTTGTGTCGTGCCCTCGTGGTGGATGCCCGACGCGTCCGGGTTTGCGTGCTGTGTCTTCGTGGTCGATGCCCAACGTGCCCGGGCCTTGGCTTGCCGTGTCGCGTGCTCGGGATCCATGCTCAACGCCCCCGGGTCTTACCGTGCCGTCCGATCGCCGTCGGTGCTGGACACGCTCGGGTCCTGCTGTGTCGTGCACTCGTGGCCGGTGCTCAACGCGTCCTGGTCTTGTTGTGTCGTGCCCTCGTGGTGGATGCCCGGCGCGTCCGGGTTTGCGTGCTGTGTCTTCGTGGTCGATGCCTACGTGACCGGGACTCGGGCTGTGGGGTCGAGTGGCTGTCGTTGTTCGCCCGTGTGGGTTCTCAGGGGGAGAGTCGGGGCCGTATTGCTATCGCCTGGAGGGCGGGAAGGCCGGTGGCTTTTCGCTCGTCTGGAGGGCGGGAAGGCGGGTGGGGTTTTCGCTCGGCCGGGTCGGATGTCGGGGGGCGGGGGCGGGTGGGAGCATGGCGGGATGCTTGGTCGACGTCGGCTGCCTGTGGTCGCGGATTTGACGTTGGTTACGGCGGGGGCGATGACAGCGAATGTCGCCGGGTATCTGTTGCAGTTGCTGGCGGGGCGGTGGCTCGGGGTGGGGGGATACAGCGAGTTCGCGAGTCTGCTGGCGGTGCAGTTGTTGTGCGCGGTGCCGGCGTTGGCGCTGCAGAATGTGGTGGCGCGGGAGTTGGTGCGGGGAGCGCCGGTGGCGGCGGTGCGGGCGTTGGGGTGGCGGTGCGCGGCGATCGTGGCGGCACTCGCCGCGGTGCTGATTCCCGTTGTCGCGGTTGTGCTGGAGGTGAGCTGGGTCGCCGCGGCCGGTGCGCTGGCCGCGGCGCCGATGCTGGTGTTGCTGTCGGGGGAGCAGGGCGTCCTGCAGGGTGGGCGGCGATTCCGTTCGCTGGCGACGGTGCTCGGGGGCGCGGGGATCGCGCGGGTCACCCCGGCGCTGGTGGCGCTGGCCCTCGGCGGTACCGCGGCCGTCGCGCTGTGGGGTACCGCGCTGGGCTTGGCGGCCGCCGCTGCCGGTGCCCGGCGCGCCGCCGGAAACATGAAGGCGCTCAGCCGGTCCGGGCGTACCGGGTCCACGACCGTCCCTCCCGGCGCCCCGGATGATGCGCTCGGGCCCGACTCGGGTGGCGCTCCGGTGGGTGGTGTGCTGCCAGTTCTGCGGGCGGCGCAGGTACAGGCGGCGTTGATGGCATTGTCTTCGGCCGATCTGATCGTGGCCCGGATCGTGCTCGATGACGCGGACGCCGGGCGGTACGCGTTCGGCGCCATCGCTACCAAGATCGCGTTCTGGTTGCCGCAGGCGGTGGGGGTGGTGCTGTATCCGCGAATGGCGCAGCCGCAGCATTCGGCTCGGGCCGTGCGGGATGCGCTGGGGGTGTTGTCGGCGATCGGTGTGGTGGCCGTCATCGGCGCGGCCGTGTGTGCGCCGCTGGCTCCGTTGTTCGCGGGGCAGGACTACGCGCCGATCGAGAACTGGCTGTGGTTGTTCGCGCTCGACGGCGCGCTGCTGGCGCTGCTGCAAGGCGCACTCCTGTCGGCGATCGCGGCCGACCGCACCGCGCCCGCCGCCCTCACCTGGGCGGGACTGGCGGTCGAGATCACGATCATGCTGACCCTCGCGCGCTCCCTGCCCGCGCTGATCGGCACCGCCACCGCAGTCGCTGCCGCCACCACCGCGGTCATCGTCACGGTGGTGCTGCGTGCGGCGCGGCGGTGATTGTCGCGGTGGTGCTGCGTGCGGCGCGGCGGTGATCGTCTCGGTGGTGGTACGTGGTCCCGAAGCCTCGAGCCCCGCGAAATATGAAGTGGCTCCCCGGCATTCGCGCGGGGAGCCACTGTGGAGCGGGAAACCTACTGGTTACCGCCGAGATTGATCTGCTGGGTGGGAGCGTCGGCCACATCGGCCCCGGCCCGCGGGTCGTTCGGCCGGCGCCGCTGCACGAGCCGCCCGGGCTGACCCGAGTCGCCGCCGCCGCGCAGGCCCAGCACCAGGCCGACGATCAGCGCGATCACGCCCACGATGGCGAACACGATCGGCAGGGTGCGGCGGTACAGCGACAGCTCGTCCCTGTACTTCTTCGCCTCGGAAACCTGCGAGGTGACGGTGTTGTCGTCGAAGACCAGGGTGGTCTTCAGCGCCGTGACCTCGGGCTTCTCGGTGCGGCCGTAGTACATGTGCAGCTGTTCGGAGCCCTTGATGATGGTGCCGGTCTCGGGCTCCACCCAGATGTCGCGGGTGTTGGTGTAGTAGCGATCCATCGTGACCGTCTCGTCGCCGCCCTCGACGCCCCACTTGGACGCGGGCAGCGCCAGCCGGTTGGTCGGCGAGTTGGCGACCTTGGCCAGATCGGTGGCCGGGATCTGCTGCTGGAAGTGGTAGACCTTCAGATCGTTGATCTCGGTCTCTTCGACGAAGTTCAGGTCGAAGGTCTTGCGCGCGTTGATGTCGAAGTACGGGTAGGTCTGCTTCTCGGTCCCGATCGGGAACCGGTACTGCAGACCGGTGTGCTGCACCGGCTCCGCGACGCTCTCGCCCTTGCTGTTCACCGTCGACGCGATCGAACCGTTGGGGTCGGTGTCGACCGGCTCGCCGGTCTTGCGGTCCACGGTGACCCGGTCGATGGTCGCGCTCAAAAGGCCGGTGTCGCCCTGCTTGTCGATATTGCGCAGGGTCTGACCGGCCTGGATGGTCATCTCCGACTTGTCCGACGGATCCTCGACGGTGAGGAACCGCTGCGAGAGCAGCCGAACGTTCTGGTCGACCTTCGCCGCGCCGTCGCCCGAGGTCAGCGACTTGGAATCGAGTACCTCGCTGGGCGCGTCCGGCTTGTTCTTCGCGATGGTGGTGATCTCGATATCGAGGGGAGTCTTGGCCAGCTGGCCGACGGCGTACGTCGGGACCAGCAGCGCTGCCACGATCAGCAGCGTGCCGAGTCCCACGAGCAGGCAGGCCACCGTCCTCTTGGTTCCGGCACTGAGTGCCATGCAAACTCTCCTCGTCGTCGAACAGGTCGTTCCGGGAACACTACGGCCGCGCGCAGCGTTCGTGAGCCCCGACACTAACAGTCCGGTCCGTTCGCATGCCGAGCTGAGGCCCGAAATTTGGTGAATCCTACGGCGGAATATCGCCGCCGGCGCGGAGGCGGCAGACTGGAACCCGATGAGCACGTCCGTGACACCGCATACCGGGCCTGCCGCCGTCGATTCGCCCGCCGGGCGCCGGACGTTCGTTCCCGCCCTGGAGGGGATGCGCGGGCTGGCGGCGCTCGGAGTGGTGCTCACTCACGTCGCCTTCCAGACCGGGGCGACGGGCATGCCCGTGCTCGGCCGGGTGTGGGGCCGGTTCGACATGGCGGTGGCCGTGTTCTTCGGACTGTCCGGGTTCCTGCTGTGGCGTCCGCACGCCGCGGCCGCGCGCGGGCTCGGGACCGCTCCGTCCGCACGCCGCTACCTGCTGCACCGCTCGGCCCGCATCCTGCCCGCGTACTGGGTGGTGGTGTGCGCGGTGCTGATCCTGCTGCCGTCGGCGGCGCATTCGGCCGGATGGCGGGTGTGGGGGGCGAATCTCGCACTGCTGCAGGTCTTCGTGCCGCTGACGCTCACCGACGGGCTGACCCAGATGTGGAGTCTCTCGGTGGAGGTGGCGTTCTATCTGGTGCTGCCGGTGCTGGCGTGGGTGGTGCTGCGGCTGCGGGGTCCGTCGGCGCGGTGGCGGATTCCCGTGGTGCTGGCACTGGGGGTGGTGAGTCTGGGGTGGAACTTCCTGCCCGTGCCGACTCCCGACGCCATCCACTCCGACAACTGGTTGCCCGGTTACCTGCCGTGGTTCGTGGCCGGGATGCTGTTGGCGGAGCTGGTCGAAGACGATGCCGTGCGACCGACGCGCGCGCGGTGGCGGCGGATCGCTGGAAACCGCTGGGCGATGTGGACATTGGCGCTCGTGGCCTTTCTGCTGTCGGCGACCGATCTGGCCGGGCCGGAGGGACTGGACCGGGGCGCGTCGTGGCAGTACGTGATGAAGATGGGGCTGGGCGCGGTCGTCGGATTCGGGTTGCTGGCGCCGCTGGTGCTGGGCGGTCGGCCGCATCGCCTGCTGGAGAGCCGGGTGGCGGCCACGATCGGGCGCTGGTCCTACGGCATCTTCCTCTGGCATCTGGCCGTGCTGGCCATGGTGTTCCCGATCTTCGGTTTCATCCCGTTCCAGCGCAGCTTCCTGCACGTACTCGCATTGACCGTGGCCTTCACGCTGCCGCTGGCGGCCGCCAGTTACGCCCTGGTCGAGGAGCCCGTCCGGCAGTGGGTCAAGCAGCGCTTCGGGTGATCGGTCGGCCGCGTCGGCGCGGCGGCAGTGCGGCGATGCCGACCGCGACGACTGCTGCCAGCGCGGGCAGTTGCACCCAGATCGAGCCACCCAGGTAACCCTCGGGCGAGCGCCAAGGCCCGGTGGACAGCGCCGCCATCGACAGCATCGTCCCGACGCCCGCCACGCCGACCAGTACGCGAGGCATGATCCCGCCCGCGAATCGTCCGGCGACCACACCCGCTGCCGTCAGGGCGATTCCGATCGGACCGGCGATCACCAGCGCCGCCGCGGCCAGCGCGACCATGCCCGGCACCCGTCCCTGCCACGGGCGTGGCGGCATGTTCGGCCCGGCCCGATCCGAATCAGCTTGCGCTACATCGGCTCCGGCGGGGACGGTGCCTGTGGTCTCGGAACGGTCGGCGGTTCGGGGTGCGGAGGTACGTTCGCGCCGGGGAATCGCCAGAGCCAGAAGGGGAAGCAGAAGTAGGAGTCCGCCGAAGATGGCGAGGCGGTACCAGCGGTCGATGGGGAACTCGATGGTGACCGGGCCGCGGGCATCCGGCGGGAGCAGCCAAGCCTGCTCCCAGCCGTCCGCTACCACCGGCCGCAAACCGTGCCCGTCGGCGGTATGCGCGCGCCAGCCGACATTCGAACTCAACGGGAGCACCAGCAGCCGGGTGCCGGGGGCCGCCGAAATCGCTTGCGGCACAGTGTCACTGTGGTTCAGTCGCAATTCGTCGACCGAGAACAGGTCGGTGGGGGCAACGGCCACATCCACCCGGCCGCCGGGCAAGACCACGTCAGCCGAGTTCCCCGGCACCGGCTCGACGGTGTCCACAGCGCACACGTGGGCGGGTACCGGGGCGCTGGAACGGAGTTCGGCGGCGGTTGCGGTGAGGGTGGTGTGGAGGAGTTTGCCCGCTACCGCGAGGGTCGGGCCGTGGGCGCAGTCGACTGTGACGGGCCGGTCGAGGGGGGCGGGCGGCGGGTAGTCGGGGCCGAGCACGGAGATTTCCGCGAGGCCGGGGGGTTGCTGCTGGGTGAAGCCGAGGGCGTTGCGGTCCAGTACCGACTTCCAGGTGTCGATGCTGAGTTCGATGCGGTCGGTGACCCTGGGGTGCAGGGTCAGTGTCGCGGGTGTGCCCGGTTCGGTGTCGTCGGGGATCTCGCGAACCTGCGGTCCATCACCGAGATTCACCGCGACCGAGGTCGGGGGAGCGGGCAGCGCGCCGAGCGAGGGCGTCACCTCGAGACCTGTCACCAGCTCGGGTCGGGGCAGTTCGATGGTGAGCGTCGGCTTCGGCCCGGCCGGGTTGCGCACCGTCTCCTCGGGTGCCGTCCAGCTGGTGCGCACGTCGCCGTCGGTGGCGGCGAACGCCGAGCCGCGCAGGTCACCGACGTCGGCCTGACCCCGGGCGATCGGCCGGTCCGGATCGGTCAGCAGCGCCTCCAGCGCCGGACCCTGCCGGGTGCGGACGGTCAGCTGCGGCGTGACATCGGTCGGCGCCGGAACGTCGAGGGTGCGCTGGAAGGCCCCCGGCTCCTCGGCCGACAACGCCAGTCCCTTGCTGCACCGCACCCGGTCGGGTGCGTCGAAACACCCACTGCGGCCGGGGAATTCCTGTCCGAGCGACCACCCGGCCACCTTTGCGCCGCCCGCCACCGGCGGCAGCACGGTGCGGTGCCGGATGTCGACGGGCACCGGCGCGTCCGGATTCGAGTAGTCGGTGAGCCCGAACTCGCTGATGCCGAATTGCCCACCGGCCGTGCCGCCCTCGGTGCGGGTCGCCATGATCCGCAGCCAGTCGGTGCGGCCCGGTGGCAGCGAAACCGACACGGGCACACCGGGTTCGGAGATACGCGCCGCGACGGTCCCGTTGTTGGTGCGCACCTCGATCCACTTCACCGGATCCCCGATCGCGGCCCGCGTGGTGGTCACCTGGAGCGATCCCGAGCGGATCGGCCGGTCGAGATCGAGCCGAAGCCATTGCCCCACAGCGTGTTCGGCACTGTTGCTCAGCCATGCCGTGGACGGGTCGCCGTCGACCGCGGCGGCGGTCGAACTGCCGGGCGCGGCCCCGCCGAGCTGCGTGGCATCGGCGGCGGAACTGGAGGCGGTGACGGTCGCCCCCGACCACTCACCCACCACCGGCGCCGCCCCGGGCACCGGATAGTCCGCCACCAGATTGTGCGTGCGCCGCGCGTCCGTGGCCGCCCGCAACGCCGAGTGGTGATTGTCCACCCGCCCGAAGTCGGCCTCCCGCTCCATCGGAGTATCGGTCACCATCACCGCCCCACCGGACAACCCTGCCCGCGCGGCATCCGAAGCCAGCAACGCGGGAACCCACGGCCCGTCGCCCGCGACCAACGCGGGGCCACGCGGAGCATCGCGCGTGTCCGGCGTGGTGGCTGGTGGGTTGTCGTGTGTGTCCGGCGTGGTGGCTGGTGGGTTGTCGTGTGTGTCCGATGTGGTGGCTGGTGGGTTGTCGCGTGAACCCACCGCGGAGCTCCCCGGGTGTTCTCGCGTATCCGACGCGGGATCTCCCGGCCGGTCGTATGCCTCCGACGTGGTAGTCCGCGGGCCGTCGGGTCCGGGTGAGGCGGGAGCCCGCAGGGCGTCTCGGCGTAGTCGCTCGAGTGCTTCGGGGCCGCCCTGGACGACGGGGACCGAGTTCAGGGGGACGGTGTAGGCGCCTGGGAACGAGGGTGGTGCGCCGGAGCCGCTGCGTACTTCGGCGGGTGTTCCCGGCCGCGGCGCCTCGACGCGGTAGATCTCGACGGCCGGATACGCCGGTCGGAGATCGCCGTCGGCGACCAGGCCGTCGCCGTGCCCGATCTCGATGTCGTTGCCGAACTCGGCCACCTTGGTGAGGCCGGGGGAGTGCTCGACGGCCTGGTGCGCGAGCATCGGCCGGGTCGACCGGGAGGTCTCGGGGTCGAGGTCGTTGCGCAGCACCACGACCCCGATGCCCTGCGCGATCAGCGTCGGCGCCAGCCCGGTCGACGGCCGGCCGTCGGCGATCAGGCGCTGCACCGAATCCATCGCCCGGATCGCGCCCGGCGGGGTGAGCGGCACCGCGTCGCGCACCGCCCACGGCGTCCGCGCCAGCGCCTGCAACGGTTCGTCGCGGGTCAGTCCCCAGATCTGGCTGCCGAACGGCGCGCCCGGAACCACCAGCGCCCGGGTGTCGGAAGCGTTGTGCGCCAGCCACTCCGCCGTCTGCCGCCAGTACGGCGGGACCTCGTCGTAGGCGCCGCGCGGCGCGAGCTTGCTGGTCCACGCCAGCGAGGTCGACAGCGCCAGCGCGGTCAGGATCAGCGCCGCGACCGCGACCAGCTTGTCTCGTTCGGGATGGGCGAAGGCCCGCCGCCACACCGGCATCGGCACCGACGCGGGCAGCGGCACCCGTCGCAGCAGGTGCGCGATCCCGATCACCAGCGGAATCCGGATGAGCGGCTCCAGCTTGTGCACATTGCGCAGGGGCGCCCCGCCGGAATCGAGGAAGATCCGCACCTGCTCGGCGAACGGCCCGCCGATCTCGCCCACGTATCCGGCGCAGATCCCGACCAGCCCGACGAGCAGGATGAGCGCGAACCGCCCCCGATACGGCATCGACCGCAGCGCCAGCCCGGCCAGCCCCGCCGCCGCCAGCAGCCCGGTCGCCAGCACGGCCGCGGGCTGGGTGACCAGCACCGCCCCGGCGATGCGTTCCGGTGAGACGAACGGGGTCCAGCTGTCGGTGCCGCGCAACACCTCGCCCAGCGACGCCCACTGTGTCGTCACGCCCGACGATTCGATGTAGTCCAGGAACGGCGGACTCACCCGGCCGAGCAGCAGCAGCGGGACCACCCACCAGAACGTGGCGAGCACGAGCAGCGGAATCCACGCCCGCGTGAAGCGCCACCAGCGTCGATTCGGCCGATACGACAGCCACCACAGCGCCGCCGGCACGAACGCGGCCGCCGTCGCCACCGCGTTCACCGCCCCCATCAACGCGAGCGCCAGCGCACTGCCCGCGGGCGAGAGCGCGCCACGCCGCCGCACCCCCCGGGCCGTGCCGAGCGCACAGGGCGCGAGCAGCACCCACGGCGCCAGCATCATCGGCAGTGTCTCCGACGAGATGGACCCGAGCGTCGTCAGCACCCGCGGCGACAGCGCGAACGCCAGCGCCGCGACCACCCGCGAGCCGCGCGAGCCGATGCCCAGTACCTCGCACAGGCGCACGATCCCCCAGAATCCGGCCAGGATCAGCAGCGCCCACCAGATCCGCTGGGTCACCCAGGCCGGTAACCCGAGCACATGCCCGAGGGAGAAGAACGCGCCGTGCGGGAAGAAGTACCCGTACGCCTGATTCTGCACCTGCCCCATCGGCGCCTGGCTGCTCCACAGGTGCGCGGCACGGCCGAGGAAACCGAGCGGATTCTGGGCGAGGTCGTATTTGGTGTCCGCGACGGTGCGGCCGGGCGCCTGCAGGAAGGTCAGCAGGAACGCGACGACGACCGTACCCGCGAACCAGCGCCGGCCCAGCGGCGCGGCGCGGTCGGGATCGGCGGCTAGGGGAACGGTCGGCGACTCAGCGTGAGCCGTACTCAACGTTGTTCAGCAGCGACGACGACGCATCACCGCTGCGATCGACCTCGGGCCGTGAGTTCTGCTGTGCCGCCATGGTGATGACGAATACCGCGACCAGCCCGAGCAGCGCTCCGGCGACGGCGCTCACGGCACCAGGGACGGCAAACTTCATCGCGGGACTCCCATACATCGACGCAGGCGTATTCCGAGTCAACCTACAACATGAACCCGCGAACGGGGTGGGTGCGGCCCCGAACGATTCGTCAGCGGTCCGGAAGCGGGCAGCGCAGGCCGCCCAGCAGGGTGCGGAGTTTGGCGGTGGTCTCGTCGAGTTCGGTGCGCGGATCCGAGGCCGCGACGATGCCGCCGCCGCCGAACGCGCGCACCGTGCGGCCGTCGGCGGACAGCTCGGCGCAGCGGATCGCCACCACCCATTCGCCGTCGCCGCGAGCGTCGCACCAGCCGACCGCGCCGCCGTAGAAGCCGCGGTCCTCCTCGGTCTCGAGGATGGTCTCCAGCGCGAGGTCCGTGGGGGTGCCGCAGACCGCGGGCGTCGGATGCAGCAGTGTCGCCAGATCCAGTGCGGTGGTGCCGGGGTCGCGCAACCGCCCGCGGATGGGTGTGGCCAGGTGCCACACCTCGGCGGTGCTGATCAGCTCCGGCTCCTCGGGGACGGTCAGTTCGTCGCACACCGACGCGAGCCGCTCCCGGATCCAGTCGATGACGAAGGCGTGCTCGGCGCGATTCTTGGTGTCGCACAGCAGCTCCCGCGACACCTCGGCATCGGTGTCCGGATCCGGGTGCCGGGGCGCGGTGCCGGCCAGCGGGCGCAGGGTCACGGTGTCGCCGTAGCGGGCGACGAGCACCTCCGGAGTGGCCCCGACGAGGGTCGCCCCGCAACGGCCCGCCGGGGACAGGTCCACGGCGAAGACATTGGCGCGCGGATGCCGGGCCAGCAGGTGCCCTGCCACCACCACCGGGTCGAGCGGCGCGTCGGCCTCGGCCAGCAGCGACCGCGCCGCCACCACCTTCCGCAACGGCTGCGCGGCGTCGGACAACTGCTCGACCAGCTTGGTCACCCGCGCGATATGCTCTGCGGCACTGGGTATCTCGGTGATCACCTGCACTCGGGGCAGCGGCGGGAGCGCCGCGGGCCGCCACGGCCCCGCGGTGTGCTCGACGTGCCGCGGCTCGCACAGGGCGGCGGCGCGGCGCGGGTCGAACGCCAGCGCGCCCACGATCAGTTCGGCCCCCTCGCGCAGGGCGGCGGCCGCTCGCCGCGCGTCGTCGAACGCGCGCCGGGTGCCGCTGGTGCGCATCACGCTCCCGGGCCGAGCGAGCAGAAAACCGTCCATGATTCACCGACGATAGCCCGCGGCCGCGGGCCCGGCTCGGGGGAAGCGACGGAGGTCTCACTGTGTTCGCTCGCACGCGAGGCGTCGCGCGCGGCAACCGCTCAGCGGGTCTCGGCCGGGTCCCGGCCCGGAGGCACCAGCAGGATCGGCCGGTGACAGTGTTTGAGCACGGCCTCGGCGACGCTGGAGTGCAGCAGCGCGCGGATGCCGGTGGCGCCGCGGGTGCCCGCCACGATGATGTCGACGTTCAATTCGTCGGCGACATCGACGATGGCGTTCCAGATCGTGGAGGTGCACTCGGCCGTGCGGGCCTCGGCGTTGAGCCCGGCCAGTTTGGCCAGCCGCACGCCCTCGGAGTTGATGTGCTTGGCGTCGACGTAGGCGACGTCCTCGATGTCCTCGTCGGGCATCCACTCCGGCTGCATCACCCCGGACAGCCCCGACAGCCGGGCGGCCTGGCGCACCATCGGTTCCCACGCGGTGAGCACCACCGCCCTGGTCGCGGACAGGAAGCGGCCCGCGTACTCGACGGCCCGCTTGGCGTTCTCCGATCCGTCGTAGGCGATCAGCATCGTGTCGCAGGGCATAGCGAACCTCCTGGTCCCGTGCCTCGGCTGTGTTTGCGAGAGTACCCCGGGCGACCTGTAGAAATGCGGATCTCGCGCCGCTTGCCGGGCATGCGCCGGGCGCCGGTCCGACGGCCGTCCGCACTACGGGTGATTGCGTATGCCGCGCACCGGCATCGGCGTGTTGCCGCAATTCGGGTTCCCGTCGATGGGCATGCGACCGGTCCGATAACCACCCGCAGCAACCCCCTCGCGACCGAACGGTTTGCGCCGCAATGATTTCAGACCGATTGTTCGCTATTCCACCTCTATGCAGTCGTACCTGACAATTTGCGAGTGATTCACCGAAACGGCTGCGTACGAAGGGACTTTCGGTCTTCACTGGATTATCCCGACGCCGGACGGCGGCGCGGTGCCGGAAATCGAAACCGAACGAGGTCGACCTTGCGGTTGGAAGAACTTGCTACTCCCCAGGATTGGGCCCGGGCGTATCGGTCGCTGTTCGGCCTACCCCGGGTGCACGTCACCGTGCCGGGATTCGTGGTGCTTCCGCTGGTCGACTCGATCGCGGCGGTCAACACCCCCGAACCACTGGGCGCGCTGATCCTCGGCGAGCTGACCGTGCGCGGCATCCCCGGGCCGGTGCTGGTGCGCGAACGTCCCCCGCGCCGGACGTTCCTGGCGGTCTTCGATGGGTACCCCTCCCTGGAACATACCGTCCAACTGGAGCGTCACGGCGTGGATATCGGCCCGCATCGCAGCAACGTCATCCTGCCGACCGGTTTCGGGCGGCACACCCACGAGGGTCGCTGGTGGGCGCGTGCGCCGCAGCGCGACGAATCGCTGCCCTTGCTGTCGGAGGTCGTCGCGGCGGTCATCACCATCCTGTGAACATCATGGAACCGATCGAATCGGCCTTCTTCGGCCACCCCGAGGGTGACCCGCGCGCCCTGCTGTACTTCGAATGGCTGCAACGGCGCGAATCCGGCTACGCCGTCGCCGATTTCGCCGAAGAGGTGCGCGACCTGACACATACCGCGCTGCCCAACGGCGCGGCGTGCTGGCGGCTGCTCGACCGCATCGAGGCCGCCCCGCGCGATCCGCACTGGCCCTACGACGAGATCGCCGAGGACATCGCGGCCGAGCCGATCGCGAGCCCGTCGCAATCGGGTAACCGGCTCTACGACCGCCTCCTCGGCGGCTGGCTGGGCCGGTGCGTGGGCTGCACGCTCGGGAAACCACTGGAGAACGGGTTCCGGTGGAGTCCGCGGTCGATCCGCGCGTACCTGGAATGGGCCGACGCCTACCCGCTGACGGACTACGTGCCGGTGCTCAGCCCGATGCCGGACGGTTTCCGGCTGCAGCGCAGCTGGCCGGAGTCGACCCGCGGCCGGGTGGACGGCTGCCCGCGCGACGACGACCTCGACTACACCGTGCTGGGCCTGAACCTGCTCGAGCAGCACGGCACCGGGTTCACCCCCGCCGACGTCGCCGCCGAATGGCTGGAGCGGCTGCCGTTCCTGCAGACCCACACCGCCGAGCGAGTCGCCTACCGCAACCTGATAGACGGCTGGGTGCCGCCCGCGACGGCCCGGCACCGCAACCCGTACCGCGAATGGACCGGCGCGATGATGCGCGCCGACATCTACGGCTATGTGTGCCCGGCGGATCCGGTGCGCGCGTCGACGCTGGCGGCCCGCGACGCCTCGGTCTCGCACACCGGAAACGGCGTCTGGGCGGCGATGTGGGCGGCCGCGCTGATCGCCGCGGCCTTCGATGCCGCGGCGCCGTCGGCCGCGCTGACCGTGGCGCACCAGGTGATCCCGGAACGGTCGCGGCTCGCGGTGGCGCTGGCGCAGGTACTCGACGACCACCGCCGCGGCCTCGACTGGGAGCAGGCGGTGCAGTCGATCCACGCCCGCCACGGGCACTACAACTGGGCGCACGCCATCGGCAACTGCTGCCTGGTGAGCGCCGGATTACTCTGGGGCGCAGGGGATTTCACCACCACCATCGCGCTCACCGTGCAGGGCGGCTGGGACACCGACTCCAACGGCGCCACCGCCGGCTCGGTGGCCGGTGTCCTGCTGGGCGCGGGCGCGATCCCGCGGCACTGGACCGCACCCCTGCACGATCGCCTGCGCACCGCGGTCTCCGGATACGACGGCGTCGGCATCTCCGCCCTGGCCCGCCGCACCTTCGACCTCGCCCGCCAGCAGGTCACCTGTGGGTGAGCGGGCCGCGGCGCCCGGCCCGATCTCGATGCTCAGTCGCCCGACGTCGCGTAGTGGATCCAGTCGAACCCGTCGGCGTCGATCTCGTCCAGATGCGGCGTCCGCACCAGCCCGACGCGCTCCGCCACTCGCACCGAGGCCGTATTGGCGGGCCGGATCCTGGCGACGACGGGCAGCGTAGGCAGCCACTGCCGAGACCACTTCACCACGGCCGCAGCGGCTTCCGTGGCGAGCCCACGCCCCCATGCCTCCGCCGCGAACCGATAGAACAGATTCAACCCCGGTTCCCCCTTGAACCGCGCGGTCCGCAACCCGCAGAACCCGAGCTGTGTCGCCTCCCCCCGCTGCCGCACCACCCAATACCCGTAACCCAGCCACCCCCACTGCTCGTCCCACTGATCGAACAGCCGCAGCGCCTCGTCCCGATCCGCCACCGTGCTCACCCAAGGCTGGGGGTCGCCGCAAATGGCAAGGATGGCATCGACATCCGCCGCAACGGGCCGCCGCAGCGACAGCCGCGGCGTGATCAGTTCCTCGCCGACACGAAGAGGGCTCACACCGCGACTGTAGAGCCCGGCCACCGCTGACCGCCGACGGTACCGCCCGGCCTCGTCGGACCGGGCGGCATCACCGATTGCCCTGAGCTACGCCGGGATTCAGCGCTCCAGAATCGCCACCACGCCCTGGCCCCCGGCGGCGCAGATGGAGATCAGGGCGCGGCCGGACCCCTTCTCCGCGAGCTGCTTGGCGGTCTGGGCGATGATGCGGCCACCGGTAGCGGCGAAGGGGTGGCCCGCGGCCAGCGAGGAGCCGTTGACGTTGAGCTTCGCGCGGTCGACCGAGCCCAGTGCGCCGTCGAGGCCCAACCGCTCCTTGCAGTACTGGTCGGACTCCCAGGCCTGCAGCGTGGCCAGCACGACCGAGGCGAACGCCTCGTGGATCTCGTAGTAGTCGAAGTCCTGCAGGGTCAGGCCGTTGCGGGCGAGCAGGCGCGGTACGGCGTAGGTCGGCGCCATCAGCAGACCGTCCGGACCCCACACGTAGTCGACCGCGGCGACCTCACTGTCCACCAGGTAGGCCAGCGGCTTCAGGTTGCGCTCGGCGGCCCACTCCTCGCTGCCCAGCAGCACCGCGGAGGCGCCGTCGGTGAGCGGGGTGGAGTTGCCCGCCGTCATGGTCGCGTCGCCGAGCTTGTTGCCGAACACCGGCTTGAGCGTCGACAGCTTCTCGATGGTGGAGTTCGGGCGCAGGTTGTCGTCGCGGGTCAGGCCCAGGAACGGGGTGACCAGATCGTCGAAGAAGCCGCGGTCGTAGGCGGCGGCCATGTTGCGGTGCGACAGGTAGGCCAGCTCGTCCTGCGCCTCGCGGGCGATGCCGAACTCCTTGGCGGTGATGGCGGCGTGCTCGCCCATCGACAGCCCGGTGCGCGGCTCGGCGTTGCGCGGGATCTCGATGCCCACCATGCGCGGCCGCAGCCGGCCGACCAGCTTCACGTAGTCGGAGTTCTTCTTGGCGCGGTTGGCGTCGAGCATCCACTCCCGCATGGACTCGCTCACGCCGATCGGCGCGTCGGAGGTGGTGTCGGTGCCGCCGCCGACGCCGGCCTCGATGCGGCCCAGCGCGATCGCGTCGCCGACGGTGACGATCGACTGCAGGCCGGTGCCGCAGGCCAGCTGCAGGTCGTGGGCCGGAGTGTAGGGGGACAGCTCGCTGCCCAGCACGCTCTCGCGGACCATCCCGTGCTCGCCGACGCGCTTGAGCACGGCGCCGCCGACCACCATCCCGAGCCGCTCGCCCTGCAAACCGAACCGGCTGACCAACCCGTTCAGGGCCGCGGTGAACATATCCTGGTTGGAGGCGTGGGCGTAGCGGCCGTCGGAGCGGGCGAACGGAATGCGGTTACCGCCCAACACCGCGACGAGGCGGGCCTGCTTGCTGGACCGGCTGTTGGTCGATGACCTGTTGGTCGATGACGCGGCCTTCGCCGAACGGGCTTTGGTAGTCACTCGAGTCTCCACTGTCTCGTCGGGATGTTCGGGGATTGTTCGGCGCTCGGGGCGTGGCCGAGAAACTCGGCTCAGCACCGATGCCCCATCGCTCTCGGTTTACTTTAAACTTACTCTGGAGTAAGTTCGTTGTCGACACCGTACCCCGTAGATGTGCGCAACAACGCTCGGGGCGGCACGCCGATGCAGACGTCCACATTCGACTCGAGGAAAAGGTAGGAACAGTGGCAGCCAGCAAGAGCAAGGGCGCTCCCAACCTGTACGGATCGTTCGTTCACTCGGCCCCCGGCGCGTTCCTGGCGAGCAAGCTGGGGCTGCCCAAACCGGAGAATCTGCGCCGCTACACCCCGGGCGAGCCGGCGCTGCCGGGCCCGGTGCTGTTGGGCGGCAAGGGCCGCGTCGCCGACGCGACCCGCACCCTGCTGTCGGATTACACCTTCGTCGATTCCCTCACCCCGGGCGTGAAGTTCGGCGCCCTGGTCTTCGACGCCACCGCGCTCGCCTCCATCGAGGAGCTCGAGCAGCTGTACCAGTTCTTCCAGCCGGCCATGCGGTCGATCGCGCCGTCCGGCCGCATCCTGGTCATCGGCACCACCCCCGAGCTGACCACCGGCGTCGAGGAGCAGATCGCGCAGCGCGCCCTCGAGGGCTTCACCCGCAGCGTCGGCAAGGAGCTGCTGCGCGGTGCCACCGCCAACCTGGTCTACCTGCACCCGGAGGCCGCCTCGGCCGCCACCGGGCTGGAGTCCACGCTGCGGTTCATCCTCTCGGGCCGCTCCGCGTTCGTGGACGGTCAGGTGTTCCGGGTCGGCAAGGAGGACAGCGCCGTCTCCTCGATCGACTGGAACAAGCCGCTGGACGGCAAGGTCGCCCTGGTCACCGGCGCGGCGCGGGGTATCGGCGCCACCATCGCCGAGGTGTTCGCCCGCGACGGCGCCCAGGTCATCGTCGCCGACATCCCGGCCGCCGGTGAGGCGCTGTCGGAGACGGCCAACAAGGTCGGCGGCACCGCGCTGGCGGTCGACGTCACCGCCGCCGACGCCGCCGACAAGATCGCCGAGCTGGCCGCCGAGCGCTTCGGCCGCCTCGACATCGTGGTGCACAACGCCGGTATCACCCGCGACAAGCTGCTCGCCAACATGGACGAGGGCCGCTGGAACGCGGTGCTCAACGTGAATCTCGCGGCGCCGCACCGGATCACCGAGGCGCTGGTGTCCAAGGGCGTGCTGAAAGAAGGCGCCCGGGTCATCGACATCTCCTCGATCGCGGGCATCGCGGGCAACCGCGGCCAGACCAACTACGGCGCCTCCAAGGCCGGCGTCATCGGCATGGTGAACGCCGAGGCCCCGAAGCTGGCCGAGAAGGGCATCACCATCAACGCCGTCGCCCCCGGTTTCATCGAGACCGCCATGACCGCGGCCATCCCGCTGGGCACCCGCGAGGCGGGCCGGCTGATGAGCTCGCTGTCGCAGGGCGGCCAGACCGTCGACGTCGCCGAGACCATCGCCTACTTCGCCGGCCCGGCGTCCAACGCGGTGACCGGTAACGTGGTCCGGGTCTGCGGCCAGAGCCTCATCGGCGCCTGATCGGAGCATCATGACCCAGACCATTTCGCTGACCGAGCCGCCGAAGACCGGCAACCTCTATATGAAGGCCGCCCTCGGGGCCGTGCCGCTGCCGCTGGTCTCCGGCCGCAAGTCCGAGATCCCCGACCGCGCCATCGAATTGAACGGTGTCACGGTCGATGTCGACAACCTGGCCGCGTACTGCCACGCGACCGGCCAGCGCTTCGGCGACTCGCTGCCGCTGACCTATCCGTTCGTGCTCACCTTCCCCGTGGTGATGCAACTGGTGGTCGCCCGCGACTTCCCGTTCGTCGCGGTGGGCGCGGTGCACGCGGAGAACGTCATCGAGCGCACCCGCGAGATCTCGGTGAGTGAGCCGCTGGACATCCACGCCCATGTGGAAAATCTGCGCGAGCACCCGAAGGGCCTGCTGGTCGATGCCATCAGCGAGATCCGGGTGGGCCGGGAGCTGGTGTGGCGGCAGGTCACCACCTTCCTGCACCAGCAGAAGACGTCGCTGTCGGGCGGCCCGAAGCCCGAGCCCAAACCGGAAGAGGTGCCCCCGCCGCCGCTGCGCACGCTGCGCGTGGATCAGGCGCTGATCCATCGGTACGCCGCGGCCTCGGGTGACCGCAACCCGATCCACATGTCCGCGTTGAGCGCCAAGGCGTTCGGCTTCCCGCGCTCGATCGCGCACGGAATGTGGTCGGCGGCAGCGATTCTCGGCGTCATCGAGGGCCGCGTCCCGGCGCAGGCCACCTACTCGGTGAAGTTCGGCAAGCCGGTGCTGCTGCCCGCCACGGTCAACGCCTACGCCGACCAGGTGGAGGCCGGTTGGGACCTGTCGCTGAAACACCCGAAGAAGGGCTACCCGCACCTGACGGCTACGCTGCGCTGAATCGAATCTTCGGTCTCGTCGGGGGACCGAGCGGAGCGGCCGCACGTCTTCTCGGCCGCCGCCGATCGAGTCGCAAGGGGGATTCGATCGGCGGCGAGTACCGAGAAGGTGTGCGGCTCTTCGCTATTCGGCCTTCTTCCGGCCCGCCAGGCCGCGCCAGGCCAGATCGTCGAGCAGGTCGACGGCCTCGGCCACCGCGACCTCACCGTCGGCGATCCGGTCGGCGATGGCCTCACCGGCGCCGATGACAGCCACCGCCACGATGTCGAAATTCGTGCCGGGCTCGGCGTATTTGGCGCTGGACTCGAGCAGTTTGCCCGTCAGCTCGATGACCCGCTCGCGGCTGTTGGCGATCTCGGAGGCGAAGGGCTGCTGCCCCAGCGCCTGGCGGTACAGCACCTGCCAGGACAGCCGATTGTTGTCCACATAGGACAGGAACGCCTCGAGACCGGCGCGCAACTGCTCGTGCGGGGTCAGCTTGGGGTTGCCCGCCACCGCGACCGCCTCGATGAACCGGACGCTCTCGCGCGCGATGCAGGCGCGGAACAACTCGTCCTTGGACCCGTAGTACAGATAGAGCATCGGCTTGGAGATCTTCGCCTCGGCGGCGATGGCATCCATCGAGGTATCGTGATACCCCTTGCGCGAGAACACCTCTACGGCGGCGTCCAGCATCTGCTGTTCACGAACCGCCCGAGGAAGCCGTTTCGTACCGCCTGCCATTCGCTCTCCTAGACCATGATGAAACCCCTATCTTACTCCAAGGTAAGTTCCATGCGAGACAATTGCCGATGATTCGCGGCTCCGGTCAGCAGTGCATGGGAATGCCCTTGAAGCGGGCCATCCGCAGCACCGAGGCGTCGACCTGCTGCATCGGCAGCCGTCCGGCGCGGACCTCCTGTTCGAGCCGGTCCAGGACCGCGGTGACGGCGTCGGAACTGATCCACAGCGCGTTGTCGGCGCCGGCCTCGAGCGCGGCGGCGACCGCGTCCGCGATGCCCATCCGGCTGGTGATCGCCGCCATGCCGCTCAGGTCGTCGGTGAAGATCGGCCCGTCGAACGGCGCGGCCCCGTAACCGGCGCCCTGCCGCAGCAGCGTCATCACCTGCGGGCTGATGCTGGCCGGGATGCCGTCGGTGGTCAGGCCCGGTACGTCCAGATGCCCGACCATCACCCCGGCGCCCGACCCGATCAGGTTGCGGAACGGCACCAGATCCACCTGCCGCAGCTGCTCCAGCGGCGGCGTGCGCACCGCGCCGGTGTGCGAATCGCCCGAACCCGAGCCGTGCCCGGGGAAGTGCTTCATCACCGCGCCCAGCCCGGCGTCGCGCATGGCGCGGATGTACGCGTCGGCGTAACGGGTGACCACCTCCGGGTCGTCGGAATAGGAGCGGTCGCCGATGACGCTGTCGTCGGGCTGGCTCGACACGTCGACATCGGGTGCGAAGTCGACGGTGATGCCGAGGTCCTTCATGGCCCGGCCGCGGGCGACGCTCTGCGTGTAGTACTCCTCGGCGGACATCGTCTGTGCGCTGGCGCGGGCCGAGGGCGCGGGGCCGATGAGGTTGCTCAGCCGCGACACCCGGCCGCCCTCCTCATCGATGGTCACCATCAGGGGGGTGCGCGCGGCGGCCTCGACGCGGTCGATCTGCTTCTCGCTCAGCAGCGCCTGATCGGTCCAGCTGCCGAGGAATACGCCGCCGATCTGCTCGGTGCGTACCAGCGCTTCCGCGTCGGCGAGGCCGTTCACGCCGACGGTCAGCAACTGGGCCAGCTTCTGCCGGGTGGTGTACTGCGCGAGAAAGCCCGCGGTGCAATCGGGTTGCGTGCCGGTGGCGGCGGTGGTCTGGCTCGGTGGCGCGCTGGTGGCGCCGGAGGTTTCGGCGGTCGTGCTGCTGCCGCCGGAGCAAGCGGTCAGGGTGACCGCGAATACCGCGAGAACGATCCCGGGAACGGTGCGCATGGGAGTTGACGGTAGCGGTCCGAGCGGCGCCGGGACAGCCCGGACCCACCGGTATATCTATCGGTCGATCGTTTATTGGTAGCCTCACCGAAAAGTACCGGCGCGACGGCGGCCTCGGCGCGCCACGTTCGCGAAATCGTCGGGAACTGGTATCGACACAGTGCAGCTGAACGACGGCTAGGGCTTTCGATGTCATTCTCCGACTCACGGCACAAGCGGAAGGCTGAAACAACGATGCGTATCGGCGCAAAGGTGCGCGGCGCGGGACTGGCTCTCGCGGCAGTGGTAGGACTCGGCCTGGTCGGGGCGGGCCCGGCGACGGCGAGCGAGGTGGATCGCTACCTCGACCTACCGCTGGTCAACCGCGACGCGGCCCAGGGGCCGGGCGGCGTGAACCCCGACCTCCCCTACGATCACGCGGAATTGGGCCGGCTGCTCGACCAGGCCCGCGCGGAAGGGGTGGCGCCCACCCGATATGCCGCCCTGCTGTTCCAGTACTGGCTGGTGGACGCGACCGGCAAGGCGGGAATCGATCTGGCCTCCTGGAATCCGCGCGCGGGCGTACAGGCCAACCGCGACAACCTGATCAAGTCCTACCGCTATTACGAGAATCTCCAGCTCGATCACCGTGAATTGCAATGGGCCGGAATGGGCGGCCAGGTCGGCGCCGATTTCGGCGGCGGGCTGGTCGATTTCGAATTGATGGGCAGCGTGTACGACCTGCCCGGCATCGCCGACGCCGCGCACGCCGTGCTCGGCGCCGTCCAGCAGGCCGCGGGCCCGCAGGCGGTCGAGCTGCTGCCGGAGGGGTTGCGGGCGCTCGCCCAGGCCGCGCCGCAGATCGCCCCGGAGGACCTGCACTGGATCCTCGGGTTGATCCTGGTGATGCAGAAGAACATCTTCTCCGACCTGATGCCGATGCACGACGCGTACGTCACCGGGGGACTGCCGGCGCTGGCGGAATTCCAGGCGGCGGGCCTGTTCGGCGCGGACATCATGGACGCGTGGCGCGATGTCGCCTCCGGTGACCACGACCGGATCGCCGCGGGCAACGGCACGCTGCTGCGCCGCGAACAGCAGTGGGCCATCGGCGATCAGTGGGATCAGGTCCGCAACTACAAGGGACCGGTCGGCGAGGCCATCACCTACCTCAGCGGCGCCGTGGGGTCGCCCTCGGTCGCCGGGGTGGTGCCGCCCCGCGAATTCCGGCCGGTGCGTATCCCGTTCACCGCCTCCGACGGACGGGCCATGGTCCTGACCATGCCGCTGCCGGACTGGAACTGGTCGGTGCTGGACTCCCGCTGGGACTACATCACCACCGAACTGCTGCCGAAGTACAAATGGCAGGTCGAGAACAATTGGCCCGCATTGGAAGCCACCCTGCGCACCCCCTACGAGATACAGCTGGAGTCGCATCGGCCGCTGCTGAACATCCCGCAGCTGCTGACCTCTGCCGTGCAGGAGCTGAAGATCACCCCGGCCGGACAGGAGAACTGAGATGCGTCTGCGGACTCTCGCCGCGGCGGTCGCGATCATGTGTGCCGGCGCGGCACCCGTTGCCGCCGAACCGGTTCCGCCGCGGACGCCCGGGCTGGACCAGGTCTTCAACGGCTACGTCGTCGGCGCGCTGACCGGCGCCACCCCCGGCTCGCCGCAGGAGATCTTCCAGGGCTTGCTCGCCAACGACCCGTTCTATCAGGAACCACCGCTGACCGGTGCCGAGCAGCCGGGCACGATCCTGAAGGCGAAGAAGGTCGACGTGCTGTTCACGGGCCTGAAACCGGCCGATCTGGATGCCTGGAAGCTGATGTACGTCACCACCGACCTCGACGGCGTGACCCCGACCATCAGCACCGGAATCCTGATGATCCCGCGTGACGGCAAGCCCGCCGCGGAACGCAGGCTCGTCTCCTATCAGGAGGCCAACGACAGCGTCGGCGCCCGTTGCCATCCCAGCACGCAGTGGACCGGCGGCGACCCGGGCGACGGGGCGTCCTGGTCGGCGCTCGGCCCGCTGGCGCTGATGTTCGGCAAGGGTCTCGCGGTGATGATCTCCGATGTCGGCAACGACGCCGATCCGCGCCCGCACGGTGTGTTCGCGGGCAAGTACGCCGCGCACACCCAGCTCGACGGCGCCCGCGCCGCACTGGGTTTCACCGAGGCGGGCCTGAATCCGGAGGCGCAGCTGGCGCTGTTCGGCATCGCGGGCGGCGGGGTCGGGGCGGGCTTCGCCGCCGAACTGCAGCCGACCTACGCCCCGGAGCTGAACGTGAAATCGACTGTGCTGGAAGGCATGGTCGTGAATCAGCGCAACTTCATGCGCGTCGCCGACGGGTCGATCGGCTCGGGGTTCGCCTTCGCCACGCTGCTCGGGCTGGAGCCGAAATACCCGGAGATGGCGCTGGATTCGAAGCTGAACCCGGTCGGGCGGGGGATCGCGGACATCTTCCGACAGCAGTGTCAAGACGTCTATTTCGGGATGCCGTTCATTCCGCTGAACACCATGTTCACCTCCGGGCTGAACCCCGCCGACGAACCGGCGTTCCAGCACGTGTTCGACGACAACGAACTCGGCCGGTCCGGGGCGCCGACGTCGAAGGTGCTCATCACGTCCTGCGCCAAGGACGACTCGTTCATGTCGCTGGTCCCGGCCGCGGACTCCCGGCGGCTGGCCGACACCTACCGTGCGCAGGGCACCGACGTCACCTATCAGCCGACCGACTGCAGCATGGTCAAGATGCTCACCGACCTCTACGGCTGGGGCACCGACCTGTTCGGCATGCAGACGATCGACTGGCTGGACAGCACCTTCGACTGACCCCGGACACGGTTGTGGCCCCCGACCCGTGCCGGTCGGGGGCCACTCTCGTCTCTCTACTTACCCGGCAGCTCGTTGTGCCCGCCGAACGCCTTGCGCATGGCCGACAGCACCTTGTCGGAGTACAGCGCCTCGCCACGGGAGGAGAAGCGCTGGTACAGCGCCGCCGACAGCACCGGCGCGGGCACACCCTCGTCGATGGCGGCGTGGATGGTCCAGCGGCCCTCGCCCGAGTCGGACACCCGGCCGCCGAACGTGCTCAGCTCCGGATCGGCGTGCAGGGCGGCGGCCGTCAGGTCCAGCAGCCAGGACGCGACGACCGACCCGCGCCGCCACACCTCGGTGACCTCCGCGACGTCGATGTCGTACTGGTAGTGCTCCGGATGCTCGAGCGGGGTCTCCTCGGCGGAGTGCTCGTCGGCGACGGTCTTGCCGATATTCGCCTTGTGCAGGATGTTCATGCCCTCGGCGTAGGCCTGCATGGCGCCGTACTCGATGCCGTTGTGCACCATCTTCACGAAATGGCCCGCGCCGGCCGGGCCGCAGTGCAGGTAGCCCTGCTCGGCCGGGGACGGCTCGCCGGTGCGGCCGGGGGTGCGCTCGGCGGCGTCCACGCCGGGCGCGATGGCCCGCAGCAGCGGCTCGACGTGCTTCACCGTCTCGGCCTCGCCGCCGATCATCAGGCAGTAGCCGCGCTCGAGGCCCCATACGCCGCCGGAGGTGCCGATGTCGAGGTAGTGAATGCCCTTGGGGGCCAGTTCCTTCGCGCGCCTGATGTCCTCGTGGTAGCGGCTGTTGCCGCCGTCGATGATGATGTCGCCCGGATCGAGCAGCTCGGCGACCTGGTCGATCACCGCGCCGGTGGCGCCGGCCGGGATCATCACCCACACGATGCGCGGCTTCTCGAGCAGGGCGACGAAGGTCTTGTAATCGGTGGTGCCGGTGAAGCTCTCGCCGAGTTCGGCGGTGAACTCCTTGATCTGGTCCTCGTGGCGCGAATAGCCCACGGCGGTGTGCCCGTCGCGGACGATGCGCCGCACGATGTTGGCGCCCATCCGGCCGAGCCCGATCATTCCAAGCTGCATACCCATCTCCTCGAGTCGTCCGAGCTCCGGCAGGTCCGAGCTCTGCTGGCAGTGCCTGGCGGCCGCTGTCCGCGACCCTACGTGGTGAAGCGGGCGGCCGCCCGCACCGCGGGCCGTCTCGATTGTCCTAGGTGGACCGTACGGAAATTTCTCCACCCTCCGTGTAACGCTCCCCGCACGACGCCGATATTCAGGACGGCTCCGCGCTGTTGCCAGACCCCCGACCCGGCAACCGCGCGGGGCCTTCTTCTTCCCACCCACCCCATCGCACAAGCCCTGCCCAGCCACCCGCCTCCTCGAAGTCCCTCGTGCTCGCCCGCCGCCCACGGACTCCTTCCTATTGGCTGGCCGCCCATAACTTCCGGCCTGCTCGCCGCCGCCCGAGCCAAGCGCCTCCAGCTCGCCCGTCGCCCGAGCGGAGCGCCTCTGGTTGCCCGTCGCCCGAGCGGAGCGCCTCTGGTTGCCCGCCGCGCTTTTCAGCGGCGGGCTGAGATCATGTGCGCATGCTGTACGCGCTGTATCTGGTGGGTATCGCGGCGTTTGCCGCCAGCGGGGTATTGGCCGCGTATCGGGCCAACATGGACCCGTTCGGGGGGCTCGCGCTCGCCTTCGCCGCCGCTATCTCCGGTGGCACGCTGCGTGATCTCATTCTCGACCGGCATCCGCTGTACTGGACGCGAGACTGGATCCTGTTGACGCTCATCATCTGTGTCGGGGTGGGGACCATGATCTACCTGAGATTCTGGCAACTGCCCCGCCGGTCGCTGCTGGTGGTCGACGCGCTCGGCCTGGCGGTGGTGACCGTGATCGGAGCCCGCGCCGCCATCGACTCAGGCGTCACGCCACTCGCCGTACTGATCCTGTCGGTCATGACCGGCGTGACGGGTGAGGTGATCCGCGATGTGTTGTGCGGTGAGTTCCCGCCGTTGCTGCTGCGCGAGGAGGTCTACGCGGTGGCCGCGCTGCTCGGCGCGGGGTGCTGCCTGGCACTGCACGCGGCGGGCGTCGCCGACGGTCCGTCCGCGTTCGTGTCGGCGGGCCTGGTGTTCGTATTGCGCATCGCCGCAATCTATTTCGGAGTGCATCTGCCCCGACCACGGACCGCCGGTGGGATCCGGCTCGATGTTTTTCCGCGCCGCCGCGGTTGAGTCGGTGCACGTCGAAGCCGTCGCCGGTGCGGATGCAACGCTTTTCGCGAGCGACCACCGGACATTCGGTGCACGCTCATGCTGCACATCGCCAATTGCGTTGTCGGATGGCAAATTTCGCTATACCTCGGTCTGTGGTGAGTGGACTGCGGTTGCTATGTGCTCGATCGCATGGATTTGCGTTAACGCGACGCGGCAGGGGTACGATCATCCGCGCACACGGCCACCCGGCTGCGGGACCATCGAGTGGACAACTGATGAGGGGTGCAGCTCGACGCCACCACGCCGACATTGCCCCCGCTGCCCCTCGCGCCGGATACGTTGTCCCCCCGAACTTCCGGGCGATCTCCCAGCAGTCCACGCCCGTCCCCCGGCGTGAACTGGTAGGGCCTGCACGCTCCCACCCCTTCGAGCCGGTCGCCCCCATTGCCCCGCGACCGCACACCCTGCGCGCCGGTGACTCCATCTCACCGGTCCCAGACGAACTGTGATGTCAATGCTCGAGCCCGCCGAAGCCCATGCTGTCCGGCCGGACCGCACGAAGTGTCAGCAGACCGTGTGGTCGGCTACAGCGCCGCCAATGCCTCGACTGTGAACGTGATCGTCGCCGCTGGTAAGGGGCAATACCGCGCTGGAGCCGGTGACGGGAATCGAACCCGCACTCTCAGCTTGGGAAGCTGATGTTCTACCACTAAACTACACCGGCGGCGACCCCGTGGGCCCCGGAAGACAATAGCAGATGAGCCGTCGAGCAGTGTAACCTCCCTGCTCGCGCAGGAATTCTGGGTATCGGACCCGTTCTGTCACGAGTGCTAGCCCCGCGCACGCGGTAGATTGCTCACGATCCCCGGCTGTGGAGGCTCGAGCACGACGCGATCCGCGTCACAGTCCGCGGGCGGCTGTGCCAGGCGTACCGGCCGCTCCGGCGTGTTCCGCGCGGTCCGAATCCATCGTCCTGCCCTGCACAGCACATCGGCCACGAGCCGAACATCCTGCCGCGCAATTGTCTCCGGCACATGCGCGAGTTGAAACCATGACACTCGCCTCCGAAATATACAGCGGTTGGCTAGGCTGACCGTGTGAGTTTGGAAGACGAATGGCCTGGGGTTGCCGAGCGGTTCGCGAAGGAGTTGGCAGCTGATCTACCCCAACTCAGGTTGGACTTCACGCCGGTGTCACTGGACAGGCTCGAGTCGGAGGTCTTACGTCGATTCAGCGATCCAGCTCAGTTGGCTGGTACGGAGACACGTCCGTTCGTAGATAGGGCGGCAGCCTATTTCGGCGAGGTGATGTGCCGCGGCTGGGGCGGGTGGGGATGGTCTCCTGCGTGGGAGTGGGAAGCCTCGTCACCATGGGAGGGTGACGACCGGCCCGAGATCAATCCTCGGAGAGACCTGCTTTACGCGAGTTCGCGAAGCATCGATGGATTCGTGCCTTGGGACGTTATCGCTGAGGCCGTCGCTATCCGTTCCGGGTCTGAATTGTTCTCCCGCTACAACGAGTGGGATGATGCGGCGATGGAAATCGCCGGAGAAGAGGAAATGGCCTGAGGTATCTTTGATTATGGGTCTGTTTTCGAAGTCTCTGAACAATGTGGATCCGCAACAAATCGACAACACCGACCTGTCTGCGTTCTCGGACTCGATCGGCGGGGCGCGCCTGGTGTGTTTGGGGGAGAGCGCACATCACCTGTCCGAGCTTGTGAAGTTGCACGATCGGATCAGTCGGTACCTGGTAGCCGAGCATGGTTTCACTGTTCTCGCGTTCGAATCGGGCTACCCGGAGGGACTGCTGGTCGACCAGTGGATCTGCGGCGGCCCCGGCAGCCTCGACGAGGTCGCTCGCACTGGTATGACCTGGTCGTTCGGTTGTTCGGCCGAACGTCACGCTCAACTGCGCTGGATGCGCGAGTGGAACGAGGCTTCTGCCAGACGGATCGGGTTTCTCGGGATGGACGTTCCCGGGTGCCTGACAACTCCGCTGCCGGCGATCAGCGCCTGCTTGCAGCGGATACCGCCGCAACCTGGCGATAGGGAACTGCTGAACGTGGCCGACCTCGGTTCGGGCACTGACATACCGCCCACCACAGGTGGCGTCTCACCGGTGCCCGACGTGCTCCGCTCCGGTGTCGACAACCTGATCAATCGTTGTCAGGACAGCGGTGATCGGATTGCTCTGCAATGCGCGCGCGGAGCGCGGGCCGTTATAGAGTTTCTCGACCATGGTCTGTACCCTGGCCCGGGACGCAACCTTCGCAACGAGACGATGGCCGAGAACCTGCGCGTATTGCTCGAGCGGGGCGAGCGGATTGTGGTCAGCGCCCACAACGTCCATATCCAACGCACTCCGTCGTTCGACGGAACCGCTCCGATCGGGCAGATCCTCGCTAACGAGCTCGGCTCGGATCTTGTAGTTATCGGCACGACGCACGCCGGCGAAACAGTTCCCGGGGAACCACGGACCGATTCCGACCACAACCCCTCTCAATGGTTTACCACGGAGCTGCCCGCCCCTTTCCCGGAAGACTGCCTCGATGCCGTGCTCGATCGGCGCGGAGCGCTGCACTTCACCGACATTGCCCGTTCGGCCCCTGAGGCACTGGCAATCGTATCCACCATGCGTGGTCAACACCTTCTGGTCGATATCGACCCGCGTGAAACCTTCGACGCAGTCATCCATGTCCGACACACTCGTCCCGTCACCGGTGTCAGCGCCGAAAATTCGCATGGGAACGACCGGAGTCTCCGGCAGCCGTGATCGAAGTGCCTGCACCGTGCGGCGACCGTACCGATGACGAGCCACCGCAGGGCGTGCATGCGCCGGGGATGTCGGCGCCGGATGACAGCTGATACTTTGTGAGGTTATCGGACGATCGCCTAAAGGAAGGTTGATATGTCAGCCGTCGAGGACCGGCCGTGACTCGTATGCCGCCGAGTACCTCGAGGTGGAGCTCCTCGGCTGAACGCATTTTGCGCACGGCCGCGGAGCTTTTCGCTGTGCAGGGGTACTCGGCCACCTCAACTCGTGACATCGCCAGGCGGGCCGGTGTCCGGCAACCGGCGATCTACAAGCACTTCGCAACCAAGGACGATATTCTGGCTGCTCTGGTCCACCTGGGCCTGGAGCAACCGTTGGCAACAGCGGAGCGGTTGCGAGCGGTGGACGCGCCCGCTGTCGTCAAGCTGCGTCGCTGGTTGTTGGATTCCCTGTGGCACATGCACGGCGCACCGTATGTGCTCGCCTCGATTCTCATAACCCCTGAATTGCAGCAAGACCGTTTCGATGTCGAACGCGAGTTGCTTGGGCGCCTCGAACGGGCGGTCGTGGAGCTGGTGGATGCCGGTCGTCGCGAAGGCGACATTCGATCGGTCGATGCTGTATCGGCGGCTCGGATGGTGCTCGCGTTGTTCGATGCGCTGGCGTTGCCGCAGACTACGGTCGATCCGGCAGAGATCGCCGAATTTGCGCTTCTGGGTCTGCTCGCCGAGCCGGAACGGCAACCTCAGATCGCTCGGTGCGCAGCCGAATTGGCGGTCCCCTTACTCGGAGAGCCATTCGGCCAACCACCTCCGTGAGATTCGTTGTGCTCGGTCGGGCGAAATCCGGCCGGGCTCGATGAGGACCGAGATCGCTAGGCCGTCGAGCAAGGCGAGCAATTCCGCCGCGGCAGCGCGGGACTCGAGCTCGCGAGCCGGGTTCGCGCGCCTGAGCGCTGATTCGAGCGTAGATTCCATACGCTGCCACTGTTCCCGGTGGAGCACTGCGGCCTCCGGATCGTGTCCGGCCCGAGCCACCAGTGCCAGCCAGAGGTGAGACAACCGGTCCCCGGAAGTCGGCGGCAGGAGGAGGTTCGTAAGGTAGCGGAGCTCCTCGGCGGCGGTGAGGCCCGTGGCTCCGACTCCGGCAAATCGATGGGTTACCCCACCATGCAGGTGATTCCAGGCCGACAGCAGCAGTGCGGTCTTGGTCGGGAAGTAGTACTGGATTGTTCCGATGGAGACGCCTGCTCGCGCCGCGAGATCACGGACGCTGACACCTTCGATCCCGGATTCGACAATGGCGTCGGTTACGCGCTCCAGCAACTCGAAGCGGCGGCCGGATCGGGGCTCTCGTTTGTTACTCACATCTTTCCTGGACGCGCTGGAAGCGGCGAGCGGTTGGGCTGCCTCGGTCACGGGCATTTTGTATTCGCTGGTGGTACGGCATGTTCGAGTAGATAGCGGTCGACGACGGCGTCGACGCATCGATCGACGCCCCCGTAAGCTCCGTGGCCCACGCCGTTGTATGTCAGCAACACACCGGAATCGAGCCGATCAGCGAGTTCGGAGACCCACGAGTACGGTGCTTGAGGATCACCGGTATTCCCGATGAGGAGCACCGGTTCGGCACTGCGGCCCTCGATAACTCCACGCCCCACTCCGTGTACGGGCCAATGCGCACATTCTAGTAGCCGCAACGCAGTTAGCTCGCCGAAGTGCGGAGAGGCCGCAGTGAATTCCGGAATGAACGCGCGAATTTCCGCAACATTGTAACTGTCGGGGTAGTCTGCGCAATTCGCCGCCGTATTCGCTGCGGAGAAATTCGAGGATGACCCGTCGGGCCGCCGACCGGTGAACAGATCGGCGAATCCCGCGAGTTGCGTACCGTTACCCGAAAGTGCTTGCGCCAGAGCGGCATTCAACTGATGCCAGGTTTCGGGCGCGGCGACAGCCACACTCAGCGCGGTGACGGCACCGGGGCGGTCCACTGCGTAGCCGCGGTCGGTCGGCAGCGGGCTGCGGTCCAGGTCGGCGAGGAAGCGGTCCAACCGCTCCAACGCGTGCGATTCCGTATTGCCCAGAGCGCAATCACCAGTTGTACCGCAGAACGCGAGGAAATCTTGCAGAGCTCGTTCGCTGCCGGCCGCTTGATCGAGCAGGCTACTTCGGTAGGACCGGAACGGACTGCCGGGAGCATCGAGGACGATTCGCCCGGCGCGCTGTGGAAACAGGCTCACGTATGCGGCACCCAGCTGCCCACCGTAGGAGACACCGAGGAAACCGAGCCGTTCGTCACCGAGCAGCGCGCGGATTCGTTCGATGTCGTTCGCGGAGTCGAAAAGCCCAACGTGTTCCAGCAGGTCACCGGTCTCCCGGTGACACGTATCGGCGAACTGTGCAGCGGCCGCTGCCAGTGCGGCCCATTCCTCGTCCGTACGTGGCATGCGTTCCGGCAGTGAGGACTCCGGGCAGCGGACGGGTGTGCTCCGCCCGACGCCACGTGGATCCCAGGAGACCAGGTCGTATCTCTCGAGTACGGATCGGTACCGGGAGACGGCGGCGGATACGGTGTCCAATCCGGAGCCTCCCGGGCCGCCCGGGTTGTACAGCAGTGACCCGAGTCGTTTGGCTGGTTCGGCTGTGCGAGCCCGAATCAGCGCAAGTTGTATCTGTGCCCCCTGGGGCTCGCCATAGTCGAGAGGAACGGTCAGTGTCGCGCATTCCCAGTGAACATCGCCGACGATACCCGGCCGATCTTCGCATTCGGACCATGCTGCTGTGGGCGATGGCGGCAATGGTGCGCACGCCACTGTGAATGCGCCGGCAACTGCGGCGGCTGTCAACATTCGAATTATGCCGATGGTCACTCGGTTGCCTTACTCGCCGATGCGTTTGTCAACCATGCGTTCACGGCCGGACCTCTTCCTTGTTCCCGGGCGGGTATCAGTGGCAGTGGCGATATGGTAGCACAACTGCGCTATAAAGCCTGTATGGCATCGTGGCCGGCGCTTATGGCCCGGCTACTCGGCGTCATCGGCGCCTATACCGGCCGACAGAATAGAATCGAAACTCGAGGCCATGCGCTGCGCAGTCGATGCATCGATGGAATCTGCGACATATTCGATGTAGCCGTACAGCGCTCGCGGTCGACCCTGTGCGTCCTTTTCCTCGCTGAGAATGAATGAGATATCCCAATCGGCCGGCGTGGGCACTTCGACGGGTTCCCATGTTGCCGACAAGCCTGCCCGCCGTAGGTCGGAGGTCGGGATGTTCTGAAATGCGAGACGGATTCGGAGACGGTCGCCGATGCCGAGCGAGTCGGTCAGGTACTCGAAGGGGATGTCCTGGTTGTCCATGGCCGCAAGGGTGGTGACTCGGACTCGCTCCAGCAGGTGCGTGAAGTCGGGGTCATCGTGAACTTCCGTGCGAAGCACGAGGAAATTCGTGAAACGACCGATCATCTCCTCCATGCCGACCTCGGTACGTCCAGCCGTCGGTGCGCAGACGGTGATGTCATTTCCGTATCCGAATTCCCTGAGCGTGAGCACGACTGCGGTGTGAACCACCATGAAGACGCTGGCGTCGTGCCTTGCCGCGTAACTCATGCTCCGGCGATATCGCTCCGGTGGTATGTAGAGGAAGACTCGTTCTGCATACGGCTGTGAGGAGTCGATGTGGCGCGCCGACCGAGCGGCTGTGGGCAGGTCCGCGAGAGTGTGGCGCCAGAAGTTGAGCTCTGCATCGACGACCGGACGGCCCGGAGCGCTTTCGGTGATCCGCCGTTGCCAGATCGCGTGCTCGGCGTACTGCATCGGCAACGGTCGCCAGTCCGGTCGAGCGCCGCTGCGGCGTGCGAGCAACGCGGTCGCCACGTCGTGCACCAGAGGCGTCAGTGACCAGCCGTCCGCGGCGATGTGGTGCAGGATGATCAACAGTAGATCAGAGTCGTCGTCCGGATACAGCCGTACCCGAAGTGGCACCTCGGTCTGCAGATCGAACGGTTGCGCGATGCACGCGGCTGTCGCCGCCGGGATATCGTCTGTCAGGACCGTCTCGAAATCGAGAGCATCGTCGAGAACCAGTTGTGCTCCAGGGAATACTGTACGCAGTACCTCGTGGCGCATCGTCAGGTCCGTGAATGCCTGTGCTACGACGTCCGGTGGTGTCGCGCCGTGGAGCCGGAGCTGGAGTACATAGGCACGTCCGGGGCCCCGCTCGAACTGCTCGCGGGCGTTCAGGTCGAGCAGCCGCCGCTGAGGGTAGGACAGCGGCAGTGTCGCGGCGCGAACGCTGTCCGCCCGCGCGGGAAGTCCAGGCGGGCGAGCGGAGACAGTGGCGAGACCCGCGACTGTGCGGAGCTCGAATATGTCTTGCACCTGCACGTCCACTGCGAGTATGTGGCGGATCCGGGCGCGAAGTCGCACCGCGCTCAACGAGTCACCGCCCATCTGGAAGAAGTCGTCATCGATACCGATATCGGTCAGGCCGAGTACTTCGCAGAAGATCGCGGCCAAGGCCCGTTCGCGATCGTTGCGTGGCGCTCGGGCGGTGGACAACGCCGCGAAGTCGGGCTCCGGTAGCGCCCGACTGTCAAGCTTGCCGTTGACGGTCATCGGCCAGCGGTCTACCACCGTGACCGCGGCAGGAACCATGTGCTCGGGCAGATGCTGAACGGCTGTGCGCCGAAGTTCGTCCGCCCCGGCGGGATCGACCCCGCGGGCGTAAGCGAGCAACCGACCATCCCGGACGATGACTTTGACGTCACCGAACCGACCGAGCACTGCCTCGATCTCGCCCAACTCGATCCGGAAACCCCGCAGTTGGACCTGGTGATCTGCTCGCCGGAGATATTCCAGCCGTTGTGCGGTCCGACGGACGAGGTCACCGGAGCGGTACAGCCGTGCCCCTGGAGGGCCGAACGGATCCGCCACGAAGCGAGCAGCGGTGAGGCCCGCCTGCCCCAAATAGCCGCGCGCGACTTGAGGCCCAGTGACGTAGGCTTCGCCCGTCGTGCCGGTCGGCACCGGATGCAACCGGTTGTCCAGGACATGGACTCCGATGCCCGGGAGACCTCGACCGATCGGACTGCCCACTGCCGGGACCGTGACCATGTGCCGGGCCAACGGCTCGATCGTCACATGCACGGTGGTCTCGGTGATCCCGTACATGTTGATCAAGCACGGTGCGCTGTCGGCGTATCGCTCGAACCAGCCCGCAAGTTTGTACAGTTCCAGCGCCTCACCGCCGAAAACCACGTAACGCAGCGCGAGCGGAGAATCGTCTGCGGCGGCGCTTCGGTCGGCCTGATCGAGCTGATAGAACGCGGACGGAGTCTGACTCAGGACGGTGACATGCTCGCGAACCAATAGGTCCCGGAACATATCCGGTGTTCGCGACGTGATGTAGTCGACGACGACAGCGGTACCGCCGGTACTCAGCGCGCCCCACAACTCCCACACCGCGAAATCGAACGCGAACGAATGGAAGACGGTCCATACGTCCTGAGTGCCGACGTCGAAGTGCCGCAGAGCGCTCGCCAGCAGATGCACGACATTGCGGTGTGTCACCATGACGCCTTTGGGAACGCCCGTGGTCCCTGAGGTGTATATGACATAAGCGAGGTCGTCGGCCGTGATCGAGACGGGCAGTCCGGGGGCCGCGACCCCGGATTGCAACTCCGAGTCTTCGACCAGCAACACCGGTGTTTCTCCGCTGGGCATCACATCGAGCAATGACGCACTGGTGACGAGGCAGTCGGGTCCGGCGTCGGCCATGATGAACTCTAGCCGCGGCCTGGGATATGACGGCTCGAGGGACACGTATGCTGCCCCCGCTCGCAGGACAGCAAGTAGGGTGATCGGTACCCATACCGATCTGTCCAGCCCGACCGCGACCACTGATCCCGGCTGGACGCCATGCGAAATCAGTAGGTGGGCGAGTGTGTCTGCGCGGCGCGACAGCTCGGCATAGGTGATAGATTGTGCGCCCGCTCGAACGGCGATGTTCTCCGGCTGTTCGCGTATCCGTGCGTCTATGAGGTCCACCAGGGTGTTGTGTGACGGGTTGACCACGAGAAGATCCGCATCGTGACGGGTCCTGTCAGCCTCACCGGGCAGCAGTAGCGCGATATCGCCGACAGCTGTGGCCGGTTCGGCGACAACGGTTCGCAGGATGAGTAGTAGCCGCTCGCCCAACTGGTGTGCCGTCTGGATGTCGAACAGGTCGCGGGCATAGGAAATGCTGCCGATCATTGCGCCTTCCTGGGTACCGGCGTCGAGAACGACGGTGATATCGAACATCTCGGTGCCTACCGGTAGGTCGATGAGGTTCGTACGCACACCCGGCAATTCGAAGGCTTCGGAGGGAAAGTTCTGGAACGACAACGCGACCTGGAACAACGGAGACCGGGAAGGATGCCGAGGCAAGTCGAGGGAATCCACCACGCGGTCGAATGGCACGTCCGCGTGTGAGAATGCGGACAGGTCGCTATCCCGTTGCTGAGCCAGCACTTCGGTGAATGGCTGGGCCGGGTCGAGTCGAGTGCGCAAGACCAAGGTATTGACGAACATGCCTATCGAGTCATCGAGCGCGCCGATACCACGACCTGCGATAGGTGTGCCGATGGCCACGTCGGACATGCCGGACAACCGTGCGAGCAATACGGCCAACGCCGTGTGCACAACCATGAACATGCTCGCACCGTGTGCGCGGGCCAACTCTCTCAGCCCTTGCGTGGTGCGGGCATCGATGGTGAAGGCGACCGTGCCACCCGCTCGAGACGCGGCGGCGGGACGTGGTCGGTCGGTGGGGAAGGTGGATTCGAGCGGCAGCCCAGCGAGTGCGGCACGCCAGTACTCGATCTGTTCGGAGATCAGGCTGTGCGGATCGTCCTCGGAGCCGAGGACATCACGCTGCCAGCAACTGAAGTCGGCGTACTGGACCGCGGGTGCGGGCCACACCGGTGTCCTACCGGTGGCGTGCGCAGCGTAAGCCGCCATGACGTCCCGGGTCAGTGGACGCAAGGACCAGCCGTCGACCGCAATGTGGTGCGCTACGAACGCAAGGACGTGTTGGGTCTCGTACTCGCCGCTGATCCCGTCCGATTCGATCCGGAACAATCCGACCCGAAACGGTACCTCGGTCGCCACATCGAAGCCGGTGGAAATCATCTCGGTGATGCGATCGAGCAGTTTGTCCGCGCTGACGGGTTCTGGTGTGAGATCGGAAAGGATCTCGGTGGTCGGCAGGATCAGTTGGTGTGCTGTCTCCCCCCACGCCGGATAGACGGTGCGCAGGATCTCATGGCGCATGATCACCTCCGCGACGGCGTCCCGCAGGGCAGCGGGGTTCAGGTCGCCGGTCAGGCGTAACGCGACCGGGATGTTGTAAACGGGTGATGTGGTATCGATCTGATTGAGAATCCACATGCGCTGCTGTGCGGGTGACAACGGAATCCGTTCCGGTCGCGGCCGCCCAGCCGTCAGCTCGGGAAGACGGTTCGCGTACGTACCTTTCGCGGCCCGCACCGCCAAGCCGGCGACGGTCGGTGCCTCGAACACCGCCCCAACCGGCACCTGGGTATTCAGGTCGGCGCCGAGTCGGGCTACCACCTGCGTTGCGAGCAAGGAATTGCCGCCAAGCGCGAAGAAGTCGTCGTCGGCGCCGACTTGTTCGGCGCCGAGCACCTCGGCGAACACGCGTGCCACGAAATATTCGGTTGGAGTCGACGGCGCACGATAGGTGATCCTCTCGAACTCCGGGTCGGGCAAAGCGTTGCGATCCAGCTTGCCGTTCATGTTGAGCGGCAACATATCCAGCACTACGAATGTGGATGGCACCAGGTACGACGGGAGGACGGAACTCAGCTCGGCCTTCACCCGATCCACGTCGAGGCCAGCATCTGCCGGTACGAGGTAGGCCACGAGGCGGTCGCCCATATGGCCAGCCGATATAGCGAGTACCACGGCCTGTGCAATCTCAGGCAGCCTGAGTAGCACGGCTTCGATCTCGCCCGGCTCGATACGGAAGCCGCGAATCTTTACCTGGAAGTCGGTGCGGCCGTGATAATTCAGCTCGCCCTCGGCATTCCACGCGACCAGGTCACCGGTGCGATACATCCGCGCCCCCGGCTCGAATGGATTCGCAACCATCCGTACCGCTGTCAAATCCGCACGACCGAAGTATTCACGTGCCAATTGTGAACCGGCAATATACAATTCACCCGCGACGCCGTCCGGGACAGGGTGCAGACGCGAATCCAAGACGTATACCCGGTTGTTCCACTCCGGCGCACCGATCGGCACCGAATGCTGGTCCGCGTCGGTCACCGTATGACTGGTGACTGACACCGTCGCCTCCGTCGGTCCATACAGATTGACCAAGCTCACTGTGGGATGGGCACTACGGAACCGCTGCGCCACCGCACCCGGCAACACATCACCGATCGCCAGCACTCGACGCAACGAAGGCGCTAACGCGTCACCGGATACCGTCAGCAATGCGTCCAGCATCGATGGCACCGCGTGCAGAGTCGTTACACCCTCTCGAGCCATGAGGCTGTTCAGGTACGCCGGATCCCGATGCCCATCGGCCGCGGCGATCACTACACGGCAACCTGTGACCGGTGCGGTCCAGAACTCCCAAACCGACAAATCGAACGTCGCCGCGGTCTTCAACAAGATCACGTCATCGGCGCTCAGCCCGAGTGCGGTCATCTTCCACAACAATTGGTTCACCACTGCCGCATGGGGTACCGCCACGCCCTTCGGTCGTCCGGTCGAACCAGATGTGAAAATTACATAGGCCGTATTCGCGGGGTGCAGCGGTGTGACTCGCTGCGCATCGTCGACCGGAGCGCCCGACCACATCGACAGATTCACCTTGTCCACCAGCACAAGTCGTTCCGTCATTCCAGCGGTCGCCGCCCCGGAGACCACAGTCGAGTCGGCAGCAGTCGACGATGTAGTCAACACGCACACGGGATCGACAATCCTGAGGACGTACCCCGTCCGTTCCGTCGGCTGGTTCGGGTCGACCGGCACATATGCCCCACCAGCGACCGCCACGGCGTACATTGCCACAACCAGGTCCACCGATCGATGGAACGCGAGAGCCACCCGCGACTCCGGGCGAACACCCAGCGAAACCAAATGCCGTGCAAGGCGATTCACTCGATCGCCGACTTCGCCGTACGTCACTGTTTCACCTGCGGGAGACACGAGTGCCACCGCGTCGGGCGTCTTCGACACGGTGCGCGCAAACAACGACACCAGCGTCAGCGAGACATCCAGATCATGTTCGGTCGCATTCCGCCCGGACACCACTGCCGCACGCTCGTCGGTACACATCAAGTCCAGGTCACCCACCGGTGACCACGGCGTGGTAGCGATCTCTCGAAGCAAACGCTCGTACCGCTCGGCAAACCTTTCGACGGTGGCAGCGTCGAACAAATCGGTGGCATAGGTGATGGCACCGTGGAGCCCGGCCGGGGCCCCTGACTCGTCATAGCCGTCGGAAACGATCAGGTGTAGATCGAACTGCGAAAATCGGCTGTCGAAGTCCACCTCCGATACGGTGAGACCGGGTAACTCCAGGGACGTCCGGCGTAGGTTTTGGAATGACAGTCCGACTTGGAACAGTGGGTGGCGGGCGGTTGATCTTGGTGGGTTGAGTATTTCGACCAGTCGTTCGAAGGGTACGTCGGCGTGTGCGTAGGCTTCGATGTCGGTTTCGCGTTGCCGGGCAAGTAGTTGTGTGAATGTTTCGTTCGTGTCGACCCGGGTTCGGAATACCAGGGTGTTGACGAACATCCCGATGAGGTGGTCCAGCTCGGGTTCGCCGCGTCCGGCTGTCGGGGTGCCGATCGCGATGTCGTTGCTGCCGGACAATCGTGCGAGCAGCACCGCGAAGGCGGTATGCAGCACCATGAACAGAGTCGCGTCTTGCGATCGTGCCAGCTCTGTCAGGCCGTGGTGCGTCTCGGCATCGATCGCGACCGGGATTCGCGCACCTTTGAAGGTCTGCATGACCGGGCGCGGATGGTCGGCCGGGAGGGCCAGTTGATCCGGCAGTCCGGCCAGCGCCTGTTTCCAATACGCGATCTGGCGGGACGCGGCCGACGCCGGATCGCCTTCGTCGCCCAGGAGCATTCGCTGCCACATGGTGTAGTCGGCATACTGCACGGCCAGTGGCGCCCAACTCGGTGCGGTGCCTGCGGATCGGGCGGCGTAGGCAGTCAACAGGTCTCGAGCCAGCGGCGTCATCGATGATCCGTCGCCGGCGATGTGATGAATCACCATCGCCAACACGTATTCAGTCGGCGGTACGGCAGTTTCCGTGGATGGCTCGACGGTGTCCGAAGAATTCGAAATCTCGATCAGCGCTACCCGTACCGGTACTTCGGTAGTGACATCGAAACCTACCGAGGCCAGTTCCCGCACGGCCGCCTCGACCGTGTCCGGACTGGCGGATCGGAGCACGAGTGCCGGGACGGCCTGGTCCGGTGGCAAGATCACTTGTACCGGCCCACCGTCGGTCGCGGGATACACGGTTCGCAGAACCTCGTGGCGGTCCACGAGGTCAGCCGTTGCCGCCCGCAACGCCTCCACATCCAGCAATCCGGACAGTCGCACGGCTACCGGCATGTTGTAGGCGGCCGACTGCGGATCCAATCTGTTGAGGAACCACATTCGCTGTTGCGCCGGCGACAGCGGAATTCGCTCGGGCCGGGCACCGCGCCGCAGGACGTGGCGACCACGGCCGACCCGGCTCGCCACGGTCCGCGCCAGCCCAGCGACGGTCGACGCCTCGAACAACAGGCGCACCGGAATCCGGGCATCCAGCGCTACCCCCAACCGGGCCACGACCTGAGTGGCGATCAGTGAGTTTCCACCGAGCTCGAAGAAGTCCTCGTCGCGACCCACCGGTACCTCGAGCCCGAGAACAGTAGCGAATGTCTCCGCTATGGTCTGCTCGATTCCGCCCACCGGCGCCCGGAAATCCCGTTGCGGGGTGGGTGGTTCCGGCAGCGCATCGCGGTCCAGCTTTCCGACCGGAGTTAGCGGCAACTGGTCCAATACCACGACGGCCGAGGGAACCATGTGCCGCGGCAGGCTCGATGCCGCATGCTCCACGAGTTCGCCCGGGTCGAACGCCCCACCGGAGGTGGGGAGCACGTAGGACACGAGCGCAGTGGTGCCGGCTGGGCTACGGCGTCCGATCGTCACCGCGAAATCGACTCGCGGATGCCGTCCGAGGACCGCGTCGATCTCACTTGGCTCGATCCGGAAACCGCGGATCTTGACCTGGGTGTCGGAGCGCCCGAGGAAATCGAGTCGCCAGTCGACGGAGTCGATCAAGGTATTGTCGGTCGATGCGTCCGGCCCGGTGTACCAGCGCACCAGGTCGCCGGTGCGGTACATCCGCGATCCGGTCTCGCCCCACGGGTTCGGCAGGAAGCGCTCGGCTGTGGCACCCGGTGCTCCGCTGTAGGCGCGAGCGAGCCCCGGGCCCGCCAGGTACAACTCGCCGGTCACTCCCGGCGGCACGGGGTGCAACCGTGAATCGAGTACCAGCGCCGACATGCCGCGGACAGGCCGACCGATGGTGATGTGGTTACCGGGCGTCAGTCGTGTGTACGAGGAAACGATCGTGGTCTCGGTGGGGCCGTAGAAGTTGAACAAGGTGCGCCCCGGTGCCCATTTGTCGACCAGCTCGGCTGCTGCCAGGTCCCCGCCGATGCCTAATGCGATCAGCTGGTCCAGGCCGTCCGGCTCCATTGTCGCGAGGACACCGGGCGTGGTCGCGACATGCGTTACCTGTTCCGTACGAAGGAATTCGGCCAGATCCGGACCGCCCACGAGTTCTGGAGGCGCGATCAGCAGTGTGGCTCCGCTATGAAGAGCGCACAGCCACTCGAGCAGCGACGGATCGAAACTGGGGGAGCAGATATTCAGGAACCGATGGTCTGGTGTCACCCGCATGACTCCGGTCAGCTCCCGAACGAGACCGGCTAGTCCCCCATGGGTCACGGTGACCCCCTTGGGTTTCCCCGTCGACCCGGACGTAAATATCACGTATGCCGCATGCATCGTCCGCAGCGGTGCGCGACGGTCGGAATCATCGACGGGTGCGGAGGACATGTCCGCGTAGCTTCGCACCGTCGCGGGATCGTCCAGAGCCAGCCATGGCACATCACCGGGCAGGGAGTCGATGTGCTCGGAGCTGGTGAGTCCGAGCACAGTGACCGAGTCCGTGAGCATGTGGCGAATCCGCTCCGCCGGATACGCCGGGTCGATCGGAAGGTACGCCCCGCCGGCCTTGGCGATAGCCAGGACCGCGACCACCAAGTCGTGGGAGCGCGGATAGGCCACGGCCACAACGGTTTCCGGGCCGACACCCGCAGCGATCAGCGCGCGCGCCAAGCGGGATGACGATTCGTCGAGCGCGCCGTAGGTCATCGATGTGCCGGCCGCGCGGAGGGCGATCCGATCGCGACCGAGCCGCAGTCCATGGGTCATGAGATCCGGAAGGAGACCGGTGGCGGCGTCTTGGTCGCAAGGTCCCGCGGTGAGTAGCCGGTACTCCTCGGCGGAGAGGATCGGCAGGTCACCGACAGGTATATCAGGTTCGGCGACAATGGCCGACAGCAGCCGCACAAACCTTTGTGCGAACACCTCGATCGTGGCCTCGTCGTACAGATCGCGAGCGAATGAGAATGTCGCCGCCAGATCCGATCCAGTGTCGGCACTTTCGCGAAGACTCAGTGTGAGGTCGAACTTCGCGGCGCCGGATCCGAGATCGACGGGTGTGATGCGCAATCCGTGCAGCTGAAATGTACTGTCCGGTGTGTTATCGAAGACCAGCGCCACTTGGAACAGTGGATGCCGTGCGGGCGAACGCTGCGGACGAAGCATGTCCACCAGCTGCTCGAAAGGAATGTCGGCGTGCGCGAACGCTTCCAGGTCCGCGGCCCTTGTGCGGGCCAGCAGCTCGATGAAGGTCAGCTCCCGCGACACCTGCGTCCGTAGCACGAGAGTGTTGACGAACATGCCGACAAGACCATCGAGTTCGGCCTCGCCGCGTCCGGCGATCGGCGCACCGAGTGCGACATCGTCGTTTCCGGACAAGCGGGCAAGCAGCACAGCGAACGCGGTGTGCACGACCATGAAGTACGTCACGTCCTGCCGGTGCGCGAACTGGCGCAGCCGTTTGTCGAGGTCGGCTCCGATTCGGAACCGCACGCGCCCCCCGCGGAACGATCGTGCTGGAGGACGCGGACGAGTTGTCGGCAGGCCGATCTCGTCCGGCAGCCCGGCCAGGGCGCGGCGCCAGAACTCCGCCTGCGTGGACAGCAAGCTGTCCGGGTCGTCCTCCGACCCCAGCAGCGCACGTTGCCAGATGCTGTAATCGGAGTACTGGACGGGCAGTGGTGACCAGGTCGGCATTTCGTTCCGGCAGCGTGATGTGTAGGCGGCCATCAGGTCCCGTGTCAGAGGCAGCATCGACCAACCGTCCGCACTGATGTGGTGGACAACCGCGACCAAGATGTATTCCGTTGCGGCCGTACGGAATAGGCGCAGGCGAAAGGGGACTTCGATGGTTACATCGAATCCGGCGCCGACGAGGTCGTCCACCGCAGCTGAGACCCGTTCGGCATCGATTACATGCGGCTCCAGGTCGATCCGCACCGCATCCGGCGGTAGTACCTGCTGCACAGGTCCTTCGGGCGTCTCGGGATATCGAGTGCGCAGAATTTCGTGACGTGTGACGAGGTCACGCGCGGCGTGTTCGAGGGCAGGCACGTTCAGTTCGCCGGAGAGTCGAATCGCCAACGGCATGTTGTCGACCGGTGACGTGGGGTCGAGCTGATTGAGCAACCACATGCGTCGTTGAGCAGGCGCCAGTGGAATGCGAGCCGGGCGCGGCCGGGCTTCCAGCGGGATACGCGGCGGTTCTGTCGCCGCGCTTTCGACGTGTTCGGCCAGCATGGCGACGGTCGGGGCCTCGAACAGGTCCCGGACGGTCGTGCGAGTCCCGAAGGCATCCGTCAGTCGTGCCACGACCTGGGCTCCGCTCAGCGAGTTGCCGCCGAGTTCGAAGAAGTTGTCATCGGCGCCGATCCGTTCGACGCCCAGCACCTCGGTGAAAATCTCGGCGACGATGCGCTGCCCGGGTGTCTCCACTTGCCGTGATCCACGTGGCTCCAATAGGGGAGCCGGTAGCGCGGCACGGTCGAGCTTGCCCGCGGCATTGACCGGAAGAGCTTCGAGGACGACGAAAACCGACGGCACCAGGGCGGCCGGGAGCCGGGTGGCGAGTTCTGTCCGTAAAGCAGCAGTCTCGCCTTCCGATTCGGTGACGATGTAAGCGACGAGTTGGTCACCGCGACGGGCGTCGGTGTGCACGGCGACAGCCGCTTGTATGATCGAATCGATTGTGGTCAGTGCTGATTCGATTTCTCGCGGCTCGATGCGGACGCCCCGTAGTTTCACCTGAAGGTCGGTTCGGCCGAGATACTCCAGCTCACCCGTTATCGTCCAGGTCACCAGATCGCCGGTGCGATACATCCGTTCACCGGTGCCGAATGGGTTTGCCACGAATCTATCGGCCGTCAGGTCCGCACGGCTCACGTAGCCGCGCGCCAATTGCGCACCCGCCAGATAAAGTTCACCGGCAATCCCCGCCGGCACCGGGTGCAGCCGCGAGTCCAGCACGTATATCTGTGTCTCGAGCGCCGGGCGGCCGATGGGCACCGACACGGTATCCGCAGCGGTTACGGGATGTGCGGTGACCTCGATCGCCGCCTCGGTCGGTCCGTACAAGTTGTGCAGCGCAGCGCCGGTCAGCTCGGTGAGCCGCTGAGCGTCCGCGGCGGGAAGGGCTTCGCCGGAAGCGAAAACCATACGTAGACAGTTCGATTCGCGTACGGCGGGTGTGGCGAGAAACTGCGCCAGCATCGACGGAACGAAATGGATGACCGTGATCTGTTCCTTGACGATCACGTCGGCGAGATACGCCGGATCACGATGTCCGTCCGGACGGGCGACAACCAGTCGAGCACCGCTCCACAGCGGCCAGAACAGCTCCCACACCGATACGTCGAACGTCGCCGGAGTCTTCTGCAGCACCGAATCGGCGGCTGTGAGGGGGTAGTCGGCCTGCATCCACGACAGCCGGTTCACGATCGCGCCGTGGCTTACTGCGACGCCCTTCGGTCGACCAGTCGAACCGGACGTGAAGATGACGTAGGCGGCGTTCGCCGGTCGCAGGGGAGCGGTCCGGTCGCTGTCCGATATCGGCGAGTCGGGGTACGTCGACAGATCCAGGCGATCGAGCTCGACGACGTCGATGTCGACGCCGACGTCGATGCGGTCCTGCGTGGTGGTGACCATACATACCGGCCGGGTGCTTTCCAGCACGTATCGGTTGCGATCGGCCGGATGATCGGGGTCGACAGGAACGTATGCACCTCCCGCTGCCGCTATCGCGTGCACAGCGATCACGAGCTCCAGGGATCGGCGTAGCTGTACGGCCACCATCGTTTCGGGGCCGACGCCGAGTCGCACCAAATACCGAGCCAACCGATGCACATGCGCGGCAAACTGGGCGTAGGACAAATTTTCGTCGGCGAACCTCACCGCTGTCGCGCTGGGAGTACGGTGGGCGTGCGCCGCGAACAGCGAGGCGAGCGTCGTGGTTTCGGGTGCGACCGAGCTATCCACGGCCGGGCCTGTTCCGAGGCTGAGGATGCGCTGTCGTTCCCGGTCGCCCACGAGCGGAATGTCCCACGTCAGGTCCTCGCCCGCCGCGCGCACGAACCGGTCGAAGTATTCCAGGAACCTTCCGTGGAGCAGGCCGACCTCGTCCTCGGAATACAGCCCGGCCCGGGCTTCGAAATCTACGCGGTAGCGCGGCGCGGCGACGGATCGATAGAAACTCACGGTCAGGTCGTCGACGCCCCCTGTGGAAAGTACGTTCACCTGTCCGGCTGCTGCACCAAGCCGAATTTCCATATGTATCGGGCTGATGTTGATACGTGGCCCGAAAGATATGCCGAACGGTCTTTGCTTCGTGACAGTCTCACGTCGAATGTCCTCGTAACGGTACCGCTGGTGCCTCAGTGCCCCGGTGACCCCGAGGCGGACCCTGCGCAATAATTCCGAGATCGCCACGGATCGGTCCACGGCGAGGCGTAGCGGGACGATATTCGACAACATGCCCGCTGACCGGCGCAGTACCGCCGTCGTGCGGGCGGCTACGGGCAGGCTCAGCATCACATCACCACTGTCCGACACCCGCGCCAGATAACTCGCGAAGGCGGCGATGAAGAGTTCGGATTCGGAGGCGGTGAGCCGTGTCGCGGCGGACCGCGTTGATGCCGACACTGTATCCGGCAACTCGGAACCGAAGAAGATGGGGCTCGCCGAGGCGTTCGCCTGCGTTCGGAACGGTGTACTCCGCTCCTCGTATCCCGAGACTCGGTCGCGCCAGTACGCGTGGTCCACCTCGAATCGTCGACTGTTCCGATACGAGACGTCGGAGTCGACCATGTCCCGGATACTCCCGGCGGCGAACGACTGCGGTTCGCGGCCGGTCAGCATCGCCGTGTAGAGATGTGCGGTGCGCTCGACCAGATTCATAGCCCCGAAACCGTCCAGCACAATGTGATGAGCGGCCATGTACCAGAGCCAGTGTCCATCCCCGACGCGCAGAATCGCGTTGCGAATCAACCGGTCTCGCACGAGGTCGATACGTCGAGCGGCGTCACGCTCCATCCATTCGTGCGCGTCGGCGATCGGATCGGCCGAATTTCGGAGATCGAAGTAGTCCAGCCCGGAATACAGGCTGAGGTCCACCACCTGGTAGGGCTCCTCGTTCTGAATTCCGATACGGATATAACCTGAGCCCATTTCGTGCCCGGCAGTACGGCCAGCGCTTTCCAGGACGGTCAGATCCAACTCGCCGATGACCTCGATGTACATAGCGATCTTCATCGGCGCTTCGAGTAGCTGTGATGAATGCCACACACCCATTTGCGCTGCGGTGAGCGGTATTCTCTCACCGGGCGTTTCGGGAGCCTTGCCACTGTGTGGAGAGTTGTCGCTATAGCTGATCAAAGTCATTCCTGTGAAGAAATCAACAAAGTACGAAACCTGCCTCGGCGGACGAGAAGCCGCGACGGTTCATCGCGCAGCTCAATTGAGCCGGTTTCGCCTGACCCCGACCTGAGCGAGGCCTCGCGAGTGATACTACCGCTCAGTCGGTGGTGCCGGGGTGCCCCATCTTTTCGGGGCCGACAACGCCATTCAAAGTCGCCGCGATCCTTATCGATGAGCTGGATCGTAGATTTGCTGGCTAGGATTACCTAATAATTCCGGATGGTCACCCTATCGACATCTCTCGAACGTGGTAACCGCCTGGTCGTTCGCATCGGGCGGGTCTACCATTCGTTCTCTCCTCGCTTGTGCACATCTCGCCTGTGGCGAATCCGTATGGCCAGTGGACGTGACAATCCGCTGCCTGTCGGACAGTGCAACTACTATGCTAGCACGATCGAGCTAGCAAGGTCTGTGCTCGTAGTGGGCGGTGATAGTGTGGGGTGTGCCGAAGACCATCGATCACGATCAGCGCAAAGCGGAGATCGCCGCCGCGGTGTGGCAGTTGATCGCGAACCGTGGCGTGAGCGCGGTGTCGCTGCGCAGCGTCGCGGCCGAGGCCGGCATTGTGCTCGGCTCGTTACGTCATAGTTTCCCGACAAAAGCGGATCTGTTGGACTATGCGATGCAGCTTGTCCATACCCGCGTAGAGGAGCGGATTTCCGCTCATGTCGGCATGCGTGATCCTCATCAAATGGCTCTCGCGATGTTGCTCGAATTACTTCCGCTGGATCGTCAACGCACGATCGAGGCGCGGGTCAACCTCGCTCTTATCGCCGACGCGCCGGCCCATCCTCGATTGGGGAAACTGGCCGAGAAAGCGCAAACCGCTATCGCGGAACTCTGCCTGACGGTATGCCAGTTGTTTGCCGACACCGGCTGTATGCATCCGTCTCGCGATCCGCGGGTCGAGGCTCGGCGCTTGCACGAGGTGATTGATGGCAGCATGCTGCATCTACTGGTAACGCCTGAAGTCGGCGAAGACGCAGAAGCCGCACTTGCCGATTATCTGGCAGATTTGTCAGCCCCCCGCCACGGCGGGGCCTGAACGGTGAGCATTGTCAGGTGCGAGCCGTCACGGTGAGAATGATCTGCGGGAGGTCGTGCCAACCGGCTGATCGAGTGATCTGTCGAAAGTGTTCGAATTCCTCGTCCGTGATGTCCAGACTGCCCCGGAGGGGCTCGATAAGTTTGAGCCAGCGGTCGTGGCGTCCACCGCCGAGCCGCCCCGCCTTGGCGTGTATCTCGATATCGAGCAATCCGAGCGTGCCGAGCATCGCTGGTACAGTGCGGATCCACGTGAGAGCGGTGCCATTCCGGTCCAGGTAGTCGTGATACGCACCGAGCACCCGGGCCACGACAGGGTCCGGCGCGTTCGCCTCGTCGAGTTGGTACGGTTCGGTCACCATCAGGATGCCGCCCGGATTGAGCCAGTTCCGCATTCCGGCGAGGATCCGGTCGCGTTCGGGAATATGGATGAGGGTGAACCGGGCATGGATCAGATCGAATCGCCGGGGTGCCCGCCAGGTCGTCGCGTCGGCTTCGATCACTCGGACATTGGGTCGCTTACGCACGACTTCCGGGATGAGGCTGGTGTCGTGGTCGAGTGCGTGGACAGTGGTACCCGGATCGAGGTCGGCAAGGGCCGCGCCGAGACTGCCGGTCCCCGCGCCGAAGTCGAGGATGTTCGCGTACGGGCGGATCGGGAGCGCTCGAATGATCTGCATGCTGTGTTGATCCATGAGATTCGCGATGTGGGTCAGTCGCGCTGCGGTGTCCCCGGCCGTCGCGATTCTCTCGCGGGCCGGTACGGACCTCGCTGTCGGGCATTCCGAGGCTGAGCCGTCGCCGCATCTTCGGTTCAATTGGTGTGCCCCGCTTTTGGCTTCGTACGATTGTCGGGTTCGGTTGGATCTTTCTCGTTTCGCCACATCTCCCACAGCGGCCCGAAGATGAACCACAGGCCGACGATCACCCATGCACGGCCCATCCACCACATCAGGGTGGTGTCCTGCTCTGACGTGGCGACGAACAGGACCAGACCGAGCAGCACGAGAGAACTGATTGTCGCCGCGTTGACCACACGAAACCATTCCCGCATGAGATGGCGTTGCCTGCCCGGACCCGAGCGCGGTGCGGGGACTGGTTCGGGGCCATCAGCGAAACGATGTGCGAAGCGAACGTCCGCCCAACGAATCAACGCAGGGCCGAAGGCGACGGAGAATCCGAGATACATGGCAGCCAACCCGTGTGTGGCATCCGCCTCCGCGCCGCGGTGGAGGTCGACCGCCGTCGCGATGACAAGCACCACATCGAGTGCGGGGATCGTCAACAGCACCGCAGTGCTCAACCCCCGCGCGCGACCGGGATAGCGCAATAGGAGCCCGAGACCGAGAAGTACCCATAGTCCGACTTCGCAAGCCAGAATGACCGCCGCGACAGGGTGATCAGCGAGTAGCTCAGTTGTCATGATGCCCACCTTGGCTCGTCTGTACTAGCTGACATCAGCAATGTAGCACAGGTGTGCTACATTGCTGATGCGCAGTTTCCCATCCGGCTGGTAGGCGCGGGAGAAGGTGAAAGTACATGGGGATGCGGTGGGACCGCACTCGTTGCGGTCGTCCTTCGGGCATCTCGTCCCGGCAGGGTGCACCGTGAGAGCGCGGTCCCGCCACGCCCTAGTTGTCGGCGCGGCGGTCGGACTGGGTGGGTTCGCGGCGGCAGCCGCGCCGTCCGCTGGTCTGCTCTCCCTATCGGTGGCGGGAGCGGTGGCCGCGGCGCTCGTGCTGTCGTCGACCGTATTGCCCCGGGCCGTGGTTGCCGCGGGAGCGTTCACCACTTCGCTCGGCGTGACGGCCGTACTACCCTTCGCTCCGCCGCCGCCCATGCACAATATTGCTGGCGTGTGCCTGGTCCTGGAGATGCTGGCCATCGAGGCGGCGCTCGTCGGAGTGGTGCGCCGATCCTCGACGTCGGTCGCTGCGGTGGTGGGGGCGGAGGGAGCGCTGGCATCGGCCGTCGTGCCGCTACGCGTCGCGGTGGATTCGGCCGTGCCGCCCGATGCGCTCGAGGTGCTGATGTTGTGCTTGGTCGGCGCGCTGCCCGCTGGAGTGGCCATCGCGAGTGGTGGCTACTTACGTGTGTTGGACCAACAGCGTGCGCGCGCGATTGCCCAGACTCGCCGAGAGCAGCGGCTGGCTCTGGCCCGTGACCTTCATGACCTCGTCGGACACGATCTTAGTGGAATCGTGCTGGAAGCCCAAGCGGCGCAAATGGTTCCGAAACGCGCACTGGCCGCGCTCGCGCACATCGAACAGATCGGGGTCGCCGCGCTGACATCGATGGACCACACCGTGCGGATGCTTCACGAGCCGGCCGATACCCTCCCGCTGCCGGGAAATCTAGCCGACCTTCCCGATCTCGTGGGCAGATTCCGATCCGACGATGCCGTCGCCGTTATGGTTGATGCTACAGCCGAATTGCTCGAGGCTGTGCCCAGGGAGACCGGAGCGGTTGCCTACCGGATAGTGGTCGAGTCGCTGACAAATGTGCGCCGCCACGCCGAGGGCGTGCGCGCGGTACGAATTTCGGTACGTGAGCGGCCACACGCACACCTCGAGGTGACCGTCGCCGACAACGGCGTTTCTTCCGCCGGTCGCACTCGCCGACGGGGCGGTCTAGGGCTTGTCGGTCTTGCCGAGCGTGCTGCGGCAGTCGGGGGAACCTTGGAGGCCGGACCGCAACATCCGACGGGGTGGCGAGTGCGCGCAGTACTTCCGATGCCCGCCACGGACTCGTGCCGTAGCGCCGGTATCTGAGGATTTCTGCCGATCGGCAGATGCTCGGTACGGCCGCCACCAATACGGTGTCTACCCGTCCTAGCGATCGGAGGAGTAAACGTTATGCCAATATCCATGCAGCCGTCGCGGACCCCTGCCCAATATGAGGGCATCCCACCGGCGGTGCCGTGGGGCGAACTGGCGATATTCATCGGCGTCACGTTCACCGGGATCACTGCCGCCGCCCTGGCATGGACTACGTTCGGCGACATCGGCAGTGAGTCCGACGCTCTGCTGTTCGGCGGCCTCGGAATGTGTACGCCCGCGCTCGGTTTGCTGGTGGCGGCCGCCTTCACCGGTGATATCCGCCGGCCCCGCCAACTGCTTGCCAGCACCGGGATTTCGCGCCCGGACTCATGGCGCAGATTGGCGCGATTCCTCGCTGTCGGGCTGCTGTTGCCGCTCGCCGTAGTCGCCGCGACCATTGCCATCGCCGTCTTGACCGGCGTTTACCGATTGCACACACCCTTCCCAGTGGCCGCACTGGCGACGGAGCTGGCTATAAGCCTGGTCACCTTCGTCCCGCTGCTGGTACTCATGTTCGGCGAGGAGTGGGGGTGGGGTTACCTGCTGCCCAGGCTCTTGCCGCTGGGCATGCTGCGCGGCGTCGTGCTGAGCGGACTGATCTGGGGACTGTTCCATGCTCCTCTCACACTGCAGGGCTACCTTTACCCGAGCCTCCCAGGCCTGGTCGGCATGCTGATCTTCACGACCGGGAGCCTGTTGCTGGGATGCCTCATGGCCTGGATCAGGATCGCGTCAGGCAGTTTGTGGCCCGCCGTCGTCCTGCACGGTTCGTCGAATCTGCTCGCCAATCCGATCCCGGCGACCATCGGCGCTGCGACCGGACCCGTGGGCGCGTTCCAGACGTCGGTGCCGGGGAGTTGGCCGAGTTGGATCGCCATGTCGGCAATTATCGCCGTACTGGTTATGACCGGCCAGTATCGCCGCGGTCCGATAAGCCAGCCGATACGCTGCTAGCACGAAGATCGTGCTGGCGGAATATCAGAATTTGTCACGGTGGGATTGCTTCCGAAAAGAAAGGTTGATTATGTCTGATAGTACGTTGCGGCTCGAGCCGTTGCCGGAGCTGCATGTGGCTCACGTCCACGGTGAGGTCAACCACATCAGCGAGATAGGCGCGATGGTAGAGGCATTGTTCGGCAATCTGATTGACCGGTTGGATGTAGCGGGGGTATCGCCGGTGGGGCGCAACGTCCGCATCTATAACGGGCGGTCCGATGAGTCGAAGATCGACGTATCGGTCGGAGTGCTGCTGGAGTCGGGCGCGGCGCCGATCGCCGGGTTGGAAACGGTCGAGCTTGTGGCCGAGGCACGCGGGGCGACCATGAGGTACCACCGGTTACCGGTGGACATTGCCGACCCCTGGCTGACTGTAGATGCCTTCCTCGAGGAGCGTGGTCTGGAGTCCTACGGACCATATCGCGAGATCCATTACGAAAACGGCCCCGGGAATCGCCGGATCGTCGAACTGCAATGTCCGGTTCGTGATATCGGCGGCGCATGCCAGTAAACCGGTTCCCCTGCCCGCGTCGTGATGTCCGGTCAGTGCCGGGCATTTGTCGATCGGAATTCGCCCGATGCGGGTGCTACGGCACGAGGCCGTTGTCCTTGGCCCACAGTGCGATACCGACCCTGTTGCGGACCTGTAGTTTTCGCTGGATGCTGGCGACGTGGGTCTTCACCGTACCGGCGGAAATGTAGAGCTCTCGCCCGATCTCTGCGTTCGTCAGACCGCTGGCGACATAACCGGCGATCTCGATCTCGCGAGGTGTCAGTGGTTCCGACGCCGACGATACCGGGGCAGTCGCGTTCAGGCGACGTAGTAGCCGCACCGTGACCGACGGGCTGATCAGGGCGTCGCCGGCCACGGCCGCGCGCACTGCCTCGGCCAGCAATGCCGGGCCCGATCTTTTCAGCAGGAAGCCACAAGCGCCGTGGCGCAGTGCGGCGTGGACGTACTCGTCCAGGTCGAAGGTGGTGACTACGACGACCCGCATGGGTTCGGCCACGTCGGGCCCGGCGAGGATCTTGGTGAGTTCGAGGCCGTCGAGCACGGGCATGCGGATATCGGCGAGCACCACATCCGGCCGTAGCCGCCGGGCCAGATCGACGGCGCTGCGACCATCGCACGCTTCCCCGATCACCTGGATATCGTCGTGCAGGTTCAGGATCAGGCGCAGGTTACGCCGCACCACAGTCTGATCGTCGGCAATGAGTACACGGATCATTCCGGCTCGCTCCGGTATATCGGCGGAAGTGGGCGGAAACGTGTCGCCACGAGAAGCACACCTCACCCTATCCGCGTGAATAGCTTATCGAGCGCCGTAGTTCCCGAAATCTGCCGATCGGGAGATGCCGGCCGAGGCGTGGTCCGGGCATCCTCTCGAACCGACTCCGTCCTGAAAGGAAAATTCGCATGTCGCCCCGATCCCTCGCCGCCTGCACGATCGCGCTCACCGCTGTGACTCTCCTACCCGGGTGCGCATCACATCTCGAGGCGACACCGGAGGTTCGCATCTTTCCCTTCGCGGGGTCGACGCTCGATGTCGAATCGCATGATGTGCCCACCGATCTCGTCGTCAGCAACCGCGGCGACATCAAGGTGACGCGCTGGTTCTCGGCACGCAGCGGAGCCAAGGAGCAATCATGGACGCTGGAGAACGGCCGCCTCGACCTTGTCGCACGATGCGGTGGATTCGCCAACTGTGACGCCAGGTTCGAGGTCGAGGTGCCCCCAACGATCACGGTGCTGCGTAGCGGGAAACCCACCAACCTGCGCGGGGCATGACCGCGCTCTACTGCGGCGCACCGACGGGCCGGGCGTCGCCCTTGCTGGCACGAATGAGCCAAAAAGGGTCGACCGACTGGTTATCAATTGATAACCTGATGTAGTTATCGTTTGATACCCGAATCGGAGTTCACCATGTCTGTAGTCACGACCCAGGTCGACGAGATCCTCTCCGCACTGCGTGAATACCTCGACGATCAGCCTCCGGCACTCACGTTGCCGCCGGCGGCGTACACCTCGCCCGAGTTGTGGGAGTTGGAACGCGAACGAATCTTTGCGCACTCATGGTTGTTGATCGCTCACGGTGACCAACTGGCAGAGCCCGGCGACTACGTGTCGACCTCGATAGCTGGCGAACCTGTGGTGGTCGTTCGCGCCGAAGACCGAGCGTTGCATGCTCTGTCGCCGGTGTGCAGGCACCGGCTCATGTTGATGGTCGAGCCCGGCGCAGGCCGTACCGATGCGTTCACCTGCCAATACCATCTGTGGAAGTACGGTTTGGACGGTCAGCTGCGCGGGGCCCCACATATGGGTCCCAACAAGGACTTCGATGCGCGGTCGTGCCGGTTGCCGCGTTTCGCCGTCGAAGAGTGGAACGGCTTCGTCTTCGTAAACCTTGATGCGAAAGCGGATGCGATCGGCGCGCATCTCGATCTGGGCGCGCAGGCGTTCACCAATTACCGACTCAGCGAAATGGTGCAGGTCGATTCGTGGTCAGTCGAATGGCAGGCGAATTGGAAGGTGGCGATGGAGAACGGGCACGAGAACTATCATGTGCTAGGACTGCATCGGCAAACGTTGGAACCGTTCATGCCCGGCGGCGGTGACATGTATATCGAGCCCTACTCACCGTGGGTGCTGCACGGTCGGATTCCGCTCGCAATCCCGGCGATGGCGCCTACCTTGACCCTGGACGAGGTGCAGCAGACCCATGGCATGTTGCTGATGTGCTTCCCGACCGGCGGTTTCATCGCGTTCGGCGACCAGGTGGTGTGGCTGAGCTTCGTGCCGTCGGCCATCGACCGGGTTCGAGTGCTTGGCGGTGTGCTTACACCCCCCGAGGTTTCCGCATCCTCCGAGGCGGTGACGCGTACTCAGCAAGCGGTGACGGCAATGATCAACGACGAGGATCGGCGGGGACTGGAGGCGGTGCAGCGCGGCGTCGGATCACGCTTCGCCGCGCGTGGACATCTGTGCCCCAAGGAGCAGCCCGGTATGCTCGCGTTTTATCGCAACCTCGCTCATGCGCTGCTGGGGAAGGAACCGACCGACCTTTCGACGGCGAGGTGATTATCATGCCGCTGGTCAGTGAACTACGATCGGCCGGGAAACGACCGATTTCGATATGGGCATGTCGTCTCGCAGTGGCTCTAGGACTCGTCGGCTCGATGTGCGGCGCGGGCGTGGCCGCGGCGGAAGGCGCGGAGATGATCCAGCAGATCGCTGTTCCGCCAGGCTACGCGGGAACAGTGGACAACAGTGCCGACTGTGTACGGCGGTACGAAACGCGGGGATTCGAGCCGAAACAACTGGCCGGGGCAAAGCATCCGTTGTTCCTGTACTTCGTCGGCACCAATATCGGCAAGGACGCCGAGACGGACCGCCGCGAGAACGCACCGGCGGCCAACGCCGTTGCCGAGGCGATGGCCCGACGCGGCTTCGTAGCGCTCGTCGTCGAGTACGACAACAGCTTGCCTGCATTGTTCAGCGATCATGGCAATCAAACGCGCTGCCTGTTCTCGCCGCGCGAGCACGGCAGCCTGCTCAATGCCGCCTGCGCGCTCCATAATGTCGACTGTGATTCGGGTATCGCGACCTGGGGGCACAGTCAAGGCGGCGCCGTCGCGCACCTAGCGCCCAATCACGACCCGCGGGTACGTGCTGTGTGGACGACAGGCTATGCCGGCAATATGCCGTCGGTACTCTCGAAGTACCGTCTCCGTGTCCTCGCTGGCGAGAACGAGGGCGAAGACAAAGCTCGGGAACTCACCAAGGCTGCTGGCTTCGACCCGAGCGAATGCCCGGACGCGGTGCGCGGCGTGTGCTTGCGTGCCGACGGCAGCGGCTGGGTGCTGGTACGCAAAACCGATGTCGAGACCAGCGCCGATCACTGCTGGTTCTACCGACGTTCGTGTTTGGATTCGGAAGGGTTTCTCGAGCCGAGCTGGGTCGATCGGCATTCGACGAAGCCATATGCCATCGAGTCCAACGCCGACTGGGTCGCCCGCACCGCACGTGCGGCGTGATGGGATGCCAGTCGTCCTCAGAGGGGCGACAGGCCATCGAATATCACATGCGATTACTCCAATGTGAGGTCAGCGGTAGCGCTACCTGCTACCTCGTTCAGAAAGGCGGTCTATGACGAAGATATCTTCGTATCTGCGTGCAACGGTATTGCGGCAACACGATTCAGAACGGATCGGCCCGTTCGTCGCGGGGTTCGACGCCTACAGTGACAACCTCTTTCGAAACTACGCGGTTCCGGATGACGGTGCCTTGCCGACGTCCGCCGATGTCGGGGCTCTGGTCGCGGCCTTCGAGCGCCGGGGACGGGTGCCACGGCTGGAGTACCTGCCCGCAGCCGCGACGGAGGTGTTGCCGGCTCTGCTGAACGCAGGATTCGTTGTCGAGGACCAACTGCCGGTGATGACCTGCGGCCGCGCCGACGTTCAGGAATGCGCGGCTCCAGACGATGTCATCGTGGAGATCGCCGTCGACGACGAACAACTATGGCGTTGCGCCACGGTCCAGAATGCTGTCTACGGCGGTGGTGTGGCTGATCGGCACGATGTGGACAGACTACGGAGTGTGGTCGACGGTGGGGGTCATGTGGTCATCGCTCGGACGCGCGACGAAGTAGCGGTCGGATCCGGATTGATCACCGTGCCTGTCGGCGATGTGAGCGAGCTCGCGGCGATCGGAGTAGTCGAGCAATGGCGGCGGCGAGGCATCGCCGCAGCGATGATCAGTACGCTCACCCGAGCCGCTCATGACACGGGGACCGAGATTGTCTTCTTGATGGCGGAAGGCCCGGCCGAACGACGGATACATCTGCGTGTCGGGTTCGCTGACATGGACAACATCCTGCTGATCAGCAGACCGTAGACCGTCGCCGAATCGGCCCGGGCCGCGCCACGCCGGCATGGTCGGCACCCGCGGCGGCCAAGCGGCGTGTAAAGATTTCGTAGCGGCGTTCGGTAACCGGTCGAGGCGTACCGGTGAGGTGCGTACCTAAAATCCGGAGGTGTTCGGCCGATGTAGCTGGTTTGCGCAGCTCTTATCGTCGTTACGACACATCCTGCCAGATGACGGGCGAAGTCGATTCAGCCTTCATTGGTGAACAACTACTGAGGAGACGCGTTGGGAAGCGGTACGGTCAGAGTCGGCGTCAGCGCCGCATCGATATTCGGCCTGCTTGCTGCGGCTCTGGTCTTCGGAGCCGGCGCAGCAAATGCGCGGCCGGAGAATTGCCAGATCGATCGCAGCCTGATGGGTGCCAGTGCTGTCTGCCATAGCGGCACGGGGCTACATGCTGTGGAAATCGACTGTTTCGGGGTGTTCGTCAAGCCAGCGGGCCTATTTCCTGAGCTCGGGCGTTATACGGCGTCCGGGTATCCGTACACGCCGATCGGCCAGAAATCCGAGGCAGGTTGCCGGGACGGCAGCGCGCTCAATTTCGGTATTGTAACCGATGCGCGCATTCGCGAAACATTCCCGGGCTCCTGATTTGATAGTCGACCGGGATCAGTCGGTCCTGGCCGCAGCCCATAGCCTGGTAATTCTGGACTGGATAGAGGACCCGCCGCCCACGGGGAGAGGCCGGGTCCTCTATCCAGTCGTCCAGTCAGCGGCCTATTCCCAGCGCACTCGACAATGTCGACAGGTGGCATGGGATGTTGCCTGGATAGCATGGCGGTCCGGGCGTGGCTACGGGAGCTGCGGAATCGGTAACCGCAGGGGTCAGCGGCAAAGCCTCCGCAGCGGCGGGTGCACTCATCAGCAGCGGTGCCGCGATGAGTCCGGCGGCCATGATCCAGAAATTGGAACCGGATTTATTCACAGAATACCTTTCGGTGCGTTCTCGTCTCATGAGCGCGGTAGCCGGGATGCACAGTGCTCGGCTTGGAGCGCGCTCATCCAACTTATGGTATTTTCAACTCGAATGCACGTCATCGGTGGCTCATCGTCGCATTCTAGGTACCGATGCGGCCGGACGCGTCCGTACCGGAATCGGATCTGCCGGAGCCGCGGGCATCTGTCTTTACTCCGTTACCTGATGTGCTCTCGGATCTCCGCTGGTTGATCTCGGATAGTCGAAAGTATTGCCCCGGTCGCTGCTCTGCAGCGCGGGAGACCTCCTGGCGAATAGCCAACGGGGCGTAAGCGGCTATCTCAGTCCGTGAATTAATTTGCAGCTTGCTGAGTATTGCGACGACTTGGGCGTCGATGGTCTTGCGGGAGCGCCCACGCTTGGCTGCGATCATGCTGTTGGACCATCCGGCTGCGGCAAGCACGGCTACCTCCGACTCAGCGCCGGACAGGCTCGACCACAGGCCATGTTGAACGGCCGAGTCGTCGGATTCGATCGGATGATCGCGTTCCAGAATAAGCTCGGCGACGCGCCTCGGGCTGTCCATCGATAATGACCGCCCTTCCTGTTCCGCGAGGCGGAAAGCGCTGGAACCCAGTACTTTTCGAGCGCGTTCGGCAGCAATCCAGGATTCTGCACGGAACGGTTCGTACGGTCGGGCGCCGGCGATCACAGTTTGCCGGTATGTCTCTCCGGCGCCGAGTAGCCTGCCGACTTCTATAGCCCAGTCGCGCAGCTGGCCGGCCCGGCTCTGTCTCCGCTCATTCTCGAGCAGCGCCGCCAGCGCCCAGGCTCGGATGCTGACCGTCCATAGGGCACACCACGGGTCGCGTTCCACGCCAGGTGAACGTAGGACCTGGTCGACAATGTCCAGCGCCGCCCGCGGGCGACCTCGCTTGTACTGTGCGATTGCCAGATTGAGTTTGCCCCACACAATTGGCCATCTTGCGCCGATTACGTTCACCTCGGCCAGATGAGACTCGATCAGGTGCAGTCCCTCATCAGACGTGTCGTAGAACGCAGTGGCCCCGACCAGGCTCATGCGGGTCATCTCGGCGCACCCGGTGTCACCATCTCGCTCGAACTTCGTTCGCGCGTACTCGAAGACGCGGACGGACCGCGGATCGTTGTCTACCAGGAAGAGCTCCAGAGCTCGAAACAGATCCACGGCGCCGGGCGCTCCGTGATCGATGCATGGGTCGTCACGTAACGCTGTGGCGAGCTCGGGGGCAAAACTTCCCTCGGCCAGACATCGGCTGATGACTTGGTGTACCTCAGCGATGTCTCCTTGAAGGATGGCGATGAAACCGGCGAAGGCGCGTGCGCCCGAGCGCAGCATTGCCGCTTCAGGCGTGGTATTACTGGTCGCGGCCAGCGTCTGTTCGATCCATCGCTGCACTCGGCGAAGTGAACCTGTGAAGTACGGGACGCGCATCGCCAACAAGTTGACGGCGAGCTCCAATCCGACCAACGCAGCATCCGGCGTCCCGAGACTGCTTTCGATTGCGGAAGCCACGTTGTCCCACGACCGGGAGGCCCACTCGAGTAGCTCTATTTCCCTCGGACCGTACCAGTCGTCGCGCGAGGCGGCGAGTCGGTCCCGATAGTAATTGCGGTGGCGCGTGCTCAAACGCTCGAATTCCTCGTGCCCACGCTCTTCGAGACGTTGAATGGCGTACACGCGTAGACTCTCGACCAGAGAGTAGTGCGATTCGTGCCCCTCCATATGCAGCGTGACCAGGGAGCGATCAACCAGTTGTTCGAGTATCGCGAGGACTTCGTTGGGTTCGATTCGATTGTCTGTAGCCGCACCACCGTGGTCTTCTGCCGGGTCCGAGCAGATCGCGGTAATTGCATCGCGATCCGCGCCGCCTCCTACCGGGAAGTCTCCGCTGCCTCGCACATCGAGACCCGGCGCAAATACGGCCAAACGTTCGAACAGCAGCTTTTCTTTGGCACTGCACAGCTGGAATGACCAATCGATTACGGCCTTGATTCTTCGGTGGCGATCCTCGACACCGGCGTGCCGGTCACCGGGCCAATTCAACCGCTGGTCGCTAGCCAGCCCGGTCAGGTCCCGGTGTACTGCCGATAACGGTTGATAACGCAGCCGCGCCGCAGCGAGAATAATTGCGAGCGGGTGATAATGTAACCGCCGGCAAATTCCTGCCGCGATGGTCTCGGTTGGTTTGCCGAGAGAAACACCGGCGATATCGGCGCGGTGGGAGAACAACGCCAAAGCTTGGCCGGGTGTCAAGGACGGAACGTCAACCACGCGTTCGCTGGGCAACCCGATAGTTGTCCGACTGGTAGCGAGTACGGTCAGTGCGGGGACGAGTGCGAGCAGCTCGCGCAGAACCGCGCCTATCGCGTCCACGACGTGTTCACAACCATCAACCACCAGCAAGACGGGGGGTCGTCGTCCGGCGCCATCCGTCCAATCGAGTGTATCGACGACGGCGTCCCAGGCGGGTCGCCCCGAGAAGTCCGTCGTCACGATCGCGCCGGCGATCTCATTCACGATGGCCTCTCGGTCGGCCTCTCTCGGCAGCCGCGCGAAACCCGCCCAGTGCACTCGCACGCGCCGAGCGCGCTGATATCGAAAGACGACCTGCTGGGCAAGGCATGTCTTGCCGACACCGCCGCTACCGACGAGCGTGATCAGCCGCCGAGGGCCCAGCAGCAATGTCGGTACCAATTCCAATTCGTGCTCGCGACCTACGAAATATTCTGTTTCCAGAGAACCGGGAATTTGCCGAGAGCGCAATGGTGACCTCACGTTGTGCCGCAACCGATAATAGGATATGCAGCGGTTATTTCCAGAGCATCCGCTGAGGTGCTGGTTGCCCGTGTCGATTGACGATGCCGGTGCAGGGAGCTCTTTCGGCCCTTGCGACGGCTCGACCACTATAACGCTTGGTTGGCGGCGGCTCCGTCATCCTATCGTAGGATTGCCCTGTCCATCTCTAGGGGTACCTACGGTAGTCGTAGGGATGCCTGAAGGTGGGGTATCTTCTGCCGATGCCGAGCCGTCGTTCACGTACTTATGCTCGGGTGCAGCGAAGGAGCAGCGGCCGAGGCGTGCTCCAGCGCATACGGCGTCATCGGAAGAATTGTGCGATACCGAATCGATGGCGACTCTGTCGAGGGCGGGGCCAGGATATGTCTTGCCGGAATTTTACCGGCGCACTCGGGGTGAGAGGTGATCGATGTCGCTGGAATATCGTGGTGTCAACTATGACACTGGAACCGACTATTCCGCTGGCGCACCGACGAGAGTTGGTTGGGACATGGCACAGGTATCCTCCGACATGGCCGACATCGCGAGAAAGCTGCATGCCAACAGTGTCTGTGTGTATGGCTCCCGAGCTGACCGCCTCCGAGAGGCGGCTGGTGCTGCTGCGGCGGCTGGGCTGACTGTCTGGGTCCAGCCTCGATCAATCGAGAGTGACGCGTCGCGGACTCTGATATTGCTCGAAGATGTCGCCACGGACGCCGAGCATCTTCGGGTCCGAGGGGCCGAGGTCCATCTGAATATCGGGTGTGAGTTGAGTATCTTCTCTACTGCCGTTATTCCGGGTCGCAGCTACGCGCAGCGGGCCTTACGGCTGACAAGACGATGGCCGTTGCTCCCACTCTACAACTGGCGACTGAATCGTTTGTTGTCGGAAATGGCCGACGTAGCGCGGGCTCGCTTTCGGGGCTCGCTCACCTATGGATGCGGTCTTTGGGAAGACGTCGATTGGCGTCTGTTCGACATTGTCGGCCAGAATTTTTACCGACTGAAACACAATGAACGCGACTACTCGCGGCGTTTGCGCGATTTTCATCGACATGGCAAACCGGTGATCATCACAGAGTTCGGATGCGGAGCATTTCGAGGCGCCGACGACCTCGGTCCTACCAGCCATGAAGTAATCGACTACAGCACCGATCCGGCGCAGCTCACCGATGCGCCGACACGCGATGAGGCGACACAGGCCAAATATCTCGAAGAGCTTCTGCGGGAGTATCGTCGAGCAAAGGTCGCCGGGGCATTCGTTTTCGAATACGTAGCTGAAGGAAATCCGCATTCGCTCGACCCAGGTTTGGACTTGGACATGGCCGGCTATGGCATCGTGCTTCCGCACGACCGAACGCCCAAGCAAGCCTTTCATACGGTCGCGCGAATCTACAACGCTGAGTCGGAAATCCTTCGTCCTCCTGACGCCTCGGTGTGACTGATCCGGGTTCGATCGATTCAGTGTACGACGAACGGATGAGCTCATCGACCACAGGTGGATCGGTTGAGGCAACTGCGGTCGGGTGGGCTAGGACGGGGTGGTGACCAAATGAATCCGTCGCCACCCGGCCGAGAGGTGTGATCCACGTGCAGGCTCAGCTGGAACCTGTCGCAATATGGTTCAGCACGGTGAGCAATAGTATGAGTTGTAGGAATATTGGCACTCCGGTTCCTTACTCTACTGGGCAGTTGTCGAACCGGGGGCGGGACATCTACTGGCATTGCCCCTCCCCCGGTCAGGTGTTGATCGACGCGCGAGTCACCGCATCGCGGACCCTGTTGCGCTCTGCGCTGAACTGACTTCGACGTCGCGGTCGAGCGCAGTAGTGCCGAATCCACCGTCGACGGAGACGACGATCTTTACGTGGCGGATGCCAGGTTGAACGTTCTCGATGACATATCGCGGACCAACTATGCCTTCCCCTTGGGGCCCGAGAACGAAGTCTTGGATCTTGTTGTCGACCTCCACCAACCCGACCCAGTGCTCATTGTCGGAGTTTACGGATACGGTAATCTGCTCCGTACCTCCCACTGCCTCCGCAGAGGTGGCGGCGGCGGACGTGCCGGTGGCAGCCAACACGACGACCGCGGCGATGGGCGCCACTGTCGCGGCCCAAGTGAGGATTCGCATATTTCTTCTCGGTTCCTTCCGTCGGAAGAGTCGGGTGAGTTCAGCTACGAATTTCGCCGCTCGGACGCGGCGGGTGCGGCGCCTTCTTTTGCGCGGCGCGGTATTCGCACGGCGACTTTACGGGCGGAGGAGCGCGGTCGGCATCGGCTGGTCATCGAGAGTGTTTCGGTACCTCCATCGGTTCAGGTGCCCATGTTCGCGAGCAGGGCCTGCGTCGAGGGGCAACTACGGCGACCGAGTCGGCGGGTTCAGCTGTGGGATTAGAACTGACCTATCTAGAAGGCGGCGGTTCGTCACCCGATGTCCCACCATTCGCTCGCTTCTAGAGTCCGTGTGACGGCTGGAGGTTTGCGATTCCAAGGTCGATATGATCCACGTCGGCCTTCCGGCGAGGGGAGTATGGCGGTGGGTCGGTCGCTGTCGATTAGTTCTGATGACGCTCGTGCACGTGGAACAGCCTTTCAGGAGATCGGTGACGAAGTCGGGCAGGTGTTGGAGCGGTTGCGTAGCGTTCTTGCCGAGGAGGGTCGGTGGTGGGGCGACGATGAGTCCGGCAAAGCGTTCGCGGAGTATTATGAGCCGGATGCACGGAACCTCGTGAAGGTTCTCCAGAATCTTTCTGAGACTCTGCGTGAATTCGGCGGCCGGATAATACTCACCGCCGAGACACTCCAAATTGCTGATCATATGGTTGCCAGGCGAGTGGAGCTGGCTCTCGGTCAAACTTTTCCGTTTGCCGCCGGAACGTCCGGTGATGTGTTCACCGCGCCCGGACGCACACCGACGCCTGCCGATGTTTCGGCGTTGTCCGCCTCGAATCCTGAACTTGCGTCGCGACCTGACAGCTTCACGTCTGCCGGTGCCCAGGTGGCGGCCTCGTCGTTTCCCAGTGCAGAGTCGGTTCCGGTTACCAGTGGCAAGGCGGCTGATCCGACTCGGGCCGGCGTGGCGGCAGGTTCTCGCACGCGCCCCGAAGCTGTCAGTTCCGGCGAACCCGCCGCGGGCCGGGCCGGAAGAAGCCGACCCCGGTTCGTCGAAGTCGCCGGTGCCAAGAGCGCAGCGACCGCTCGGCTGCAGGATGAGAGGCGTTCCGGAACCGCCGGCGCATCGCCTGCTCGGAATCCGTCGAAAACGCCGTGGTCGGTCGGCAGTGCGCCACAGGCCGTGCCGTCGGGCGGAAAACGCCTTGTGGTTGCACCCGACCGCTCTGTCATGCGCGAGTTTCGACGCGAGGACACCGCCGCGCCACGACGCGTGCCCGGTGCACAACTCCGCAGCGGCGGTCGGCCCGGCCCATCGTGGCGACCGACGAACCGCACGGCCGTTGGCAGCGACGTTGCACGGCTTGCACGGCAGCTGGCGGATCGGCACGGTGTCGAGATCGACGGGTTCGGCGCCGAGGGCATCGATGAGGTTGCTGTTCGGGAATTCCTGTCGGCAACCGACCACGTGCTCACAAGATATCCGGTGATCGATGTTCTCGTCGTCGGAATCGCCCCATTGGGTAAACGAGAAGTAATACGCATCGAGCGGAAGGCGGTGGACGAAACGGCGGAGTCGTCGAGTGGCTGGTCGGTGGTCATGAATTCCGTTGTGCTTCAGGACCGGATCCAGTTGGCAGAGGTTCTTCGACAAACGGCCCGGTCGGGTTCAATCGTTTCGCAATCGGATTCGAGACCAGTATATGCTTCGACGGTTCGCGAATTCGGTGACGCTTTCGACCGCGCCGGCGCTCGAATAGCATGTGCGCAGGCGCAAAGGGCTCTGATCGCGGAATACCTGTGCGACGACACCGAATACCGCCGCACCGACTTGGCGCGAGTAGTACACGGCTTCAAACGGTGGCGTGACCAGTTGAGCGGCGGCAGCTTCGACAGGGGAGTATTCGATCCGGCTGCGGCGCTGGCAGAGGCGTTCACGGACGTCGTGCTCAACGGTACCGCCGCCACCGAGCCGGCGAAAACGCTGTGCCGGCTGCTCATCGACACCGCGAGAGGGTCCGCAAACGCGACAAATTATCAATGAGGTGCATGCGCGGACCGAAGCTGAACGGGCGACACGGGCAAAAGGCTGCAAATGGAGAATTCGGCTTCAGGCCATAGTGATAACAGCGGGACCGAAACGATCGGCTCTTCCGTGCCGGAAGAGAATGCTCTGCCCCCGCGTGCCAATCGTGCAGCTGGAATGCGGGCGGTGCCGATGACGAACGAACTGCCGGATCTTCCGATGTTATGGGCGAGGTGGGCAGTGCTGGCGGCTGTGTTCGTGGCAATCCGGTCCGCGCGAGGACCGAGAATTGCGCCGTCGCTGGGTTGGTTCGAGAGTTCCCGGCGAGCCGGTTCTACCCTACACTTACTGTCTGAGGGCCGGGCCGTATTGTCGGGGGGCGTATGGAACTCGCCCGTGTCGGAAAAGGTGTACCACGACGAAAACACCACGCCGAATTTCTATCGCGGTGCCCCGGACTGGGTGACAGACTCGGTTGTCAACCCGAGAGCGGCGGTCGGTCTACTCTCGTTCTGCTATTGGTGGGATTCCGGACTGTGGTGGCGGGGAGAGTCGCCGCCCGCAGAGCATTCCAGTTCGGCTGTTCCGGGGGTCTGGACGGCCGACGCGGTATTCGACATCGTGGCCAGTGTGCTGCCCTACGGTGCGGGTGACCTGTCGCGTGAAGCGGTGGAGGGGTTGTTGATATCGGCTGAAGCCCGCACCGTCAGCCGCGACGCCCTGAGTGCCGTTTTCGCCGACTCGGACCGATTCGATATCGATGGTGCCATGCTGCAGCTCTCGTCGGCCGGTTGTACCTCGGGGAGGATACGACTGGAGATCCCAGAATCGGACGCGATGGCCGTCGTCCGCGCATACGTCATCGAACAGCAGCTCGATACGACGGGCTATCAACTGTCGCAGTTGAAAGCCGATCGAATCAGCGGGGGCTGGATGGTGTACGTGCCTGTGCCGCGCGGTCAGATCGCGGTCGGTCGGGCGATCTTTTACGTCGCCGATGACGGGATCTTAGAGCATTCCTCGTCGTCGACACCGCCTTCGGCATATATTGCCGGCTTCGAACAGCGCTACCGGCGCCGCAATGGACTATCGACCTGAGCTCAGCATCGTGGTGGATCCGATAGAACAGCGCTGGTGGACGAGCTCAGGTCGAATCATTTCGGTACTGTGGGCACACCGAAAGTTGAACGAATCTCGCCGCCATCGAGCTTTCAACTTGTGCTACCTGGAGACCGACCGAAATCGGCGTCCCGCGCAGATCCATCGGCGTATTCTCGAGCGCCTTTCTTCTCAGTCGGCTCGTCGGCTCAGGAGGTGACTCGCATGCCGATGACGCCGCAGCAAATTCTGGCGGAACTCCCGGCCCCGATCCAAGTTGTGGTGTTCGGTGAAGAGGTCCCCAAAATGGACGGTGCGGCTGGGCGTCGAGTCAGCGCGGCGTGGCGGCGGGCCGGTGTGGAGCTCGAGGAATGCGCGCGGCGGTTGCGGGCCGAAGCCGCAGCCCTACCGGGCGCGGTCAGCGACGATCTCGGTAATCGCATCGTCGAATGTGCCCGGCCGCTTTGCGCGGCTGCCGAAGATTTTTCGAAGTTCTGCCGTAGCCTGGCACAGCACACCGCACGAAGTACGGCCGACAGCGACAAACAGGTGTATGTCATGTACGCCTTCGGTGCGATGACGGTGTATCAAATCCTGATTGCCGGTGGTTGGCATCCGATAAGGGCCCTGCAGATACTGAGCAATGCCAGAACGAAGCACCTGGCTAATTTCCGCGCGTTTGTTACAGGACGTATCGGCGCTGGGGCCGCCGCACGGGCTGAGCGCACCGGGTTGCTGGCCTCCCAGATAGGTGGCTTCGCAGTGTTGGCGGGGGCGGTCGACGCCGGGGTACAAGCCGGGCAAATGTTAGAGGTACTCGACGGTCCTCGCGACGCCGTGGATTGGGGAGCGGCGGGTACTGCGGCGGCGATGGGTGGTAGCTCCGCGCTCGGCGGATTGCTCGGTGCGCATGCGGTGCAGACTGCACTACCGCGCACCCTTCCGTTGCTGATGGGGAACGCAGTGGTCGCCACAACCTCCGGCGTATCGGGTGTCATCGGTGGGGCACTCGCCGCAGCAGCGATCACCGGCCGGTTCGAGTTGTCCACGTCGGCTCTCGTCAGCAGTGTCGCCTTGGGACTGGCTGGGGCGCACCTGCATTCGCGCGCGCAATCCGAAGTATCGTCGCTAGTCCTGGGTACTGCGGGAGATCAGAAGGTCGGGTCTTCCGCGGATCTCCTCGATCTGCCGGAATCCTCCCGTCGCGTCGGCGAAACCGCCTCGGCAGTGGCAGCGAAACCGGCGGAGGCGGAAATTCTGCGCCCCGTGACCGACGCGCGCACGGAAACAACCTTCAACGGGGACGCACGTCCGTCGGCCCGAGAGGGCACTGGGCAGTCGGTGGAACCACCTGCCAACGGCGGGTCGGACGCGGTTTTGTATCAGCGAATCAATGAACTCCGAGAGCAAGAGTTCGCCGAGACCCGGGCTGCCGGGGGTGAAATCAACCGGATAGCGACGGGTCCACCAGAAGGCTCGGTGCCGACCGAGGCCGGAGGACGTACTGATTCATTCGCAAAGTTCGTCGTTGCCGATAGTGAGCCTCTCGGTCGGGATCAGGCGGAGTGGCATCGACTGGTGACGGAGCGAGACCAGGCCCGTGCCGCGCTGGCGGATCTATTGGGAATTACGCCACAGGAGGTGCGCTGGTGGGGGCATAGCCCGCTGGAGCAGGCACTCATTTCGATCGACACCTGGCTGGGGCAGCTTGGCGAGCAAGGGTGGGCTCGAATGGAACCGTCGGTGCGTGAGGGGGTGCTATCCGACTTGGGCCGGCGGGTCGTAGACGACGCGCGAGCATCTGTGGCGGAGGGCTCTGAGTCGGCGGCGGTACGACAGTGGTTGGAGCGGATGGGGTTGACACAACCAGTCGTTGCCTCGGACGGACCACGGTGGTCCGCGATCCGGGCGGTGGCAGCGGCGGAAGGTATGCCGACTGTCGCTCGTCTGGTGGACGGGTTGGAGCGGTACAGCACGGCCGACTCGCGGCTCGCGGCTGCGGATGGGCGTGCCGGTGATGGAACCTGGGATCCCGGTCATCCCCGGTATGGCGGTTTCGAGCCCGCCGGTCACGAGATGGTCTCCTCGCGCAGTCGGATAGTTGTCGGCGGCACGGATCGCGTGGGTGCCACGACGGATCCTGTCGCTGGCGGGGAGGGGACAGTCGCCGATCCGCTCCGCGATGGCCCAGCCGTCTCCCGGACGGCGGACATTCCCCTTCCGGCCGAACAGGACGCAACGACGCTGGACCCGATCCGTCAGTTCGGTGCCGTTGTGACAGCCGACGTGGTGTCGAGGGTGCGTGCGTCGGATTTCAAGGTGCTGGAGCTGGAATCCGCCAGGGCGGGATCGGCGTTGGCACGGTGGCTGGCGTTGTCGGACTCGGAGTTCTTCCGTATGAATCCGTCGCGCTTGCGCGAGGCGGTCGAGTTGCAGGTGGGGCGCGCTGAGCGAATGCCGGATTGGGCCGAGCGGGCGCGACCGGACGCGGGTGGGTTGATCGGTGATCTCGTGCGGCGTGGAATGGCCGCGGATGCCGAGAGCGGCCGGATGCCGATCAGTGACGACGTGAGTCCGGCGCGGGCGATTCCGGACGATTTGCAGCGAAGGTTGCGCGAGTGGGCCGGTACGGAAGCCACGATCGTGCAGCGCTGGACGGATGTGCAAGCGTTGCGCGACAGGTTGCTGGACAACCCCGGGTTGATGCTGCGCCTGAGTTCGAACTCGGGCGCAGCGGTGCCAGCGGACGCGGTAACCGGGCCGGTGCCGAAGTTCGTCGCCGAGCGTTCGCCGCTCGGTGGCTTGCCGGGCGACGATGCGGGCAGAGATGACAGCGGCGGAACCGATACGTATCCGCGCTCGTCGGCGCCGGGTTACGTGGATGAGCGTGTCACGCGGACGGTCACGGGCGTGCGCGAATTGCCGGACATGGAATCGGCGGAGTCGCAATGGACAAGCGGCGGCGGCGCGTTGTCGCCGATGGCTGCGGCACGGCGGGCCGAAAGCGACTGGACGCCGCGCAATCCCACCCCCACGATGTCGCCCGAGAGCGGATCTTCAGCCGAACCAGGTACCGTGCCGCCGTCGGGTCCGGCCACATCCACGCCGGATGATGTGCCTGCGAACGATGGAACAAGCCCGTACTCGGTCCCGAACACAGGCCGATTGATGTCGTTGACCGGCAGGGCCGTCGAGGGTAATTCGTCGGAACCTTGGACGGTCTTATCGGTGTCCGCGGAGGTCGCACACGGGTCAGACCAGGGCATCGTTGTCGCTCGGATTCCGATGACCTGTTTCGTTGTTGCCGCGGAGGCGGCCGCGGCCGGGCCGGGCGAGCGGCCCAGGTTTGATATTCCCTCGAATCGGCGACTCTCGATCGACCTGGCCGGCGTCGATGCGAGAGACGCGGCGCGATGGGCCGGCGCGAACTGGCATGCGGGCGGGTTCGCAGATGTGTCGGCGATCATCGAGCATGTGCGACGCAACGGCGGAACCGTTTTGGGCGCGGTGGAATTCGGGCAAGTCGGCGCCCACGCTTTCACGGTAAAGCTTGAAGACGGTGTGGTCGTGGTCGTGGAACAAACTGCGGAAGTCGACGGCCGCGGAGACGCAGTCGTGGAGACACAAACGGTGCGTGGAGACGCGGCGGTCGAGTTATGGGCCGATCGCCTGATGGAGATCGCCGGTGCTGACGCGTCTTTCCACGGATTGGTGTTCAAGGCCGACGGTACACCGGAAACTCCGCTCCCGCCTGACCAGGAGCCGACCGGAAACCCCGGTCGGGAATTCTCGATCCACCGGTTGGGGGCTCGTATACCCGATCACGAGCCACCGTCGCCGAGTTCGGCTGCGTCCTCACCAGCGAGCGGGGGAGAGTTGGATGAGCGGAGGGCGCGGTTGACTGATTTGCTCGCCAAGCCCACGCCTCTCTCCTTCGAGGAGGCTCGCACGGCTATCGATGATGCGCTGATTGTTCATCCGAAGCAGGTCGCTGAGTGCATGGATCGAATGGTCGGCTATCAGCGTGAGTATGTGAAGCTGGTGTTTCTCGAGCGTCTCGACAAGCAAGTTGTGGCGGCACGGTTGAGCAAGACACCACGCGATGTCTACCGCTCGATCGGCTATCCGGCGGTGCGTCGACTGGTCGCGTTGATCGCTCGTGCGCTGGAGCCGCAGCCTGGTGAGCCCGAGGGTGTGTCCGTCGAGCAACGGTCGGCGCGGTTGGCCGAGTTGCTGGCCCAGCCCATGCCTCTTGGCCATGAGCAGGCCCGCGTCCTGATCGAGGATGCGTTGATACTGCATGAGGACGAAGTGGCGAAGTGCATTGCTCGAATGAGTGGTCTTCAGCGTGAGTACGTGCGGTTGTCGTTTCTCGAGCATCTCGGCGACGAGGCTGTGGCGGCGCGGTTGGGCAGGACGCCGCGTGAGGTCTACCGGCTGGGCGAGTTCCCAGGAGTGCGTCGACTGGCCACGCTTGTTGCTCGTGAATTGGCGATGCCGTCCGGCGGGCCCGGGGGCTCACCCGCCGACTGGCGGGCGGCACGTTTGGCCGACCTGCTCGCCAAGCCCAGGCCTCTCTCGTTCGAGGAGGCTCGTACCGTTGTGGAGGATGCGTCGATCGTTCATCCGGAAGGAGTGGCGGATTGTGTCGCCAAACTCCCCGATCTGCAGCGCAGATCTGTCGAGTTGCGGTTCCGGAAGGGAATTCACAGAGCCGATGTGGCGGAGCAGTTGGGTACGACGCCGCGGGCCGTCGCGCAAGCCGAGCGTTGGGGGTTGAAAACTCTGGTCGATCTGATCTCCGAGATGCTCGGGATCGGCGAGGTGTTATCTGTCGAGCAGCGGTCGGTGCGTTTGGCTGAAATGCTTGCCCAACCCGCTCCTCTTCCGCTCGAACAGGCTCGCACCGTAGTGGCGGATGCGCTGATTGTCCATTCGGACGTGGTGGCTCGGTGTATAGCTCAGTTGACCCCTGTGCAGCGTGAGTATGTGGAGCTGTCATTCGTGGAGGGCCTCGACAAGCTAGCGGTGGCGGAGCGGCTGGGCAAGACACCGCGCGAGGTCTACCGCTCGATCGAGCATCGGGGTGTACGTCGACTGGCGGAGTCCATTGCCGGAGCACTCGGGGCCCGTGATGTCGTGCCGGTGTGCCATGCTCGCGGTCGGTGCGCGGTGTTGGTTACGGAGTTGCATCGGTTGGGGACAGGTAAATGGTCTCTTGTGGTGCCGACAGATATAGGTGCTGCCGGTATGTCGGCTGGGCGCTTCAAGGCGACGCTGGGTGGTCGTCCGCAGCGGTTTTCGGTCGATCCCGAACGTCCGCACCGTTGGGTCGAGGGAGCGTTGCTCGAACTGCTGGAGGGCTTGGACCCAGCTGAACGTTCGGGTGTCTCGGTGGTGGTGATCGACAGCGCGAAAACGGCAGATGAGTATGGTGTCAACGGTCATGCGTACCGTCTGGAATTCCGGTGTGACAGGTGGGGTGCCAAGGGCCGGATCTGGCTACAGGATCCAGGGCGACAGCGGTTCGGTGTTTGGGAAGACGCCGCGGGGTCGTCGCAGTTGGCTGGTATCTGGGCGATGGCGTTCGATCGGCTCGGCAATCCGCTGGTGCTACCCGGTGCGGGACTCGATGAGGATCTGCCCGATGGTCTTCGCGTCGGAGAGAGCGACGTGCGGCCGGGCTAGCGATTCCTCTCGGTTGGGAGGTGGATCGGACGGTGCGACGCAGGCTTCCGCAGCGCCAGCGATCGGGTCGTGCGGCCAAGTCTGCGCGGCCGCCGTTTTCAGTGGTAGATCTTCGGTTCAGACCACGATCGCCAGCCGCAGCTCGGCCCGGGTTGCCCAGCGCTGTCGGTCGAGAACATTCTTCTGTAGGAGCGCGAAGAACGACTTCATCGCCGCGTTGTGACCACACACGCTGACTCGGCCCGTTCGTCCTTGTAACCCTTGACCGACAACGCATTGACGAATTTCCGAGAGCGGAACTGACTGCCTCTGCGGGATATCGCCCTTGCGGGCGACTGGTCAGGGGTCAACCAAACCGGCAGAATCTCCCAACGTTTTCCGTCCTGTAGTCAAAGTCTCCCGAAGCGTTATCTGTGCATCCCAGAAGGCGTAGTCGGGATCGGTGGGCGGCACGGTGATCTCGATTCTGCAGTGGTGTTCTTCGATTGTTCCTCGAACTGTGTACGAGACGGCGATACTGCCATCGTGAAGGCGGCGGGCCACCGGATTGCTAAGGGTCACGGGTATCCCTTGTGCGGTAAAGACTGTACAGGTGTCGCCAACAGGGTCACAAAGAGTGACCGTGCCGGGAATCGGTTAATGATCAACTATTTGGGTCGACGCTCGGGATGGCTTAGGTATATCGACATCTGTGCGCCTACGGGTTGAGGTTCTTGTTGTCGCCGAACCAGCTCAAATCCGAATTCTCGGTGACCTCGAAGGCCTCGAAGTGATCATCGGCCAGAACGGCGTCGACCAGCTCCCGTGAACCGGCGACAATGGTGGAGTCGAAGTCGATTTCGCTGGCTACGACCCAGGTGTGGTCGGCGGGCCAGAGCAGTTGCGGTGTCACTCCGGGGAAGTCGGTTGTCCATCCCAGGCCTGCCGTATGGACCCAGCCGGGGTCGGCGAGTTCGGTGAGGCTGGTGTCGAACAGGATGAAGTCGCGGCCCGGCCATCGCAGGAACGGGCCTGTCTCCGTGGCCCGGGCGACCTCCGGCGCGACGGCGGCGGCCAGCTCGGCCTCGACTCGGGCTCGTTCGCGCTCGATGTCTTGCGGATCGTCGTCGGTGGACGCGACGAACACTGCTGTCGACGACGTGTTCAGGTCGCCGAATCCGTTCCAGACCCCGGCCGTCACCCGCTCCGGTGTCTCGGTGGCCGCGCGGAGGTGGACGGTGAGCGCGGCCAGCAGAGCGGGGTCGAACCATCCCTCGACGGACTGGCCGACCCGCCAGCCGTCGTCGAACGACATCGCCGCCTCGTCCTCGTTGTCGGTGAGGTTGCGCCACTGCACCAGTGGATGCATCACTCTGCCGTTGCGCGCGGCGACCTCGGCCCACGGCCACATCGCCTCCGCCACGATCCGGGGAGTGCCCCACTCGTCGGTGACCGTGGGGTCGCGGCGAACCGCCTCGACCGGGTGCAGGATTCGCGCATAGGCGTCGAAGCCGGTACCGGCGACGTCGCCGACCCCGCGATCACCGACGCGCGCCAGCAGCCACGCGCCGCGCTCGACATCGGATGTGAACCTCACCCGGCCAGCCTAGGCGGCCCCGCCGGTCGGCGGCGTCACTCCCACTCGGGCTGTTCGCCCGCGGCCAAGGCCCGGCGGGCCGCGGTGACGGCGGGCTGCCAGGTGCCGGCGGCGACATCGGAGACGCCGGAGTCACCGAGGAAGGCGCTGGAGATCACGACGTCCGGGTCCAGGTTCACCATCAGGTCCAGGGTGGCGAGCAGGGCCGTGCGGTCGCTGTGTCCCTCCAGATAGCCGGGCCACCACTCGCCCTTGGTGTTGCGCAACAGGGTGTCACCGGTGAAGAGGTGCCGACGGCCGTCGATGGTGGCCAGATAGAGGGCGCTGCCCGGGGTATGGCCGGGGGCGGGGATGACCTCGAGATCCGCGAGGGCGTGGTGGCGGCGATCGAAGGCGTCGTCGACCGAGGTCTGCGTTACTTCGCCCGCGTCGCCCCGGTGGATGTGCAACGCCGAGCCGAACCGCTGCTTGATCGTCGCCAGCGACGGGGCGATCTCGTCACGATGGCTGAGGAACTGGTGGGCGACCCCGCCGAGTTCGGCCATCGTGTCGATGTCCGACGGATGCGTGGTGTTGTAGAACAGGACGTTGCCCTCGCGGCGGGTCCACAGGTAGGCGCGTGTCGTCAGGCCGGGGGCGGGGTTCTCGGTCTCGGTGTGCCACAGGTTGGCGGAAATCTTCTGCATACCCGTGAGGCGCGAGATCCGATCTCGCGGCGCGAGGTCTACAGAGTCCAGGTGATCTCGCGGTGGGGCTGGTAGCGGCAGGTGAGACCGAGGGAGATGCTCGCTCGAAGGTGTTCGGCGAGTTCGGGATGCAGCCGGTCGATGCGGCGCAACGAATCACGCACGCGCGCGGAGACCGTTTTGCGGGCGCGTTCGGCGTCGCCGCCGAGGCGGCGGGAGCGGCCTGCCAGCCCGGTGGCCCGGCGCAGTTCCTCGATCAGCGCGGCGCGTTCACGATCGAGGTCGGCGGCCCGGTCGTCGGCGCCTCGTGCGGCGGCGCGGTCGATCTCGGCGTCCAGGGTGCTCAGGCGGCGGCGGTACGCGGCCTTCGCCTCGTCGTCGAGCACGGGGTCGGCACCGAGCGATCGGCCCGCGCGCGTCGGCGCCCCGGCGGTGGCGAACAACTCCAGCGACGGGATGTCGTGGCCCGGATGCCCGAGCAGGGTGTGCAGGTCGTGTAGTCCCTTGGCATTCGGCAGCCGGACGGTGCGGCCCGCGAATCGCAGCGTCCATACCGACCCGTCGAAGCGGAATTCGTTGTCGGACACCGAGTTCGGTGAGGATGGCGTGACGTTGCCGTGCGCGAGCAGTCGCAGCTGCCGCTCGGCGGCGGTCCGCCAGGGGCGCGAGCGCATTCGCCGCGCGGATTCCGCCGCCGCGCCCAGTTCCGCCGCGGCGGTTTCGTGGTCGCCCGCCGCTGCGGCGAGACGGCCCAGCCAGAAGCTGTACGGTCCGTAACACGCGCCGCCCGCCGCCGTGACCGCCCAGTGGCCGCGCAGTGGAAACAGCTTGTCCCGCACGGACTTCCGGAGGGCATCGGCATCCAGGGTGAGGGCGGCGTGGGCCCGGGCCACCAGGATGAGCGCATGGAAATGGCGGGGGTACTCCGCGGACAGCGCTTCCACCTCGCCGAGCAGCTCGGCGGTGCGTTCGGTATCGCCCCGAACGGCGGCCGTGATCAGCTCCGGCGCTACCGTGTATCCACCCGCCAGTTGCCGGTACCGGTCGATCAGGCGCGTCATCTCCACCGTGTCGTCGGCGAGAAAGGCCAGCGACCAACGCTGTTCGAGCCACAGCGGAATCCGGTCCACCTCGCCGAGTCGTTCACCGAGCGCGTACGCCTCGTCGAATGCCGTTCGGGCAGCGTCGAATCGGCCGCCGATCAGGTCCATGACGCCCGAACGCGACAGCGCGACGAAACGGTGTCGTGGCAGCGCGGACCGATCGGCGTGGTTGCGGAACGCGGCCAGCGCGGAATGTGCCCGCGGATCCCCCAGTTCCAGCAGCGCGGCGTAGCGCAGCAGTTCGCCCTGCATCTCCACGTCCTCCGACGACGCGCGCCTGCCCACGGCGGCGAGGTCGGCGGCCACCGGCAGCCGGTCGCCCGCGGTGCCGGGCCGCCACAGGGCGTCGTGCCGGGCGAGCAGGGCGGCGGCCATGGCGTGGTCGTCGCCGGACAGCCTGGCCGATCGCAGTGCCTCGGTGCTCATCTCCTCGACCGGCTCGCGGGCGCTCACCGCGGTGTGCACCCGGACCCGGACGGCCGCGGCCAGTAGCCGCACCGCCAGCGGGTGCGTGGGCGGGCGTTCGGCGAGCAGCATGCGATGCGCCTGATCGATCAGGTCGGTCTCCCGCTCTGCGTCGTGCTCGGGATCCGGCATCCCCAATTCCAGTAGACCGAGCGCCGCGTGGGCGAAAAGATCCGCGGCGGAAGACTTTCGGGCCAGTTCGAGCAGGGACTCGTAGGTGCGTCGCGCGGTGTTCAGGTCTCCCGCGCCGGTGGCCGCCGTCGCCAGGTTCAGGGCGGTGCGGCCGCGCAGTTCGGGCTGGTCGTCTCCGATGAGCGCGAGCGCGTGCCGGTAGTGCTGCACGACCTCGCCCGCCGCCATCCTGCCGCAGGCCGCGCGGGCGGCGTCGAGCAGATAGCGCAGTGTCGCGGCGGAGTCGATGGCCTCGCCCGCGAGCAGGGCGTGGTGGGCCAGCTCGGCGGCGGCCGAGCCGGTCAACGCCGCGGGTCGGTCCGCCAGGGCGGAGACGATGTCCGCGTGGCGTTTTCGCGCCTCGGCCGGGTCGAGACGGGCGGCGAGCCGCTCCCGGATGAGGTCGTGCGCGAAGCCGTGGCGGCCGGTGCCGAGCGGGACCACCAGGCGGGCGCGCACAGCGGCGGCGAGTGCCGCCTCGACCGGACATCCCGCCGCGGATTCGAGGACCGAGATGTCGAATTCCCGACCCAGCAGTGCGGCGGTGGCGAGCGCGTCCACCGCCGACTCGGGTAGTGCGGTCAGCCGGGTGTCGAGCAGGTCGGCCACTCCGGGAGCGAGCGCGTCGAGGGGAGTGCCCGCACGCCAGAGGCGCGCCGCCTGATCGGCGAGAAACGGATTGCCGCCGGTGAGGCCGTGCAGTGCGGCCAGCGCCTCCTCCGGTGGCCGCCGGCCGGCCGTTCCGGTGATCACCGTCGCGGTGTCGGCGGCGGACAGGCCGGTCAGTTCGATCACCCGTGCGGTACCGGTCAATTCCGCGAACACCTCGTGCAATGGATGGTCGGGGACCGCGATCTCGGTATCGCGCGCCGTGCACACGATCGTGATCCGCTCGAACCACGTATGCCGGGCGACGAAGGCCAGCACGGCGACCGATTCGGGGTCGGCGCGGTGCAGGTCGTCGATCACCACGACGACCGGCCGGATGGCCGAGGCCGTGATCAGTGCCTCCGTCACCGCGTCACCGACGCGGAACAGCGTGCTGCCGTGGCTTTCCGGTGCCGCCTCGGGCGCCTCACCGATCACGGTCGACAGTGCGTTCCCCACCGCGTTGTCGATGACCGCCCACTGATCCGCCGTCGCCGCCCGCCGCAACCCGCGCAGCACCTGCACCCACGGCCAGAACCCCGGCGTGCCCTCCCCGCTCCAGGCCGTCGCGGCGAAGACCAGCAGTCGACCGGCGAACTCACCGACCACCTCGGTGACGAACGTGGTCTTGCCGATACCCGCCTCACCGGTGACGACCACCATCGAGCCGTGGCTGGACACGGTGCGCGACAGCGCATCCCGCAACAGCGACGCCACATGATCCCGCCCGATCAGCGCCACGACGGTTCTGCTCCGGTACTGGCCATGACGCCGTCAGCCTACCGCTGGCCGCGAACCCACGTGGCGACCGACTCCGCGACCCGGCCGGGTGTCGGGTCGCCTTCGACCATCGCGCTGAGTCGCTGAGTCGCTGAGTCGCTGAGCCCGGGCCGTGGTCGGCAGGAGCCCGATTAGCAGGGCGGGGAGGAGCAGGCGGTGAGCGAGGAGTTCGAGCGGATTCGTGACCTGCCTCACCGGCTGTCACAGCGCGGGGGTTCGTGGTGTCTTGTGCCCGAAACCCTCACCGGGCGAAGGAGGACAACATGACCAGCAAGTACGAAGTCGTCGTGGTCGGTGGCGGATACGCCGGCGTGATGGCGGCCAACCGCCTGACGCAGCGCGAGGATGTGCGGGTGACGGTGATCAATCCCCGTCGGGTCTTCGTGCCCAGGCTGCGCCTGCACCAGCTGGTGGGCGAAACCCACGAGGCGGTCGTCGATTACCAGGACGTGCTGGCCGAGGATGTCCGGCTGGTGGTCGACAGCGTGACACGGATCGACGCGGCCGAGCGCACGGTGTCGCTGGCCGAGGGCGGCAGCATCGGCTACGACTACCTGATCTATGCGGTCGGCAGCGGTAATGCCACGCCGCGGGTGCCGGGCGCGGCCGAGTTCGCTTATCCGATCGCGACTCTGGAGGCCGCCCAGCGGGTGCGGTCGGTGCTCGCCGATACGCCCGTCAGGGCCGCGGTGACCGTGATCGGAGGCGGGCCGACCGGCGTCGAGACCGCCGCCGAGCTGGCCGGGCGGGGGCGGCGGGTCACCTTGATCTGCGGCGGCGCGCTCGTCCCGTACCTGCATCCGAAGGCGCGGCGCACGGCACACAGATACCTCGCCAAGCTCGGCGTCACCGTTGTCGAAGGCTCCGAAGCGGCTGTCACCGCCGTGACGGCCGACGCCGTGGAACTCGCCGACGGCCGGACGCTGCCGAGTGACGTCACCATCTGGACTGCGGGCTTCGGTGTGCCCGACCTGGCCGGACGCAGCGGACTGAGTACCGACGCCGCCGGTCGGCTGCTCACCGATGAGACGTTGACCAGCATCGACGACGACCGCATCGTCGCGGCGGGCGACTCGTCGGCACCGTCCGATCTGCCGTTCCGGATGAGTGCCTACACCGCGTACTGCCTGGGCGCGCACGCCGCCGACACGCTGCTGCACCGGATCGCGGGGGAGCAGCCCGCGCCGATCGACATGTCGTTCCCCGCCATGTGCCTGAGCTTCGGCCGCGACGCCGGTATCTACCAGCTCGGTCACAAGAACGAGACCGCCATGCGGCTGTACTTCGGTGGGGCCGCGGGTAAGAAGCTCAAGGAATTCGCGTGCGTGGCCGGTATCAAGCATCTGGCGACCGAGGCCCGCAAACCCGGGTCACACCACTGGTTCTCCGACGGCAAGTACCGGCCCGCCCTGCTGCGCGCACAGCGCGAGAACCAGGCCGTACCGACCGCGTGAGGAGATGGTCTCGGCTCGGCCGAGCGGGCGTCAGGCGGTGATGGCGCCGTGCGCGGCCGAGCCGACCAGCTTGCGGTATTTGGCGAGCACACCCGAGGTGTACTTGGGTGGGGGCGGCTCCCAGCCGACCTGGCGAGCGGCGAGTTCGCTCTCGTCGACCTCCACATCGAGGGTGCGGCCGGCGACGTCGAGAACGATGGGATCGCCGTCGGCGACGAAGGCGATCGGGCCGCCGTCGACGGCCTCGGGAGCGACATGACCGACACACAAACCCGTTGTGCCGCCGGAGAATCGGCCGTCGGTGAGCAGCAGGACGTCCTTGCCGAGCCCGGCGCCTTTGATCGCGCCGGTGATGGCGAGCATCTCGCGCATACCCGGGCCGCCCTTGGGTCCTTCGTAGCGGATGACGACCACATCACCGGCCACGATGGTGCCGTCCTCGAGCGCGTCCATCGCGGCGCGCTCCCCGTCGAACACCCGCGCTGTCCCGCGGAAGACGTCGGAGTCGAACCCGGCGCTCTTCACGACGGCGCCCTCGGGCGCGAGTGAGCCGTGCAGGATGGTGAGGCCGCCCGTCTTGTGGATCGGCCGATCGAGCGGCCGGATGACGTCGCCATCGAGGTCGAGTTCGATGTCGGCCAGGTTCTCGGCCATGGTCCGGCCGGTGACGGTCATGACGTCGCCGTGCATGAGGCCCGCGTCGAGGAGGGCCTTCATCACGACGGGGATGCCGCCGACCTTGTCGACGTCGTTCATGACATAGCGGCCGAACGGCTTGAGATCGCCCAGGTGCGGCACCTTGTCACCGACGCGGTTGAAGTCGGCGAGGGTGAGACCGACCCCGGCCTCGCGGGCGATGGCCAGCAGGTGCAGCACGGCGTTGGTGGAACCACCGAGTGCCATCACGACCGTGATGGCGTTCTCGAACGCCTCCAAGGTCAAGATGTCGCGGGCCGTGATGCCCCGGCGCAGCAACTCCACCACGGCCTCGCCGGACTTGTGGGCGAACTCGTCGCGACGGCGGTCGGGTGCGGGCGGAGCGGCGGATCCGGGCAGGCTCATGCCGAGGGCCTCCGCGGCCGAGGCCATGGTGTTGGCGGTGTACATCCCGCCGCACGCGCCTTCGCCAGGACAGATGGCCCGCTCGATGCGGTCGACCTCCGCCGGGGTGATCAAGCCCTTCAGGCAGGCGCCGACCGCCTCGAACGCGTCGATGATCGTGACATCCCGGCCGTCGAGGTTGCCCGGCAGCGTCGAACCGGCGTACAGGAACACACTCGACAGATCCAGTCGCGCGGCGGCCATCAGCATGCCCGGCAGGCTCTTGTCGCAGCCGGCCAGCAGCACGGAACCGTCGAGGCGTTCGGCCATCATGACCGTCTCGACGGAATCCGCGATGACCTCGCGGCTGACCAGTGAGAAATGCATGCCCTCGTGGCCCATCGAAATGCCGTCGGAGACCGAAATCGTGCCGAACTCGAGGGGATAGCCGCCGCCCGCGTGCACACCCGCCTTGACGGCTTTGGCGAGCCGATCGAGGGACAGGTTGCAGGGCGTGATCTCGTTCCAGCTCGAGGCGACGCCGATCTGTGGCTTGGCCCAGTCGTCGTCACCCATACCGACGGCCCGCAGCATGCCGCGAGCAGCGGTCTTCTGGAGTCCGTCGGTGACATCACGGGAGCGTGGCTTGATGTCGACCGATCGGTCCGCGTCGTGTGCCATCGCGCAAGTCTACGACCGACCCACCGGCGTCCGACCGCGCGATCGATGCATCGCGATCCGGATCTCACGCGATCAGGTCGAGTCGCTCCCGTACCCGCTGCAGGGCGTCGTGCACGTAGCCCTTCGCGGTGCCCGTGGCGACGCCCATGATGCGCGCGGTTTCCGCGTAGGTATTGCCTTCGTAGGCACGGAGCACGACGGCCTCCCGCTCGCGCGGCGGCAGAGTGTCCAGTGCACCGATCAGCGCCTGGCGCAAGACGACAATGTCGTCCACGTGCAGGCCCGCACGGTCGGCGAGCAGTGCGATCCGCTCGTCACCGTCGGAGTCGAAGCGTTCGCGATCGGTGGCCGCCCGCCGCCAGGCGTCGCGTACGAGGTTCTTGGTGACCGTCCACAGATAGCCGCGCAGCCGGTCGGCGGTGTCGACGTCGGGCCTGGCGGCGTACACCCGCATCAGCGCGGTCTGGACGATGTCTTCGGCGTCGGTGCGGCTGCCGATCTGGCGGGTGGTCCAGGCGAGCAGTACGTCGCTGACCGAGTCGAATGCCTCGAGCAGCAGGTCGTCGAACCGATCCGGTTCCCGCGCCCGAGTGCTCCCGCGTCCGATCCGGATGAGGGCCGAACCGCGCGACTCACCGGCGAGAAAGGACAGCGGATCTCTTGCGCACTCCGCGAGTACGGCCCCCAGGAGCGCCGTCAATGTGGTTTCGGCGTTCAGGCCGGTCTCCGGGAGGCTGTTCATTCGATCTCGCCCTGCTGTTCGCGGCCGCCGGGGCCGGCGGATCTGTCGGTACCGAACACCATACCGACGAACGATCCCAGGTCGGCCTAGCCACGAGTGGCACGACCGACAGCGCCGGTTCAGCTCGAAAGCAGCGGGAGCACGACGAGGAACCAGAGCAGAAATCCGAGTGGTATCAGGAATCCGATGGCGCCGAGCCTGCGGAACAACGGCGGGCCGGGGTCCATCGGCTGTCCCGGCATACCCGGAATCGGTGGCGGGAGTTGGGCTATCCGCGAATGGGCGGCCATGTTCGACATGATCGTGACGGCGTTGATGAACAGCGAGAGAGGTCCCCACCAGCCGAACCACACGCTCTGGATCGTCATCCGGCGCAGGGTGGCCAGGCCGCAGTCGCGGCAGAACGGGCCGGGCATCCGGACGAATTGCATCATCAGGATGAAACCGCGATGGCTTCGGATCGTCACGGCCGCAGCGGGTGTCGCGCCGCAGTGCAGGCAGTACAGGGCCTGGACCGGTGCCACCGGCCGCAGTGGGGGCAGTGGCGGCGGGGTAGCGGAGAGTTCGTTCGCCAGACCGCTCAGGGTCATACCCAGCACGTCGGCCTGCAGCAGGTCCAGCAGTTCGTCCCGGCGCAATCCATCGCTCAGGGCCTGCGCCGCGGCGGTGGAACCGTCGGCGACGAGCCCGAGTGCCAGCATTCCGGCCGGAACACCCGGCAGGTTGTAGCGGCGTGCCAAGCGCTCGGCCGTGCGCAGAGCGGCAGCACAGGTATCGGTGAGCCGGATACCCTCCCAGTGCGACGAACTCCCGGCGGCCGGGTCCAGCACGATCTTCCCGGCGAGGATCTCGGAATCCCCGCAGTGCAGTGTGATCCGGTTCCAGCGGCCGGAGGTATCGACCCGCATCAGCGCGACGAACAGGTCCCTGGTGTCGACCGGCTGCGGACTGGCATCGGCTCTCGCCTGCCACAATGCGCTCCCCACGGCGGGATGCAGCGGCAGGTCCACGGTGACGCCGGTGTTCTCCATGTTCCCTCCTGATGTGTCACGCGTTGAGGCAACCCGCGCACCGGCTGCGCAAGCATGCCGGGTGCGGTGCTTCTCACGAGGGAGTAGACCCGCTGGGCGGCAAAAGGGTTGGGTGGAAACCCGCCGAGTGCGAATCGCCCCCAACCAACCGGGCACCCGGCTGGTCTAGGTGTACTGACCACGGACGTTGGTGACGGCGTGGCGAGCTGACATGGCGAAGACCTCCGAGTGAAGTGAGAGCTGTCTAGGAACTCATTCACTGCCGGAGGTCTTCGTGTCCCACCGTAATGCCCCGCTCTCGGAGTTGGGCCGGTTACGTCTTGCTCGTTGTGTCGTCGAGGACGGCTGGCCGTTGCGGCGGGCCGCGGAAAGATTCCAGGTCTGCCACACCACCGCCAAACGGTGGGCAGACCGCTACCGGGTCGACGGCGCGACCGCGATGGCCGATCGATCCAGCTGCCCGCATCGCAGCCCGGCGCGGACCCCGACCCGCACCGAACGCCGCATCATCAAGGTCCGGGTCCTGCGCCGGTGGGGGCCGGCCCGCATCGCCTACCTGCTCGGATTGAATCCCTCGACAGTGCACCGGGTTCTGCGACGCTACCGGCTGAGCAGGTTGAGTTGGCTCGACCGCGCTACCAGCACACCGGTGCGCCGCTACGAACACGACCGCCCTGGTGATCTGATCCATGTCGATGTCAAGAAACTCGGCAAGATCCCCGACGGCGGCGGCCATCGCAAACTCGGTCGCAGCGTGGGGCGGCGAAACTGGCAGGCCCACAAACCCACCGCCGAACGCAACGGCTACGGCAACCCCCGCCACGGCTACCACTATCTGCATACCGCGCTCGATGATCATTCCCGGCTGGCCTACAGCGAGATCCTGGCCGATGAACGCAAAGACACCGCTGCCGCATTCTGGACCCGCGCTGCCGCATGGTTCGCCGTCAACGGCATCAGGATCCGAAAAGTGTTGACTGACAACGGATCCTGCTATCGATCCCGCACCTTCGCCGAGGCCCTCGGGCCGGTCGTTCATAAACGCACTCGTCCCTACTGCCCTCAAACCAATGGCAAGGTTGAGCGGTTCCATCGCACCCTGGCTGACGAATGGGCCTACGCCCGGCTCTACCGCAGCGACTCCGAACGATGCACAGCCTTCACGACCTGGCTACACACCTACAATCACCACCGCGGCCACACCGCACTCGCAGGCCACCCGCCAGCCAGCCGCGTTGCGAACCTCTCAGGTCAGTACATCTAGGTCAGCATGGGCCGGTTCGGACACCCTGGGAGGGACAGATGACAGCGACTCGGACGGAACACCGGTATCGCGCGGCCGCCGCGGAGGGTGACGCCGCCGCGATGGCGAGTCTGGGATGGCTGCTCGTCGAACGAGGCGAACTCAACGAAGCCGAGCGCTGGCTCCATCGGGCGGTGGAGGCCGAGAACCTCGATGCCACAGTCGCGCTGGGCCGGTTGTGGGAGCAGCGCGGCGAGCGTGCGCAGGCCGAGTACTGGTACCGCAAGACCGCCGACACCGGCAACGCTTCGGCGCAGAACAAGATGGGAGTGCTGGCCCAGGAACACGGCGATCTGGTCGCGGCCGAACACTGGTACCGCAAGGCGGCCGCCGACAACCCTTATGCCGCATACAATTTGGCTGCCTTGCTGACCCGGTGCGGCAATCGATCCGAGGCGGTCCGCTGGTGCCGGGTGGCCGCCGCGGGCGGTAATACCCGCGCCATGAACCACCTGGGATCGCTGCTGGAGGAAACCGGCGACCGCGCCGAGGCCGAATACTGGTACGGCAAAGCCGCTTTCGGTGATGACACGGACGCGGCGTTCAACCTGGGCCGGCTGCTGCACGAGCGGGTGGCCGGTTCGGGCGGGCGCACACGGTTGCGCCGCGTGTTCCGCCTGCCACAGCACCGTCACGACCTGCTGGAAGCCGAACAGTGGTACCGGCGGGCGGCAGCGGCGGACAATGCCTTCGCGATACACAATCTGGGTTGGCTGCTGTATCAGCGCGGCGATCTGGGCGAGGCGGAACGCTGGCTCCGCCGCGCGGTCGACAACGGCACGCCCGGTGCGACGAGAAGCCTGGGACTGCTGTTGCGGAAGCGGGGTAGCGGCACCGAGGCTCGATACTGGCTGGGCCGCGCCGCCGCCGTCGGGCACAGCCGTCCGGCGCCGCGGCCCGGCAAGGAGAGCCCCCCGCCGGCTCAGCCGGAGTCCTACCGCCTGCTCCTCACCATGGTGCTGGGCAGTCACGCGACAGCGGAACGGCTGATCGCCTACGAGGCAACGAAGCTACCGGGTGCCGCCCGCGCGACGTGGACCACGCGCGCCATCGAGCGACTACGGGAGGACCGGAAGCGCCAAGGCTGATCCGCACGTATCGATGTCTCACCATTCAACGTACCGCTATTCAACGGTAAGGTACTCTGGTGCGCCGATAGTTCTATCGGTCAGCGTGCGTGGTGGATGCCGGACAGCAGGACACGTGGGCCCTACACGAGCGAGCAAGGCAAGGACTGTCCTATGCAGAACGACGAGGCCGTGCAGATCAACACCGTCATCGAGCGACTCGCCGCCGGTCATCCCGAGGTTCCGTCGGCCACCATCGCAGCGACCGTCGAACGCTTCCATGAGCGCTTCTCCAACTCGGCGGTGCGGAACTTCACCCCGATCCTGGTGGAGCGGTGCGCGGAACGGGAGCTGTCCGGTATCCCGCCCAGGCGCCTCCATCGCCGGTAATCCCTGGGACGATGCGTGGTATGTCACGTATCGGACGTTCGGGTGCTCGAATCGTTTCGGCCGGGGGCCGGCGGTTGTGGGCCGTGTCGGTGGCCGTCGTCACGGCCGTGCTGGTCTCCGGCTGCGCGAAGGAAGCGGGACCGCCCCCGCATCCCGCGCGAATCGCGTTCGCCGACGACTGGCAGTCGGTGTTCGTGATGAATCCCGATGGGACCGGCGTTGTCCGGATCGGGGCGGGCAGTGATCCGAGTTTCTCGCCGGACGGTTCGAAGATCGCGTTCACCCGGGCGGACACGCTTTGGCTGATGAACGCGGACGGGTCCGAGGCCCGGCAGTTGCTGTCGGACGGTTTCTACAACTCCGAGCCGGTATTCACCCGCGACGGCAGTGCGATCGTGTTCACCAGTAACCGCGGGGGCAAGAACCGGTCCGAGATCTACGAGACCGACCTCGAGGGCCGCCGGGTACGTCAGCTCATCGACGAGGCGGTGGGCCACCCGGCCCTGTCCCGAGACGGCACCGAGATCCTCTTCACCAGGTTCGTCCGTGATGCGCAGGGCAACGGCGGAGCCGAGGTCTGGGCGATGTACCGCGACGGCGGCAACCCGCACCGCCTCACCGACCCGAAACTGGTTGCCCAGAGCCCGAGTTGGGGCGCGGGCACGGTTTCGTGATCGGCGGTGCGGGTGAGATCCGTCGCGGCTCAGGGCGCGGGAGCCCAGTCGTCCGAATACGCGCGGTAGGTGCCGACGGGTAGCGCGGCGTCGTAGACCAGCGCGCCGCCGGGCGTGAACTCGGAGATGTGCGGAGCCATGCCCCAGCCGACCAGCGTGTTGCCGCCGGGCAGCGATTCGGCGCCGCCCATGGCGAACGCCACGAGTCCCTCCGGGTGGGTCTGGTTGCGTACCAACGTGGCTCGGCCGGCCGCGAAGTCGAGGTGGATCCACTGGACACTGGACGGCCCGAGCGTCGAGAACCCGTTCGAGTTGTTGTTGAACAGGCGCAGCGTCGTGGGATCGGTGAATTCGGCGTCGTGCTGGAAGGCGAACTGCACGCCGGGCCCGAGATCGAAGGTGGAGCGCTTGCCGCCGAGTTGCCAAGTGACGGAACCGGTCCGGATGTCCACGCCGTAGATCGTGGAGGTATTGCGCATCGAGACGACCAGGTTGCCGTCGGGACCGAGGCTGATCGAGTTGATGTGGTACGGGTCGTAGATCCGGCTGCCCGGAAGCAGACCGGGCTCGGTGGTGTCGGTGAGCGGCACGTGTTCGGCGGCGCTCCACCGCAACAGCACTCGCTTGCTCTCGACATCCATGACCGTCGCGACGGTGTCGTACATGCGTGCGTCCCGCGGGCCGCCGATCGCCGTCAAATCCGCGGTGATCTCTCGGTAGGAGGTGATCAGCGCGTGGCCGTCGGGCGTGAGCCGGAACTCGTGCACGTCACTGGAATCGTCCGGCGGCGAGAGCGTTTCGATGACAGTGCCGTGCTCGTCGGCGATGTAGTCGACACCGGCGCCGTGCCCGCCCTCGGTGGCGCCCTGCCACCAGGTCAGCACCCGCTCGCCCCGATAGGTCTGGGTGCGGAAGTTCGACACGTCCTGCCCGGGCGGCGGGGTGTACCGCCACACCTCGCGACCCGACTTGTCCAGCACCACATTGGCGGGCGCGGTGGCCGGCAACTGCGCCAGCGCGGGCGCGAGGCCGGGTACCAGCGCGGCGGCGCTGAGGCCGCTCGAGTAGTAGATGTAACCGGGACTGCCCTCGGGACTGTTCACCTCGACGGTGTAGCCCGGTGCGCCCACCGGGAAGGTCGGCCGGAGTGGTTGGGCTCCGGCGGTGGGCGGTAGCAACGCGAGGGCGAACACGACGCCCGGCACGGCCATCCGATACGCAGTCCTGGACATGCGACTCCTTAGCTTCGGTCACGAACGTTCGCGCAGCGTACACCGGTTTTATGAGCGGATCGTGTGACTTCCCAGGCGCCGGATCGGATCGGGCGGGTGGCGCGTCCGGCCGCGCTAGCATCGTGTCGACAGGACACCGACCGGCCAGTCCGGCGGCCGGGCTCGCATCGGACGGTTTGGGGAATATGGGGATGAGTTCGCTACCGGACTTCGTGCGGGATGCGGTGCATCGCTCGGTCGCCACGGGTGACGGGACCGCCGTGATCGATACCGGTTGCGGTCTGGTCCAATGGCTTTCGTCGGCGGGTAACGTCTTCCAC